>NZ_JBHNPP010000011.1:0-179293 GCF_042436695.1 Flavobacterium sp. HJSW_4
ATATAAATGGAGATTACGGAAAACCTTGGGAAGTAACCATGGGAGTAAACTGGTTTCCGTTTAGAACCAAATTTTTCCGCATAAATCCAGAGGTAATGTACGAAAGCCATGCGCCAGTTGGATATTTAAGTTATCCGACACAAGTGGGATCAAAAGGAGTAATTGGAATGTTAAACGTTGAATTGAATTACTAAAAAGACCTGTATTTACGAACATATTCTAAGCCTGTTTGTAAAAGGAAATAATCTTATAACAAATCGAAAATTAAATGTGTATGAAAAATAAAATAATTACAAGAGCGGTTCTAGCAGGGTTCTGTGCTGTATTGGTTTCCTGCAATACAAAAAAGGAAGAAAACGCAGTGATTGACTTAAAGCAAGTCAAGAAAGAAATTCAGGCAAAAGAAAATGAATATGCTGCAACATACAATGCTGGTCAGTTAAAAGAGATCGGATATTATGCTGACGATGCTATTACTTTTTATCAAAACAGGCCACCAATTATTGGTAAAGATGCTAGATATGAATTTTTAAAATCAGATTTAGAAAACAATACCAATGTAATCTCATTTGAAACCAAAGAAGTCTTCGTTTCTCACGATGGAAATCAAGTAGTAGAAGTAGGATACTATAAAGTGACCGACTCTACAAATGTTCCAATTAATACAGGAAACTATATGAGTCTTTTCGAAAAAAGAGATGGCAAATATGTATGCTTGAGAGATATGAGCGCTTCTGATGGATTAACAGAATAAATGCATTCAAATACTTTTCAATTTGGTTTAGGCTTGACGCTTAGCTATGACTTTAGCAAATAATTAAAAACTTTAAAAAACTTAAATTATGAAAAAAATACTATTTATACTTTCATTAGCTTTTGGATTGAATGCAACAGCACAGAATTCTATGGATGAAATTAATATGATCCAAGACCTTTACGGAAAATCGAAGACAGATGTTGTACATGAATATTTAGGTTTAACAGAGGCACAAGAAGCTGCATTTCAGCCAATTTATGATAAATACGAAGCAGAACGTAAAGCTTTAAGCCAGCAGAAGATTAGAATTCTAGAAGATTATGCAAACAATTATGCAACCTTGAGCGATTCTAAAGCTACAGAATTAACATCGGCAAACTTAAAATACAATCAAGATTCTGATAAATTGTTAGCTAAAACACATTCTAAATTGACAAAAGCCATTGGCGGAATCAACGCAGCAAAATTTGTACAGCTGGAGTTGTATTTGCAAGTAACCATACGAGCTGAAATTCAGGATGCCATTCCTTTTATTGGCGAATTGGATAAAACCAAAAAACACTAGACGATTTCTGGGTACAGAGTAGAAAGTATAGAAAGAATCATTTTCTACTCCGCATATTAATATTTTATACTCTTACTATGATAAAGAAATTCACAAAATATTTAACAGTTGCATTAATCATGTCGGCCCAGCTAATTTTTAGTCAGTCTGATGGTGAAGGAAAAGAACTTGGACTTCCAGGAGATAATCTTGATTTGTATGCTGTGATGACTCTGTTTCAGAAATCAAAAACCATTGAGGAATTTGAAAAAAATCTGAATCTGGAGAAAACGGGAATCAATAATTTGGATTTGAATCTGGATAAAAAAGTAGACTTCATAAAAGTAAATACCAAGAAAAATGGAGACTCGTTTACATTTGTTCTTCAAGTCGCTGTAAACAAAAACGAAAATCAAGACGTTGCCGTTATTCTGGTTGATAAAGACAAAAGTGGCAAAGTAAAAATGCAGATTGTGGGCGACGAATTGCTCTACGGAAAAGATTATGTTATAGAACCTGTAACCCAATCGACACCTGCAAAAACAGCAAATCCTGGATATACAGGAAGTGAACCTGTAGCTAGCGCACCAGCCGTAACAGCCGTTGTGGTAGAAACAGTGCCAATTGTACAATATGTGTATTCACCAGCTTATGTGCCGTATTATCCGCCTTATTACTACGGATTTTACCCTCCATATTTTGCTGCTTTTACTGTAATGGCAGTAGGTATTTACCGTCATAATCATTATTACCATCATCATGGGTATCACGGCGGGCATTATCATGGCGGAAATAATGTATATATTAATAACAGAAACAATTTTAATAATTACAACAATAACAAAATGCGGTCTAATACGGTGCGAAACAATACTACCAATAATCGATACAATACCAATCGAGGAGGAGCTTCTGCAAGCACACGACCATCAAATACTGGAGGATCGGGAAGAACAAGAAGCTCATCGCCAAGCGCGGGAACTTCAAATCTTAACAACAATAGAGGAAGTTCTTCAAATTTTAATAATAATAGAAGTAGTTCTTCAAACTCCAATTTTAATCGCGGCGGATCTTCATCAAGACCAAGTGCAGGACAAATGGGAGGCGGTTCTCGAAGCATGGGAGGCGGAGGCTTCGGTGGAGGCGGCGGAAGAAGAAGATAATCATCGTTTAAAGCAAATGATATAAAATAGGTCGAATTTTATATGGCGTTTTGAAATGCTTCATCAAAAAAAATGCGTAAGTCCTTTTGGGTTTACGCATTTTTGGTTTTTAAATACAACTTATTTTATTTTCTTTTAGACAAGTTTCAATATTGGTTAAGGTTCCACTTTTTCTTTTTTCGTTGGAGTTTATATCGTGCGCCAAAAAGTGAGTACACATATTTATGGCTGCAGAATCTCTTTCTAAATCAGATTCAAATCCTCCAATAAAATTCCATTGACTAGCTTTTGTTTTGTATTTATCTGGCGCATATCTAGGTCTTTCTCCCATATGTAGAACAGTAACATTTGGTGTTGCACACTTAAGAACTTCCATTGTTAAAGTATCTACGCCTTTAAAATCACAAACTATAAAATGTACATTTTCAGATTCTAATAATTTATCTATAGCGTTTTTGTAATGATGTATATAATCACTAAAGCTGAGGTTGCCATTGCCGAAGATGTAGACTTTTTGAGACATATTTTATAAAAGAAATTAGAATCTAAATAATTCGATATAATCTATTTGCAATGCATCACAAACTTTTTCTAATGTTGAAAGTGTCGCATTAGAATTTCCTTTTTCCAATCGAGACATATTGCTTTTTTCGAAATTACATTTCGAAGCTAAATCTTGTTGAGAAATGTTTTTCTGAATTCTAATTTCTTGAATTCGTTTTCCGACTTTCTGTTGGATGGTTTCTTTCAAAATAAATTATCTTTTATGATAATTCAAATTTTGTTATATATTTGCCTAAATTGGTTATCATAAAAGATAACTTTAGAAAATAATAATATGGATATTAAAGAATTAAAAGATTTGGAATACATTAAAAAACAATCGGCTCAATATTTAAATATTCTAAAACCAACAGATAATAAAACCTGTAATGCTGAGGTAAAGGTTTTAAATTATTCTGAGTTAGGCTGTTTGATTACAAACACCTTAAAGCTTTGTATTATGGCTTTAGAAAATGAAAACAATAAAAACCCTTCAATAGATGTAGGATTGGTTTTAGAACAAGCACTTCATTTATTTCCTACCGATGAAATGGAATTGTTAGATATTATTAATGAAAGATTGGTGAAGGAATAAAAAAAGCTCCAGATTTCTCTGAAGCTTTTTAATATTTTGGAAAAAGATAATTCTTAGAAATTAGTATTAATCTTTTTTGAACGATCTGCAATGTAAGAGATCAACCAGATTACTTGTCCTTCTTTTACAAAGTAAATTTTCTTTGTAGCATAGTCAGGAATACTTTCAAGACAAGTTACAAGAATATTGTTTGCAGAAATTAGGTATTTTTGGTCGTAAGTGCTTAAAACTCTTGCAGCTTCTTTGTTAGTTTTTGCAAGGGTTGTAAACTTACTAAAGTTGTTTTTAAGAATAGCATCATAATCGATAACATCTTGAAGAGTTAAAGCAACATAATGTTCTTTGTTAACAGTTTCGTCATAAAAAAGAGTTGAGAATGCCCAAACCGCTCCACCAGATAAGTATAATTTATCCTTTTTTGCTAAAGGAGGATTCGCATCAAATAATTCTTTAGTCTTTTTACGCAGAATTACATTATAATCAAAAGATTTTTCCTGATAAGTCGACATATCGTTTATCTGACTTTTATTTACTACTGTTTTTTCTACAGCATCAGTAAGCGTCATTGTTCCAAAGTTAAGCTCTAAAGGAATAAATTCTAATTTACCATCTTTAAGTTCGTCGATATAACCACCTTTAGTAGTTTGAGCACCAATATCAAGAAGGAAAGCAGTAGCGAAATCAACTGGAGGAATAGCACCTTTAACAAGTGTTTTTGCTTCTTCGTTAACCTCTAAAACCTCTAATTGTTTTCCAGTTAAAAGAGCAATTTTGTTTTTTAGAACATCTAAGTTACGCGCACCTGAAAAAACTGGAGCAGCTACAATAAAAATGTTTTCTTCAAGAAGTTTGTTTTCAGCTCTAATTTTTTGCAATTGGGTACTTACTGTAAGAGTAGTTTTAGTGATATCTTCTGGAGTAAGCTCGCCTTTAGCAGTAATATGGTCAGCAAACGGAATTCTCTCAGTCCAGAAAGAAAGAATTTTATAATCAGCTTTTCTGATGTTGCTCACATCAATAACAGAAACTTTTATCGCTCTACGTCCAATTTCGATTCCGGCATAGACACTTTTCTGAGAGAATAAATTAACAGAAAAAAATAAAGTTAAAAGGGTAAAAAATAGGATTAGGGGGTTGTGTTTGTTTTGCATTGTATTGATTTGCGGTTATAATATAATTAAAGTATGTTCTAATGTTTTAGTCGGCTTAAATAAAAATATGCTATCAAACTTAGGATAACGAGGAATAAAACCTACGAATTTTAAAGCCGCAAATTTAAGAAAAACATCTGCTAATAGAAAGCCAGCGATTAAGAAAATATTATTTTAACAGTCAAAAAGACCAATTAAGATGCTAAATATTGAAAATTTTAGTCGGAAATCGAAGATTTGTAGTGTAAATTTTCTCATGAAGACAGTTTTTCTCGGAATGATGAAGAGAAATTTATTGTAGTAATAATATTTCATTATTTTCGTTCTAAAAAATCATCAATCAATCAATCAATCAATCAATCAAAATGAACAAACAATTATTTCTTTATTTTACGGCTTTACTTTTTACAAGTATTATCTCAGGGCAAGAGATAAATGATTTCTTTTCAACGCTTGCTAAAAACAATCTTTTTAACGGCAGTGTTTTAGTCTCCAAATCGGGAGAAAAAGCTTTTTCTAATTTTTACGGATATTCTAATATCGAAAAGAAAGAAAAAATCAATGAGAAATCTCAATTTCCAATTGCATCGGTATCAAAAACATTTACTGCGGTATCAATACTCCAACTCAAACAAAAAGGAAAATTAAATATTGATGATCCAGTTCAAAAATATCTTCCAGATTTTCCTTATCCAAGCGTAAACATTAGACATCTGCTAAGCAATACTTCTGGAGTGGCACAATATTATCGTCTATTTGATAATTTGATGAAAGAACAGCCAGAAAAAGTTATTTCTAACGGAGATATTATTCCTGCATTAATTCAGAATAAAGTACAACTTTCATTTTCGCCAGGAAATAAATGGGAATATAATAATGTCAATTTCTGTCTTGCGGCATTAATTGTAGAAAAAATTTCAGGAATGAGTTTTAGAGATTATTTAGCCAAAAATATTTTTGAACCTGCTAAAATGAAGGATTCATTTCTTCCTAAAAATAGAAGAATTAAAGAACCGAATCAAGTAGAATTGTACACGTATCCCAACTTTTATTCGACGGAAGTAGTTAATGTTGAAACTTTAAAAGATGTTCTTTTAATAGATGAGAAAAGCAATTTTTATGGAAGCGGCGGAATTGTAAGTACGGCTTTAGATTTGCAGAAATATCAAAAAGCATTATTTAGTTATCAGATTTTGGGAAAGAAAGAAGTAGAGGAAGCTCTAACTCCAAGTAAACTCAATGATGGAAAACTTGCTTCTTATCGTTTTGACGAAAAAGAGATGGCTTATTGTTTAGGTTGGCAAACTTATACGAATGAAAATAACGAAAAAATAGTTTTTCATGATGGATTAAATACTGGACTTACCTCTATTTTGATGCATAACATTCCTAAAAATGAAACGATTGTTTTAATATCTAATACAGCAAATCCGGTTTTTCCAATCGCTAGTGAGGTCTTTAGATTAATGGATAATAAGCCTTATAAAATGCCCGTACAGAATCTTTCGAGAGTTTATGGCAATTTGCTTGAAAGCGGAAATAAAGAAAAAGCAAATCAGTTAATTGAAGGATATCTAAAAAATCCAAGCAGTTATGAAGCAACAGAAAGAGATTTTAATAGACTAGGATATCAATTTCTGAGACTTCAAAAAACAGATAATTCTTTGTCAACATTTGCTTCAGCAACATTGCTTTTTCCGAATAGCTCAAATATATATGATAGCTACGGAGAGGCATTGCTTCAAAGCGGTAAAAAAGCAGACGCGATTAAGATGTATCAAAAATCTGTTGAGTTAAATCCAGATAACGAAAACGGGAAAAAAGTATTGAAAGAGTTGCTTTGATCAGATATTATAAAGTCTTGACTAAAGTACAAGAAACAAAAAAGCTTCAGATAACTCTGAAGCTTTTGTTTTTAACTTTTCTTTGTTTTTTGTGTATTTAAACTTGGGTGTCTACATCCTTTATTGGTATACATTGTCCACCAATCTTCTAGTGTGTCAACAACAGGATAAAGCGACTCTCCTAATTCGGTTAAACAATATTCAACTCTTGGAGGTATTTCAGGAAAAACTTTTCTAAAAATTAATCCATCTCGTTCTAATTCTCTAAGTTGGGTACTTAAGGTCGCTTGTGCTAAATTTTCCATTTCTACACGAAGCTCTCCAAATCTTTTTGGACATACTGATCCCATTGCTTTTATTAATGGAATTTTCCATTTGCCTCCAATAATTTTAAAAATTCCGGCTAAGTCAAAATTGTAATCAATATTATTTTCCATTTTTTGTATTTGTAACTGTTTAGTAATGAGTATTAGTATGGTTTACCATACTAAGTACTTTGTTTGTAACTACTTGATATTTAATTTGTTCGTTTGTAGTTTTGTCAAAATTATAAAAAAAAATGTTTATGATAAATGACGAAAATAATAGAAAAGAAGAATTACTATTACAAAGATACGGCATAGATGCTATGCCAAAAGAAATATTATGGAATAATCAAATTGAAGCACTTTTAAGCCATCGTTCAGTTAGAAAATATTTGCCAGATGCTCTTCCAGAAGGAGCGATTGAAACGATCGTTGCGGCAGCGCAATCGGCTTCCAATTCCTCAAACTTAAATCAATGGAGTGTAATTGCAGTTACTGATGTTGAGTTAAAAGCAGAAGTCGCAAAAACTTCAAGATTGGGTTCTAAATTCGGAAAAGGAAATCCGTATATAGAACAAGCGCCTGTTTTTCTGTTGTGGATTGCAGATATGTATCGAAATAATGAAATTTCATCAGTAGAAAACGGCAGCAATGAAGTGCAAAAATATACCGATGCTTTGTTGATGGCTTCTATTGATACCGCTATTGCTTCACAAAATGCAGTTATAGCAGCAGAGTCTCTTGGACTTGGAGTGGTTTATATTGGTGCAATGAGAAACAATGCAAAAGAAATTGCAGCGCTTTTAAATTTACCAGCTTATAGTTATGTTGTTTTTGGAATGGTTTTAGGAATGCCAGATCCATCTGAAGTTAGTAGCATACGACCTCGTTTAAGCCAAAAAGCTGTATTGCATTATAATGGATATGATAGAAAAAGTTGGAAAGAAGAAGTTCCAGTTTATGAAAAAGCTTTTCTAAAATTTAGGCAAGATAATAGTTTAAAACCACAGACTTGGCAAGATGCTGTTCGATTTTCATCAAATGATATGACTTATATGGAAGGAAGACAAAATTTACGACAGACACTGGAAGAAAGAGGTTTTGAACTTCGATAAAATTTAAGTTGTTGTTGATTTTAAGGAACTTGATAAAAAAAAACACCGCTCAAAATGAGTGGTGTTTTTTTTTGTAAATTATTTAAGATTCTATAAAAAGAAGTAACCAACAGATGCTTGAAATACTCCATTTCTATTTTCTGTACTAACTTTAGTTATTCCTAAGTCATATCTTGCACTAAAATTAAGTCCGTTTTCTAGTTTATAGCCTAGACCAAAATTAACGCCAAAATCAAAAGTAGTGAATGAATTTGTTACTTTCACTCCTTCATTTTTAGCAGAAAGTAAAAAACCTATTTGTGGTCCAGCTTCAAGACTCAATCCTTTTGTTACATAGTATTTTCCCATTAAAGGAATGTTCAGATAATTCATAGCAATAACATCATTATTGAAGCTATATCCTTGACGAGAATACATGAGTTCAGGTTGAAAAGAAAATTTTTCAGAAATTGGAATTTCCGATACAACGCCAACATGGTAGGATGTTACATAATCAATGTTGTTGGTGTTACTTCCGTTGACAGTTGAAAAGTTTAAACCCGCTTTAGCTCCAAATTTAATTTCTTGGGCATTAACATTCGCAAATCCTAAAACTGTAAAAACAGCTAGCAATAAAATTTTTTTCATAAAGATTGATTTGAATTATTTGAAACCAAAATTCGTGTAAGAAAAATTAGAAAAGGTTTCAAAAGCTTAAAATTGAATAAATCGGTACTCATTTATCTTTTATTTGTCTTTTTCTTAGGTTTTAATTGTATTTCCTTTAACAGTAAATAAAATGAATTAAGTATAGTTTCGTCAAACAAAAATATAAGAAATAGACTAAAAACAATTTTGTACTGGTAGCATTATGTTGACAGTATGCCTAAACAACGACGATATAGATTGATCTTTACAATTTTCTTTAACACAGCCATTTTCCAAGGATTAGTTCTTGGAGCAATTATCTTAAAATCGCCACTATTTAAGAGCAATGCCAATAAATATCTGGCCTACGCAATATTTGCACTTTCTATTCTTATCGCAAATCTCGTTTTCGAAATAATTGATATTTATAGCAGTATGCCTTTTCTGCGATTTCTCGATGATGTAGAATGGGCATTCATTTTCCCGGTTTTCATTTTTATGTTTGTCATACATCAGGTGAATCATCCCATCAGAAATTCGAAAAAGATTCGATGGCTGTATGTGCCGTTTTTATATTCAGCTTTTTCAAATATTTTTTATGATTGTGATGTTGTTGCCCATTTTTTTACAATCCCTGTTGCTCTTAAAAACTTTTTAGAAACTCTAGGAGATTTTGATTTTTTTATTATTCTGCTCTTTATGCCTTTTATGGCTGTTTATACTTTCAGTTTTATTAAATTTTCAAAGGATAAGCAAGAAAAAAAATGGATCACTTTTTTATGGGTTCTCGTTTATGCATTAATGCTATCTTGGATTACAGCCATTTTAATCGGACTGTTTTTTCATTATGATGTTTCATATGTTATGAGAATTCTTGCCCTTTTTGCTACATTTTTAATTCATTGCACTACCTATTATGGTGTATTCAGATATAGATTGGCAGACAATAAGGAAGAAATAGAGGAGTTGCTGTACCAAGAAATTCCTTCAGAAAACCTTGTATCTGTTGAAGAGGTAATTCTTAAAAAAAGCAATGATGCAATTGCTTTGGATCTTTTTACAAAAGAAAATCCTTATTTCAAAAGACTACAGGAGCTTTGTGAGGAACAAGAAATTTACAGAGACAGCAGTCTAAACAGAGAAAAAGTGGCTGAACAGTTAGGAATAAGTGCAGGATATGTTTCGCAGCTTGTTAATGCGATTACCGAAGATAACTTTGCAAATTACATCAATAATTATCGGGTGGAAGCTGTGAAAAAAATGATTCTCGATTCGGATTATGAAAACTACAGCTTGCTAGCAATGGGTTTAGAATCGGGTTTTACTTCAAAGACTACATTTCACAATGCTTTCAAAAAATCGACAGGAATGACACCAAACAGTTTCCGTAACAATAATAAATAAGTTCGGATTTCTTCAGTCTTAAGTTATTTGGACTTTTCAATTTTTCAATCCATTTAGTTTTGGCGATGATAATCAACTTAATCATCTCAAACTATATGAAATTAAATCGGTTTCTGTTTAGCGCTGCAATTTTGTCTGCGGTCTCTGTTCAATCTCAAACGACTGAAAAAAAGAATCAGCTCGAATTTTCTGTTGGAAACAATTTTGGCTATTTAAAAAATCTCGAATTTGCTCCCGTAGCAACTTACGAGTATCAAGGTTTGATTTATAAATTAAACTATGCTCGAACGAGTAAAAATGATAATTTATTTGAAGTAAATCTAGACCTTCTTTCAACGGATCTAAAAACAGATAAGTTATCTATTCTCAATACCGATTATTACAAAGGCGGAATGAATTTTTCGTATTTAAAAAAAGTGTATGACAGAAATAGATTTACAATACACGCAGGATTGCAATTGCGAACTTCTTTGGCTGCATATCACGATGGAGATTATATTTCGTTTCATCAGGAGTTCGGCATTACAGGTAGATTCAGTTATCAGATAAATGAAAAACAGTATCTGTCTTCAAAATTAACTCTTCCTATTATGCTACTTCGAGTTACCAACGCCGAAGGCAAATTTTACATTGTAGACAATTATCAAAGTGTTTTATGGGATTTAGAATACGGTTATAAACTTTCCAATCATTTTGATGTAAAGGCAACTTACAACTTTAATTATTCCCGACTTCAAATTCCGAGTGCTTACAGAGAATTACAGCATCAATTAAACCTTGGTATTAACTATAAATTCTAATCATGAAATATATCAAATCTACAGTTTACGCATTTATTTTTATAGTTGCTTTTTTGCTAACATCTTGTGCAGACATGCTAATGGGAGATGAAGGTAAATTTGACGAAGATGTCTATTTAAATTACAAAACAAAAACAGTGTTGGAACTGCCTTTTGAAGACGATTGGTACATCGTTGCGGGCGGAAAATCGCTAGAAGAAAATCATCATTTTGCGCCTAGTCGCCATCAGAGATATGCGCTCGACATGGTTCATATAGTAAACAGAAGTAACAAAACCGGAGACGGAACCAAAAATGAAGATTATTATTGTTTTGGCAAACGCCTGAACGCACCTGGAAATGGAAAAATTATTGCAATGGAAAATGCCATAGAAGACAATGTTCCTGGAATTAAAAACAGCAAACAGCCATTAGGAAATTATATTATAATTGATCATTTGAATGGAGAATATTCCTTTATGATTCATTTTAAAAAGAATTCCATCATCGTTGCAGTAGGAGATACTGTCGTGAGAGGACAACAAGTAGGTTTGGCAGGAAATAGCGGATATTCTACTGGGCCGCATTTGCATTATCATTTGCAGACAACTCCGTTGCTAGATACTGGTGTTGGTGTTCCGATGCAATTTGTAAACTATTATGCAGATGATGTTTTTACAGAAAGAGGGGAACCTGTTACTTCTCAAACAGTAAGGAAAAATTGAGAATTTGTATAAATAAAAAGCTTCAGAGCAATCTGAAGCTTTTTTATTTATTGGCAAATGCATTCAAAATTAAACAAAGAAGAATTAATTCGATCATTAATTTTTAAGCCAAATTTTGACTACTGATTCTGAATTTTTAATTGTAAGTTTTTTATTATCAGAGTTATATGGGGTTGTTACGGTTGTTAATTAATTTATCTCCGAAATTTTCTGTTAAAATTTAAATTTGTGAATTTTTTTTTGAAAACAAAAACTTACATTTACTTCGAAAAAATAACAAACCTTTTCTTAGGATATGCCCAGTCTAGAAAAAATAAATTTTTATAATGGCCGTGAATTAAAGCATAGCAGTTTTAATGAAACAAGAAAATATGGATACAGGTATCAGGATTTTGAAAATGAAAAGCTTATAAAAGAAGTACATTACGAAGTCGAAATTAACTGCAAAATAAACGACGCCTATAATGATTTCATTTTTGAAGTAAATCGTAAACAGGTGTATGTTGACAATAAAGAACCTAATTTACTGGTAGAGCAAATGCTGGACAAATGTGCGAAAGCAATTTTTCCAATAAAGATCATACCTGCCGAAGATGGTACAATATATGAGATTGACAACCATCATGAAATTGTACAAAGATGGAATTCCTTAAAAAAACATCTTGGTTCTTATTATTATAGCGAGGTTGCTTATAAAATACTCAACAAAGTTCAAAAACTCATTTTGAACAAGCAGGAACTTGAAAAGTCATTGAATCAGGATTGGTTTTTTCATTTATATTTTTCTCCAATCTATATTGACTATCCTTTGGAAACAGCTCAGACGTACAAATGGAAATCGCCTATTTTAGGAAATCAATCTATTGATTACAGAGTAAATCATACAATTGAAGAGTATTACACAGCTACAGACAAGATAATTGTTAACGCTAAAGGTAAAAGCATTGATGAGCGGTCTATCGAAGAAGTTTTAGAGGGAATTAATTATCCAAAGGCAAAATTGCAGGATATGCCCTATAAAACTTTAGAATCAGAAATGGAAGTACAATATAAACTCTATGGCGAGGACAGGTCAATATTTTCAATTATTGCGGCTTATGAAACTAAAATAAATGATGCAAAAAAGAAAGTGCAAAAAATAGCACTATTCCATTTAGTAGAAGATGAAGATTTTAGACCAGACTCTGATCTTGGAGCACGAAAGGCACATGAACAATTTCAGAATTTTCAAACTATGGGAGACGAAGATATTATTGATATAAGTGAAAGATTAAAAGGTTTTAAGCATATTCAGAATTCAGAAGAACCTTCTGAAAAAATACGCCTGTTTGTAGAAGAAATTCCAACCATTGAAAGAAAAAGCTCTTTAGCGAATTTCTTAAACATGTTCAAAAAATAAAATAATTTAATCCAGATTATTATGGCTGAAAAACATTTTGTCGTACAGGGTGCAACTTGTGAATGTAAATTTAGTGTTGAACCCAAAACAGACAAATTAAAAGTTAAAACACATTCTAAGCATTATGCAAATGATAAAGATGGAAAGGAAAAACTCATTGGAACAGACAAAGAAATTGGTCAGACATTAGAAAAAAACACTTTCGGAAAATGTAAAATGCAACCCAACGGAAGTGGTGATTATCTGCCATGCCAAGCTTCGATTACAAAATGGAGTGGTTTATACGATAAGGTGACCTTGTCTAATCAAGGTAAAATATTACTTGAAGATAGTAAAGCCACTTGTCCTATAGGAGGTCCTGATTGTATCACAATCAAAGATCACGGACAAGTTGCAGAAGTTTCTGAAAAAAATGTAGAAAATACAGATAGCGAAATAAATGCTCAGATATTTCCTGGAATTGATCTGAGTAGCTTAGAAATAAAAAATATAGAACTGACAATTATAGATTAGTATTATGTCAAAATTTAAATTAAAAGTTAATCCTGGGATTGATGATGTTTACAATCCAGGTAATTCATTTATTAAAATTGAAGCCTCCAAATCTAAGTTAAATAGTAAGGGCGAAAAGGAAAATAGTAATCCTAATGTTAATGTTTTAATAGAAAATTGGAGTGAATTATCAGAGGCTGAAAAAAAAGAAACAGTCTGGATATGGAACTTATTGGAGAACAAATTATCATTTGTAGATGACGATTATAATAAATTTATTGGTAAAGGTTATTCCGGAGGAAATTTTAGTCTTCCTAAAGTTTACAGTGGAAACGGAATTGCTTGGTTAGAACCTTACATATATGGAGTTTCGTCTCCAACAGGGAATCCTAAAAATGGTCTTTTTGTATCGGGTAAATCAACGCCAAAAGTGGTAGGATACGAATGGAGGGAATATTTATCAGGCAATGATGGAGCCATCATTAAAGGTGATATCAAATATGGGGAAACTATACAACTTCACATCTATACAGAAGGCTTGTATGGAGATGAAATATTAATTGATCTTTATGATGTTCAGCTTCAAGATGAGGATTTGCCCCTCTTTGAAAAAGATAATGGGGTATATCAAAAAGTGCCTAGACCTAAAGAGGAGATTAATAAAAACAATGCCCCAATATCTAATAAAACATTAACAAGAGAAGTAAAGGTACACAATGATTTACCAGACCGTGTTATTGATTGTGATTTATATATCCTAAATGTTATAGATGAGAAAAAGAACAAAACAACAAGAAAATTAGTTCAAAAGTGTATTGTAGATATATATGTAGATCCTCTTTGGGCTTTTTTTGTAAATAAGGAAACAAATAATGCTCAAGGGACAGACAATTCTATTCAGATGAAAGCTTATATGTTTACGGCAATTAATAACCAATACTTAAAAATAAGCAATGCTGGCAACCAACCTCTTGTGAGAGTGTTAGGAAGGACATATGAAATCACTACTTTAGAGCCCGAAGGAAACAAAGTTTTAGTTACAGGTACAATAGAAACCTCTATTGCTAATTTTTTGCCATGCCGATTTAATAGAGCTGTTGGTAAATATTCAAGAGGAGAAGATACCGTTGAAATTGAAATCTATAATGTTCAAAACAATCTAAGCTTAACTAAATTAGTTTTTCCTCTGACAGCTGGTATAAAAGAATCCAGAAAAGATTTTTCAGTAGAATTAGAAGGATTAAAAACCAGCGAATGCATTTACTCTGAAGATCCAGTTAAAACCCACACAGGCCATGTAATAGATATTTCTAAAATTGAAAAATTAATTGAAAATGGTAAAGGGGAAAGAAGTAAAAAATGGAGGCTAGCAGAATATAAAAGTAATAGCCCAGATAAAGATAACCCAAATGTAGAAGTTGAAAACCATGGTTCTGATGACAGCACTTTTACAAATAATTTTAAATTTATAAATGGTATATCATCTATAAAATCACAAGCCTCTTTTAAAATTTTAGAAGACCACAAGCCTTTTGTTCTACAGCCTCCAACTGATGAGAAATTAGAATTGCAGGTAGGATATGACTTTACTCATGGAAAAACAGTCCCTCCATTAAATGGATTGCTGTCAACTTTATGGCCAAATAGTGAATATCTAGCACAAAAATACCCTGTTGCTTTGCGCACATGCTGCCCTAATTTGCCTTTAGATATTATGGTTTATCCAGATACTAAGTGGACATTGCAATTGGCATTTAACTACGATGGTGAAGAATTTAATAAGTTGCGTGAAATCTATCACGATAAATGGAAACTTAAGGAACTGGAAGCAAAAGCCGATCTGAAAAAATTAAAAGGACGTTCTAAGAATCTTAGTGATGATCAAAAAAAGAAACAAAAAATAAGAGAACAAGAGCGATTAAAAGCTAAAAAAGCGGCTGCTCAAGCTAAAAGAAAACAATCTTATAGAAGCCAAGCTTCGCACATGATGAGTAAAGTTACAAATCTGGGGCTAATTGATTGTGAGTTTTCGCTTATGTGCGAATTTGACCGTCCACATCATGCTTTAGAGCTATCATCGGGTATGCCTGAAATAACCGATTTCTTAAAAAAAATAGGTGACATTAAAGATTTGGTTGAAAGTATATGTAATGGAAAAAATGAAGAAACCACTCAGAATTCTCCTAAGGAAGACAAAAAAACAGCTAATAGATCAAAAAGATTACAAGAAAAATTAGAAAAAAGCAAAGCAACAAAAAAGAGTAATTGGAGTTTTGAGTTTATCCCTCCAAGTGTGGGAGTATCTGTAAGCTGGTACGCTGATCCTCCAAAAGATTTGTATACCCCAGTTATGGGAACCATGATAGAAGGAGCTATAGATCTTGATCCTCTTTTTGGGTTCGAAATTAAGTATGATGTTTATCAATTGTTATATAAAATCAATCATCCTGTAGTATTAGCAATTGTTGCAACATTAGATATTTTGGACGAAGCACTTGGAGATAATTTTGATATTAATCTTGACTTAATAATAACCTCTCAAATAAGTGGCGCACTTAAGGGAACTATAAATACCGCGGAAGGAAGTAAATATTCTGAAAGATTAATGAAAGATGATGATGATTCTCCTTGTAAATTAGAAGGAAAACTAGAAATAAATCTTAAAGGATATATTCAGGCTAATGCGACCTATAAAAATTTCGTTTTCGGAAATTATTCAATATATGGAGAATTAGAAGCTTCTATTATTACAGGAGTATCAATAGAAGGCGTCACTAAAGCAGATAAAGACGGAATCTATTTAGAACCAACCATAAAATTTGACGGTCTTGTTTTAAAAGGAAATGCGAATTTTGGAGCAGTGGAAGAGGATGGGGCGAAAGGAAGTAGTATTGAAGAATTAAAAGAACAAAGCGGTCTTCACTATGAGGGCGAAGGAAAAATTGTTGTATTAGACCCTTACGAATGGAAAACAGGTTGGAAATTACCTTTAATATCTTTATAAATGAAAAAAATAATTTTAGCAATAGTATTGAATATTAGTCTAATAAGTTGCAACTCACAAGAAAAAATAGATAAAACAATGAATACAGAAGAAAGGATATCTGCTATAACAGATAAAATAAAATATTTTGATTATCAGCCCATATATAGAATAAAAATAGAAACGACACTTAATTACGAAGTAACAATTAATGATCTGCCTGTTGCCAAAAAATTCAACAATGATGTAGGAACTCTTGTATTTCCTATTAATTATGCTCTCCTTAAAAGTGGTGAACAACAGTTACAAATAAAAATATATCCTTCTTATAGAGAAAAATACGTCCCTAATCCATTTTTTAATAATAATCCAAAATTCAACTTTCAAATTGAAAAAACTGCATGGGATAAAAATGGTAATCTAGAAGAACCTAAGATAGTTACAAACTATGAACTTCCTAACTATAAATTAGATAATAAGGGAGAATATGATTACAATAAGCCAATTGATTATAGCCGACAAAATATATTAATTGAAGATTTTAATTTTACAGCTACCATACCTTATGAATTGAAAGGTTGGTCTGATAGTGAGGATCTTAGTAAAATGGACCAAGAAGTTTTACACGAAAAAGTATTAGAATTCTGTAAAAAATTAGTTGACAAATATCAAGAGAAGGATTTTGACTATGTAAAGACAGAATATTTGAAAGCCGATACTGAATGGTACCAATCTGAATACCTAAAATTTGATGTTATAAAAAAATATCAAAATGCTATGAATAATAATAAAAATAAGTTCACAAACAATTTTATTCCCTTAAGTAAATATAAAATATTGCTTTATGGTAATAATAGAATAATTAGTATTGAAAGGACTGATATAGAAAATAAAGGAAAATCATTCTTTTTGCACGAAAAAATAGATCAAGAAGGAAATAAAAAAATAACATCACTCGATTTATATCTCCATATTCCAAAGGGCTCTAAGGAATTAGAAATTATACGTTAAAATGAAAATTATAAAGGTTGTCAGTCTGATTTCTTTTCTCAATATTTCTATCGACTTAAGGAAGGAGCTAAACTAAAAGTAATACGTTAGACATATGATTAAAGCATTAAGTGTTTTTGTAAGTTTTTCTTTTCTGATTTCTTGTGCGCAAGAAATCAGAAAAACAGATGTAATGAATCAGGTAAACATAAAAAAAGTAGCTAATATCTACAAAGAAATAAAAACTTATGATTATAATCCGAACTATACCCTGCACATGAATGCGGGAGGGCTTAGTTTTGAAGTTTTAATTAATGGGAATCCAATTTTTTCACATTATGATTCAGGAAATATAACAGGTTCTATTCCAATAAATCCATCTTTAATCAGTTCTGGGACACAGAAAATAAAAATTATAATTACTCCGGAAACAGATGAAAATTATAATACAAAATTATTAATTGACCCAAATGATGTGTCATTTGACATTACAATTGATTGCGGCGATTACGGCAAGGAAAAAGTAAAGGATTTTCATGAAGTCTTTAAATATAAAATGCCAAAACTTAAGGAGTCATTGCCTATCTACGAATTGAATTTAGAATTTGATGCGAAAGTTCCATACACTTTAAATGGCTGGACAAACAGCGTAGATCTATCTAAAGAGGATAAACAAAAGCTTTTAAAAGAGGTGGAAGCTTTTTATAATGAAATCATAAACGATTATAAAAATAGAGATATCAATAGATTAGCAGATAAATATTACAATCGAGTATTTGAATTGCAACAGGCAAGTTACGGGAATAAACGTAATGATATTCAAGCTATAATTGACAATTGGATAATAGATGCGAATGATGACAAACCCTTTATATTTGATCAATACCAAATGAAATTTTATGGTGAAGGAAAAATGGTCGCGCTTGTTAAAACTGATAAATATTATAAGAATTTTTCATCACTGATGAGAGAAGATAAAGAAGGGAACTATTCTTGTTACGACTTAATTTTACATCGTCCGATGGAAGGAGCCCCTTTGGAAGTAATACGATAAAAAATGAGAAAATTAATAGCCCTTTTCGCTGCATTATTTCTATTAGGTTGTAGCTATAGTAAAAAAGAAGAAATAGAATATTATAGAATCTTTGATATTTATAGAAACAATAAAGAATCTTTTAGATTTGGAGCACATTATTTTATACAAAAAATATATGATGCAGATTACCACTTTACCAAAAAAGGAAATAAGTTAAGTTTTGATTATCCACAAAAAATGCAAATAGATATGGATAAGCTAAAAAGCCTTTCCAATAAAAGAGTTGATATCAATTCTAACGTCTTATCAGATAGCATTTATTTTAAAGGCATTGAGGATGGGAAGTTTAAAATTAAATTTATTAATATTTATACGGATGAAGAGGACAAAAGAGTAACAATAGAATTTGAAAAAATTTCAAAGCAAGAATACGATGCTGATATCGAAAGTTCAAAAGCAATAACTAATCAAAATCATAAGAAGTAATGCATAATCAGCATTCATCTTTAATAAACTCAAAAAGTCGAACAACTTAACACAAAACTTTTAAAAAGAACAAAATCGTTCAAAATACAAACTGAAATGTTTTAAAAAGAAAAGAAGAAATCTTTTAATTTGAAAGAAAAAACTAAAAAAAAATAAAGTAAAATGATGTTTTTTGACTGAATTTTTTTGAATTACGTTATTATTACCAATTTTAAATAAAATTAGCATGCTGAATAATTACAAAGCACTTAATATGAGGAATTTGATTTTTATTATTATAATATTAAATTGTATTGTTTCTTTTGGTCAGAAAAAGAAATCTAATAAAATGCTGGTACCGCCAAAAATCCTAAAAATTGAAGAGGAACCTATTCCTGAAGAAAAATGCTTCATTTATAAATTTGAAGTGCCAAAAGATTCATTAATTTTTGAATCTACTAATTTGTTAGAATATGGTTGGAGTGGAGAAAATGCGAGAATTGTAATAAAAACAGTGCAGTATGACCCAATTAAAGAGAAAAAAGCAAAAGAAGAAGGATATGATTTAATATGGAAAAGAACTCTTCAATATATTAATGGAAAATTTAAAATTGAAAAAAACATCTTAACTTTTACACCTGAAAAACTTAATGCGTATAAAATTCAAACTTTCAAATTGATTTATAAAACTAAGTCTAAAGATCTTGACTATTTAATAGATGAAAATGACAAAAAATATATTGTTGGAAAGTGTTCAGAACCAACAATAGAGATGTAAATTATAGGTAGTTTTGATGACCAAATTATTATATGGATAAGATTTAACGATAAGTTCAAGTCACAGAAAATTTTACTTGTTAAATAGGATTTAAGTGTTGTTAATTATGTATTTAGACAACGACGGCACAGGTTTATAATCTGTGCCTGCAAAGAAAATCAGAAAAAGATAAAAACAAAAAAAGCTCCAGATTTCTCTGAAGCTTTTTTTTCTTAGTAGCCTCAACGGGACAATTTTCGAACCATTTTGTAGATGATTTAAAAAATATAAATTTCACTCATTATTAATTTTTTACTTAAATTTAACGTTGCTATGGCGTTGAATTTTGATTTGGATTTATCTGGAAATAATTTGTTTTGTTAAATAAAGTCCTCTTCTAAAATGCTTAAAATTTCGTCAATATTACTAGATACTTTACAATTGAATGTTTGATCAAGTTTTCTTTGACTGATAACGGTTTTTAATTCTTTTTCTGTAAAGAAGTAGTCGAAATAAGGAAGTGCAGATGAAGTGTGTAAAAAGTCAAATGTATCATTTCCATCCTTATATTTACGATTTTTATTCCATCTTGCTACGGCATTCATTTCAGGGAAAATTGTGAAAGAAGGTAGCTCGCTTGTAATCTTTTTTAGTTTTGACAAATTGTAAATCATATTTTTCCAACTTTTATGATTAAAATTTTGTTTTTCCTCATCAGAAATAATGTTTCCAGTTTTTTCACAGTAATATTCTTGAAAGTAAGTACTTAGATCATTTTCAAATAAATCCAAATAACCGCCAAGTTCTGATAAGAACATTTCGTGAAAAGATTTGTTTTGATCTTTATATTTCTCCTTCTCGGAGTTAAGTAAAACTATATCATCTTTGTGATAAAATGGTTTAAAGTTAGAGGTTTTATCGAGCTGTACTAGAATTTCTTCGAAAGAAATTTTACTAAGAAAGGTAATAAAATCTTCAAAAAGCAAATTAGGTTCGTATTTCAAAAAAATAGGGTAGATGATAGTTAATGATAGTTTTGTCCAAACTATTTCTTGCAAATTATCAAATTCTTCACCAGTATTTATTTTTATGAATTGTAAAAATTCCAATTTTTGCCTTTCTTTTTCACTTGTAATAGATATTCCTTTTGATAGTTTATCTATAATTACAGCAGACCTATTCAGTGATGATCGATCTTTCTGTTTTAAAATTTCCCAAAAATTATATTCACTAATTGGAATAATAGCTTTATTAGTAATTACAAGTTTTGTTAATAGATTAAGAAGAACTATGTCTTTCTCTGATTTACAGTCTGTCAAGCGAAGCCAGTAATTGGTATCCAAGTAAATTTTCTTATTTCCAGAAATGGATTGACTAATTTCTTTTTGTATCTTTTTCAAATATCTAGAAGTCATAGTTATACTTATTTTTTTACTTTATAGAATTAATTGTCAGCCAAATTAGCCTGCTATATGAAAGCTATCTTTAAGCCTGTCAAAATATATGCACATTTGCCCACTTTGATAGGTACTCTAAATCATTAAAAGTACGTATTCTAATAGAACAACAAGGGATTCAGCATCATCTTAGAGAAAGAAAAGCATTCAGATCGATAATGAGTTTTTTGAAGATTTTTGTAGTATTATTGCATACGAATTTTAATTTAAAATATTAAAAATAAGTTAGTAGTAGCATTTTTAAAGTTGCAATTATCTAGATATACTTATGCTTAATTCTTTCAGGATTTAACTCGAATAGTTTTGGAGGTAAGATAATAATTTTTAATGCCGTAATAATGATATATGAAAAAACGAGAGGATATATATTTAAAACTAGTAGAGTTATATGGTGAACAATGTTATATATGTGGTAGGAATGATGTACCATTATTTATTGAACATCTTATTCCACAATCTGTCGGAGGACTATCAAATTTATCAAATTTAAGATTAATTTGTGCAGCTGATAACACTGCAAAATCTAATAAGCATTTTCGAGAAACAGAATTGGTAAACTTCCTACTTGAACTTACAATTGGAAGTAGAACTTTTAGGAATTCGAAGGCAGAAATTTTAATGCCAGATTCTCAGCTTCGAGGGGATATATCTACTGAAAGGAAAAAGGGAAAATATTGGGAAGAATTATTGATCGAAGTAAAGACAATGCCCACATTTACTGAACAACGATTAAAAGATATAATAATTCAATTAAAATTGTATCAATCAAAAAAGCCAAATGCAAAAATTGTTTTTGCTTTTCCTGGTGTTTTACCTGAACAGGACAATGAAGCAATTCAAAAAGAAAATATTGAGATTTGGGATATTCCATATATAAGCAAAACTTTTGCAAACGAAATTTCTAATTCGAATCATTCAATATTAAAAGCAATCTTTTCAAGCAAAAATTATCTTGCCTTTCATGATGAACTAGTAAATGATCTTAACAAGATTCGAAAGGGTAAAATTGATTGGTTAAAGTATCAAAAGCATGTTGGAAAAATACTAGAATATTTGTTTGGAGATGTTCTTTCTTCTCCAATTACCGAACTTTCTGATCATTTTAAAATAAACAGAAGAGATTTTATCTTGAGGAATTATGCCGAATTAGGGTTTTGGTCACAAATAAGAAATAGGTACTACGCTGATTTTATTGTTGTAGATGCCAAAAATTATTCAAAAAAAGTAACTAAAAAAGAAATTTTACAAATTTCAAACTATTTGAAAGTTCATGGTTCTGGGCTATTTGGTTTGATTTTATCACGAAATGGCGGAGATCGAAGCGCCTATTATACCTGTAGAGAGGTTTGGGCAATGGAAAAAAAAATGATTTTAGTATTGGACGATGTTGATATAGAAAAAATGATTATGTCAAAATATTCTAGTAATAATCCTGAAGAGATTTTAAGGCAAAAAATCGAGGAATTTAGATTGTCAATGTAAAAAAAAGAAGTATAAACACTATGTTACATGTTACGTTAAGAATTAGCTTTCAAAGTTAGTCACTCAATTGTTTTAAATTCTCTTTTAAAAGATTTAGAAAGGTCGAATTTCTGCTGTACGCATCTTCAATAAATGCTTCGAAAGACATAACATACAATCCAACAGGAATACTTTCGTGAGGCTTGTTTTCATCTAAAATTATTGGATGTTCCTTGTAAAATACACTGTCATTAGAATATAATCTAGTGTATTTGTCCTCTAAAAGAGAAATTTTAAATTCACTGTCAAAATCTACAACTCCATAAAACCAGATTCTTTGAATTTTGTCTCCATAGTATTTTAGTAACTTTCTTGCTCTTTGGCGTAGTTGGCTTACTACTTCTTCTTTTTTAGCTAATTTCAGATTTGTCTTTTTTAATTCAACAATTACGACATCGACTTTTTTAGAGTTGTCTGGATTGTCGGAAAAGACAATTGCGATATCAGGTCTGCTATCATCTTTTGAGGTTTCTTCTTCTTCAATTGAAAGATGATTTAATAGATCAGTCATTTTTAAGTCACTCAAAATGGTGGTGTAAGACATGTATTTATCGTCGAGTAGCCAAGCATTATTAGTGAAAAGATCATTATGAAATTCATCTTTTGAAAATGATTTTCTCATGGGAATAATTATATTATGGATATCCGACTCGCTACTATTTTTGTCAATTAATCTTAATTTATTGATTATAACATTTCTATATAATACATATTCTGTAAGAACTCTGGAAGATATCTCTAGCGACTTTTCATACTGCTCGTTTGTTAAGGATGAAGCCTCCAGAATTTCTTTTTGATCATTAAAAAACTTCTTTTGAGCAATTTCTAATGCTTGATTTCTATCAATCAAACCAACAACTTTATCATTGAAATAGCCTTGTAAGTGTGGGAATTTATCCTCTAATTTAATTTTTGTACTTGTATTTCTCTCATTTATTTGTGGAATTTTGTTATTAAAAATTTCGATTACTCTTTCACTAAATTTTCTTTTTACAATTTTTAACTCTTCATCTTTTAAAGTTAATTCTTGTCTTGATGAGTTAACTTTTCCCTTGAACAAATTGGAATACATAAGAAATACAATTTCATAGCCACTGGGAATTCCCCCTTTTGAAATTATATCAATCGGTATTGTCCTTCCATCGACACAAATTGCAGTGATAATTGAATTTTCTGATGAGTTTTCTTTTACAGAGTAGTAAAGGTTAAGTTTTTCAAACATATCTAATTCAGGAGCTTCAATAATTTCTTCTTCCAAATCTGCAATGTCGTTTACATCAATTGTTTGCGAGTCTGAATAAAAATTGTGTTTCACATTGGATTCCTGAGTTTCTACTTTAATTGAAATTTTTAATTCTTCGTTTAATATTTTCTTGTTATAAAGAAGAGGGAAAAAATGCATAAGAATTGACTTTTTTATTTCTTTTGGTTTTAAAAAGTCATATGATTTTATACGATCTAGCTTATAACCACTAAATATTAAGATTGTATTTTTGCTATCATTTTTGCTTTTCGTGATTTGGGATATACCTTTGAATTTATTATTGAATGTAAATTTTCTTAAATTATTCTCAAAAACGCTTTCTACTTCTATTTCTTTAAAATACTTTAAATAAACTAATCTTCCAACACCTTTATGGTCTTCTTCTTCAACTTCTAGAAGTGAGGAGAACTTATTAAAATTCCTTTGTGTAAATCCCTCACCATCATCAGTAATTTTTATTGTAAAAGTTTCAACTGCGGAAAATGATTTAATATTAATGTCAATGCTAATTAAAGTAGCTTTTGCATCTATAGCATTAGCAATTGCTTCAAAGTAAACCATTTCCAAAGATGGATTTGGAAAAAATAAAGAAGCGGCATTTGTAATATTTATATTCATTTTTGGTATGTTTAAAAGAGTAGACATTACAAATATAATAGTAAAAGACTCGTTTTAAATAATACTCAAAAAAAAACTTTTCTATAATGATGTAAGAATTAGCCTAGGTTATGAATGTGTTTTAGTGCCTAATTCTCTTTTTTTTCGAAGTATAATTAAAAAAAAATCGGAAGTAAGGATTCAAAAATATCGGATCTTACAAATTTCACGTTGTAATCAATCATTTTAATGATATAGATTTGTAAAGTGGATTTGCAGGAGTTAATGGTATTTGACAAAATTAAGTTACAAAAATTTGTTTGTTTTGATATTATAGCACTATTTGTAACTTAAAAAAAAAACAGAAGAACTGTAAAAAAAAATCTGCAATTGAAAGCTATGACAAATGGGATATTCACAATGCCGAAAAAGGATAGAAATATCAAAAAAAATCCTTGCTTTTTATTCTAAAAAATCTATATTTTACGCTGATAAAGCTGTTTTAATATTGTGTTATTTATCTTGTTTACAGTGTTTTAAGTGTCGTATGGAAAAATCATCAAATTTTTCGAGTTGTTAAAAACTACGTCCGATTGTGAATAAGTTTGACTTTTAAATTCTTCAGAATTTAACAATCTTTGTAGTAGAATGAAACGAAAAAAAAATGAGCCTAAAGACCTAGAAAGTCTATGGCTCAAATTTAGATTTGTTACTTTGTCGTTACTTATGTTTGGTAGACTTGCGTACGACTTTGTAAAATTATTTATCGAAAGATAGAATAATGTATTTTAGAAGCCGCTGATGTTGAAAAACTGAAGCGGTTTTCTTTTACAAATATATGTCCGTGCACACCAATTACCAAATTTTTTTTTGCAGAAATGCGTACTTTTTATACACAATCGAAAAGCCAATAGTTAATAACTTAATCTCGAAAGGTGATTGTAAGTGATTGAAATACAAGCTAATGAATTTGGTTTGATGGTGATTATTGGAGTGATAGGAGTTTATATGTTACAATTTCAAAAGTATTTTGTTTGAGCAAAAGTGCGTACTTTTAATCCAAAGTAGGTATTTCGTAATTGAAATCAAAATTCTTCAGAATTTGTTTCATTCTTATAAATGTAATTAATGGCACTTCGTACAATTTTATTCGATAGTTTAAGTTCTGATGCAATTGTTTTATGAATTCCTGAGGGGATTGGTTGTTCCATAATCAGTCTCTTTCTTATTTTTTCAATTGTAACTTTATCTAACCTTTTTTTAGGTGTCTGTTCAATTATATCTGTACCTTTCTTAGTTACATATTCTATTTTAATTTTATTTCTATCAACTTCACGTTTTAAAATTGTAGAATAACTAGAAATTTGTGTATTTGTTCCTGCTAATGTTATTTTAAATTTAGAATCATTTTGATTTACTCTGTTTGTTAATATTTTACTGAACATACAAAATTCATCTCCTGCCCAGAACTCAAAATTATTATCAAAAATTGACGGCTGTCCTTTTAAAATTTCAACTATAACTATACTTTTTACTTCTTTTTCCTTTTCTACTTTTGAAACAGAAAAATTGTTTTTTATTTTATCGCGTAATTTAGTTTGGAGTATTTCCGAAAAAGTTTTAAAATTTTCAAAACAATCATTTAAATATGCTTCATCTACAGAGATTTTACTTAGTTGACAATTAAACTTTTTACGATAATGTTCATCAGTTCTTCCTAATCTGTGAACTAAAAGATGTCTTCTTTGATGGTATTCTTCCATTTTAGTCAATCCTGGAGAGATATCAGCAAGATTAATTTGAAAATTGTCTTTATAATATTTAATTATTATGTTAAATCCGCCACTGCTTAGCTTTCTTGTTTCTTTATTAATTATTTTGTCAAATATGTCGGCTGGAGAATTCATTGACAATAGTTCCGCTTGCGAGAATTCGGGTTTAGAATGTTGTTTTTTAAAGGGCTCTTTTGTTACCAGAAAAATATCACGTACTTGATCCACCAAATAAACTTCTAATGCAGAAACAAATCTAACAAAAATAACTTCGGATAAGTTTTTTTGATTTTCACTTATGCCTTTTCCTTTACTTTTATAGTAAGAAGGGGGTTTTTCAAAGAATCCTACGTTAGCCATTTCGTCCTTATTTTTTCGGCATTTAAAAAGTAATAAGTCGGTTTGTTCATAAGCATATAATGTTGCTTTGTAGAATTTATATAGGATGTGTAATTCTTTCGTGAATTGATTGAATGAACTCATACTTACAATTGTTTATTACACAAAAATATATAAATTGAAGCCAAATAAATAGCTCTAGATATACTCAGATGGCTACAATGAATTTACAAGGTTGTAATTGAAGTGAAGAAAGATAATTGCCTTACTGAAAATTTGTTTTGTAAGTGTAAACCGGCTGTAAAGTACCTTTATTTCATAATTTACTGTAATTCTAGTTTAGAATATTTAATTGTTATATCTTTTTAAAGTATCATAGTTAATGATAAGTTAGATTGATATTTCCAAGATTAAACTTGTATGTTTGTATAGGTGGAATAGTTGAAGTCTAAATATTTATTTTGATAAAAATGTAAATAATTAATATGTTTAGAAAATATATGGATTTTATTACAATTACGAATGCAGCATATTTCTTTATTTTTCTTGGAGGAGTTGCTGCAATTGTCCTGTCGATAAAGCAAGCTCAAGGTGCTGAAGATGATAAAAAAGAAATCATTGAGAAGCAAGAAAAAAAAATTATTGAACTTGATAGCGCCTTAAAGGAAAAAATTAAATTTATTGAAAGTTATATCTCGGGAGGTGATGCATATCCACAGTTAGATTTAATTGCGTTAAGTAAAGTAAGTAAAATAGATCAAATGTCTTTTCAATTGGTTAATAACTTTGATTTGCCAGTGTATGACATCAAAGTTGAAGTGTATAATTTTGATAAGATGAAATCAAAAATAATTAATGGAGGAAGGAAAGATTATAGCATTAGTCAATCGGATTATACTAATTGCCTACTTTTTCGCGACGCTTTATCTACAATGACTCCTCACAGTATCAAAGGAGGTATATTTATAACCCAAGTACAAGAAGGGAATTTTTACTCAAAGTTATTTACACGAAATAAAATGCTAGTCCAAAAAATTACCATTTATTATTTTAATAGAATTTTTCATATAGGAATGGCTGTGTATGAAGATGGAAGTCCCAAAAAGTTTGATAGAATTTATAGCTTAGAGTCTACGCCAGAAGTAAAAAAAATATTAGACGAAAGATTGGACTTAATGCCAGATACTTTAAATATTATTTAGCATTCAGAATCTTCTTCTTTAATTCTAAGGAAAGCGTGACTTTCGATGATTATAATTTAGAAATTGTTTTTACAACATAAAGGGACTAAATAGTCCCTTTTTTTAATTCATTATTCCATTTTTTTTTAATTAAGTAGAGAGTTATTCATTAAAACTTTTCAGCAGTTCTTTATCGATTCGTTTCAAATAATAAGCTATTCCCTTCACCATCATTTTTTTTAATTCTATTTTAATTTTTGCACCCTTAAAAGTTTTAAAACCCCTTAGCAAGAAGTCTTCTTTTCTTTTTCTTTTTAAATTGTTTCGAAACATAGTCAGTTATTTTTTCCCCACGAAGTAAAATATCCGCTAGATTTTCGTTTATATAATCTTTTAAAATCATATTTTGAAAGTGCTCTGAACTTGTAGGGATAGAGTTTTGATGCTTTTTTTCAAATGCAAGAATATTTAAAGCACAGCTTCTCTGAATTCCTTTTGCACTGAATTCCTTTCCCAGATCGCTTCCGTTAAAAACGGATCTGGTTTTGTGGTCAACGTAAGTTACTCCGTAGAGCTGTCCTTCTTTGCTTTTTCTTAGTATCATGTGAATGCTTTCTCCTTCCAGCACTTTTGATAATTTTTCAAGAGAAATTATATTCTCACGATAGAAAGCCAGATTTATGGCATTTCTTACATATTTTTTACGAGACTCTTTATCTGTTTCATTAGTTTTAAACTTTCCTTCCAGAAATTTTAAGGTAGGTCTACTGTAGAATTCGCTGGCTTTTATCGGGACGCCTATTGGTTTTGAATTCTTATCAAGTATCTTGTAAAGCAGTCCGTTATTTTTGAAAACTCTCGAATCCTCGCTTCCTCTGTCAGCATGAACATTATAGAGGTTTAAAACAGCATTGAGTTCAGGTAGGCTTGAATATTTATAGTCAAACAGCACCTGATTTAAAACTGAATTGATCGCCTTTCTGGACTCTGCTTTTCCGTATTGGACTCTGCCGATATCTATCGGATTTAACGAAAATTGTTCTTTCTGACTTCTTCCTTCGGCTTTTACAAGTCCGAACATTTCTTCAATTTCTTTTCGGGCAGGTTCTGATTTTCTGATTCCCAGTAAATGCAGATCGATTCTTTTTCCATCTCTCTGAATGTTGTTTGTCACGATATGGCAGTGCGGATGTCCCGCATCATGGTGCTGATAGACCAAATAGGGCTGTTTCCCAAAACCTATTTTTTCCATATAAGTGCCCGCAATTTCAATCAGCTTTTCTTTGGAATGATTCTCCGAAGGATCAAAATTGAGCGATATGTGGACGCTGTTCCGCTTCGCATTTTCATTGAGAGAAGACAGTTTTAATAAACGGTTCAGCTTCTGGGTAAAGCTTAATTTCTCTAATTCTAGAGGATAGTTCACGGCACAGATGCACTCAGCCACTCCTTCCTTGACTTTATTTTCGTTATAGTTCAGAATGCCTCTTATGGACGAGCTTGTTTTTATGACTGCAACCATTTTTCTGCTATTTTCTGGGTGTGACCTGAAACCTCCTCCATTTTATCAAAAAGTCTTTCTCTTTGGATTTCGAACAGATAAAGATGTCCTTTGAATTCAGGAACTGTTTTGAGCGTATTTATCTTTCTGGCAATCTGGTTGATGTTGTTGCCAATTGCACGAAGTTCTGAACATAGCACTACAGTTTCTTCCATTAAATCATCTAATGACTGGTTGCGGTAAGTGCTTGTGATCGGTCTGCTGAATAAGCTTTTTCGAACGTAGTCGCTCAGTTTTCTGCAGGTACTAGCCTTGAACAGGCTTTCAATTTTTGCATACTCTTTCTCTGTCAGGCGCAGGGTAATCCTGCGTGATCTGTTTGAATTTTCTCTTTCCATCATTTTTCCTTTTCATTGTTTTCAAACTCTTTACTTTTAAGATTCTCCACCGCCGAGTTTCGAGGCACAAGGTGGCAAGATAGGCGGTTGTCAGACAACCGTACATCTTGCTGATTGCAGGAACGTGGCAATCTTTGAGGATTTTTAAAAGCAGGCTTCTAATTTAGAAAAAATATTTGAATGTATCATGTGTAAAATATGGTCATGATGGCCGTAGAATGTTACAATGAAATATTTAAAAAAGAAAAAAGAAAAAAAGAAAGCAGTCTTCTATTGGACGCTCAGACAGTTGAAGTGCTATAAGTCCCGAAGGGCATTTTTTGAGGAACGAAGAAAAATGTTATGCGCACTTCTCTGGCTGTGTCCAATACCTTGCTTTGCTTTTTTTATTTAAAAATAATTTAAGACATAAAAGTGACTTATACCTCTGATAGTTTTCCTGTGTATACTATAATAAATTATATGTTAATTTCGATGTTTTGGAGAAAAAAGATGAATTTAAGGAAAAGCGTTAAGGCTGTTTATCTTTTTTATGTATGATTATGAGATTTGTTTTTACTGATCAATAAAAAGATAAATATGTACTAAAAAAAAGAATATTTTTAAGATAACTGAATTAGGAAATCTACTTGCTTTAATATATAAAACACCTTATCGAAGCTTAAAAAAATAATTTTGATTATTACGGTAATTCGTAACGGCTGTTTGTTTTTTTTATGTAGTATTGTAAATATAAGATATATTAAAATATATCTTTTTATTCGTTAATATTATTAGCTATAGAGAAGGTTATTACATAGTATGTAAAAGAATCTCAGAAATGAAAAAGAAAATTTTTCATTTATAAATTAAATTATATTTCATAAAACACAAGATACTTAAATGAATTTAGAACAATATATTGAAAGTGTAAATGCCAAATATAATCTTGGTAACTCAACTGAACATACTTTTAGAGGTTTGCTTGAGCAACTTATAGAAAGTATAGTTCCTGAAGTAAAAGCAACAAACGAGCCGAAGAGGATAAAATGTGGCGCCCCAGATTATATTATTACTAGAAAAGAAATTGAAGTTGGTTATATTGAAGCCAAAGATATTGGTGATAAAGATCTGTCTGGTACAAAAAAAACAGGAAATAAAGAACAATTTGACCGTTACAAATTGGCTTTACCTAATATCATATTTACTGATTATTTAGATTTTCATTTATATATTGAAGGAGTTTTTATCACTAATGTTAAAATTGCAGAAATTCAGAATGGAAAAGTAATTGCTTTACCTCAGAATTTTGTAACATTTATTAATGTATTAAAAGACTTTTGTTCATTTATTGGACAAACTATCAAGAGTTCGAAAAAGCTAGCTGAAATGATGGCTGGTAAAGCCCGTCTTCTTTCTGATGTCATTGAATTAGCACTAACTAATGACGAAAATAATAGCGAAGACAGTACTTTGAAGGATCAAATGGAAGCTTTTAAAGATATTTTGATTCACGATATTACACCAAAAGGTTTTGCAGACGTATACGCTCAAACTATTGCATACGGAATGTTTGCTGCGCGATTACACGACCCTACGTTGCCCACTTTTTCAAGACATGAAGCATCTGAATTAATTCCGAAATCAAATCCATTTTTACGAAAATTATTTGGTTACATTGCTGGACCAGATATTGACGACAGAATTAAGTGGATCGTAGACAGTTTAGTGGAAATTTTCTTGGCTTGTAACGTTGCAGAAATTTTGAAAAATTATGGAAAATCAACAAAAATGGAAGATCCAATTATCCATTTTTATGAAACTTTTTTGAGCGAATACGACTCCAAACTTCGAAAAGCTCGTGGTGTTTGGTACACTCCAAAACCAGTTGTAAATTTTATAGTTCGTGCAGTTGACGAAATTCTGAAAACAGAATTTGATTTGCAACAAGGCTTAGCGGACAATAGTAAGACAAAAATTAAAGTAAATGTTCAGGCAACGGATAAAAGATACAAAGATAATATTAGAACAGCCGAAGAAGAAGTACACAAAGTTCAAATTCTTGACCCAGCAACCGGAACAGGAACTTTTCTTGCTGAAGTGGTAAAGCATATTCACGCAAAGTTTAAAGGACAACAAGGTGTTTGGAGTAATTATGTAGAAACACATCTATTGCCTCGTTTAAATGGTTTTGAGTTGCTTATGGCGAGTTATGCAATGGCACATTTACAAATGGATTTATTGTTAACAGAAACAGGGTTTAAACCAAATAAAGATCAACGTTTCAAAATATACTTAACCAACAGTCTAGAGGAAAGTCATCCTGATACAGGAACTTTATTTGCTAATTGGTTAAGTAGCGAAGCTAACGAAGCAAATTTCATAAAACGTGATACGCCAGTCATGTGTATTGTTGGAAATCCACCTTATAGCGGCGAAAGCAAAAATAAAGGTAAATGGATTACACAATTAATGGAGGATTACAAAAAAGAGCCAGGTGGGCAAGAAAAATTAAAAGAACAGAACTCAAAATTTATAAATGACGATTATGTAAAATTCCTACGTTATGGGCAACATTTTATTGAACGAAATGGTGAAGGAGTCATGGCTTTCATCAATCCACACGGTTTTTTAGACAATCCAACATTTAGAGGAATGCGTTGGAATTTATTAAAAACTTATGACAAAATTTATACTATAGATCTACATGGAAATAACAAGAAAAAAGAAACTTCCCCTGATGGTTCTGTAGATGTAAATGTTTTTGATATTGAGCAAGGTGTCTCAATTAATATATTTATAAAAACTGGAAAGAAAAGAGCAAACGAATTGGGTAGAGTTTTTCATTATGATTTATTTGGAAAAAGAGATTTTAAATACGACTTCCTTTCTGAAAATTCTTTGAAATCTATTGAGTTTAAAAACTTTATTCCGTTTAAAAATGATTTTCTTTTTAAAAATATTGATGAAAAAAGGTTTACTGAATATAATAAAGGAATAAATCCGACAAAATTATTTAAAATAAACGTTATGGGTTTTCAGACGCACAGGGATGACTTTTGTATCAGTTTGGATAAAAATGAGATATTTAAAAGAGCTGAAGTATTAAGAAATAAAAATATTTCAAACGAAGAAATCTACTTGAAATATGGGATTAAGGATAACAGAGATTGGAAACTTGCTAAAGCTAGAATAGACATTCAAAGTGATTTAAATTGGGATAAAAAAATTATTGATTGCGGTTACAGACCATTTGACGACCGACCTTGTTATTTTAGCAGTGTAATGATGGACTATCCAAGAAAAGAATTAATTACAAATGTTTTATCTAAAGAAAATATACTGTTAGGAATTGGTAGACAGGGATTAGCAATTGGAGATATTGAATGGTGTCTAACAACAGTTTCTAAAAATCCTGTTGATGCTAATATGTTTCGCCGAGGTGGTGTAAATCTTTTTCCCTTATATCTTTATCCAGAAAGTAGCGGACAGCTTTCAACAGAATTAAATACAGAACGAATTCCAAATTTAAATGCTGACATTGTAAACGAAATTGCAAAGATTTTAGGTCTAAAATTTACAAATGAAAAAGAACAAAATACAATTAGTTTTTCACCAATTGACATTTTAGATTATATATATGCAGTTTTACATTCGCCAAAATACAGAGCTAAATATAAAGATTTTTTAAAAACAGATTTTCCTAAAATTCCATATCCAAAAAATATCAAATTTTTCTGGGAATTGGTGGCATTGGGTTCACAAATTAGACAAATTCATTTATTAGAAAGTCCAAAAGTTGAAGATTTTATAACGGAGTTTAATATTTCTGGCGATTGTGTTGTAAGTAAACCTCACTATAAGGACGGAAAGATATTTATAAATGAAATACAATATTTTGAAAATGTTCCAGAAATTGCATGGAACTTTTATATAGGGGGGTATCAGCCAGCACAAAAATGGCTAAAAGACAGAAAGGACAGAAAGCTTGAATTTGATGAAATTACACATTATCAAAAAGTAATTACTGCATTATCGGAAACTAATAAAATAATGGGAGAAATTAACAAAATCGAAATAGATTAGAGAGAATGATTTTGCAGTACAACGATAATTTCATTTGAATTTAAGAGTTATGAAGATCATATTACTGACATTTTAAAAACTAACCTTATATGAGCCGATTGTGCAATTGAATTTAAAAATGATTTCAAAAAAAAGAGACTAAAAGTCTCTTTTTTTTTTGAATTAAAATATCTTTTATAAATAGCTTATTTATTTAATTAATTGTTCGAGCCTTTTCATCATTTCATCTTTTTCTTTCAACATTCGCTCGTATAAAGCGATTTTCTCATCATACAGTTGAACAATCTTATCAACAGGATTAAATGAAGGTTGATAACTAAATCCAGATGCAACTGCATTATCCTTAAAGTCTTGGAATGAGTAGGTATTTGCAATAACATTTATAGCCTGTTCCTCATCAAAATTCTGAAAAGCTTCAACAGGAATTTTTAGAGAATTTGAAATCTGCTTAAGCAGACTATCTTCAATAACGTCCTTCTGTTCCAGCATAGAAATCTTCTTCTGATTCCAGTCTTCCCCCAGATCATAAGCAAGTGCTTCCTGTTTGATGCCAAGCATTTCCCTAAAACGTTTAACGTTTCTTCCCTGATGAATTTTCTGTTCCATAATGAGTGTTAGTTTTCTGAAGGCTCAAAGATAAAGCCATTTGGATTAAAAAGTCTGAAAACCAAAGATAGAAAAATATCCTGTAAAATATCCCTTTTGTCAGATATTATATCCGATTTCTGAATAGTTTATCCTTTTGAAAGGCAGGAACTTCGCTTTTGAATTCTAAATATTTCCGCTATGAAAAAGAATAAATTATCCTTTGGAACTAATTTTTGGTCAGCTTACGAGGCAGGAAATCCATATGATGCCCTTCATGCTTTTTTTGACTTTTCACATCTTGACGAGTATAAGCAGACTTTAAACGATTTAGTGATGCACAGCTACAGGAGGGAGATTTGCAGACAGCATAGCCCGTGCCATGTCTTTGTCATTTATACCGCTTTAAGCTCTTTTTTAAAAGTCTGCCACTGCCTCAAAAGAAAAAGCAGAAAATGGCTTGCGAAAGGCTCGGACGACTATACTTCACTAGTCCATTTAGCTTCTTTAAGTAAAGCAGAGTATAAAAATCCTTTTAAAGCATTTCAAAATGCATTTGAAGAGAAATCGCTGGATCAGTTTGAATCCTTCCTCTGTGAAATCGTGCACCTTTCATTGTCTCCCCACGCAGAAGAATCGGATTATGACATTATCACTCCTTATGTGCACTTAGTGAAAATGCTCGATGCAGGACAGCTTATCATGGAAAGAGGCATAGAAAAGATTAAAAAAGAGAAACAGAGAGAGGATATTTTATCCCCTGCCGAGTAGATAACCGCAATATCAATTTCAAAAAATAAACAATATGAAAACTTTAGAAAAACTTACTTTTCCAAAACTCGAAAACGAGTATCTGGAAAACATATTAAGAGAACTTGCGGGTAAATATAATATCGTGCAGATGTTTTTTACAAGAGAACAATTCTCGGTATTTTCAAAACTTATAATCAATATTGAGAGCAGTATAGATGCGCAGAAACATCAGCATGCCAAATGGGTTAGAAAAGTTAAAGAACACCTTCACATAGATGTATTATTTATTTTTACTTCAAAAATTAGACATCACTATTCTCTGGGTGATCCGTTCAAAGCATTTTACTGCCGTGAGTCTGCGGTTATCTACCAGAATAATGAATTTGCAGATTCTGCTTTTAAAACGGTGGAATGGAAGAAATTCAAGAAGAGATTTAATGAATTTGAAAACAATTTCCATCATGATCATCAGCTTCATAAATGGCAGATTAAAAATCTCATTTCAGAAGGCTCTTCCAACAGTGTTTTTACATCTTACAGCAGGCTTATTGAATATGATCTCCAATGGCTGGAAGAATTATATATAGGAAATAGATCAGACTCTGCCGATCTGAATGAAAGGATAAATAATCTTATCCGATACATTCCAGTAATCCAAAAATACTTTATAAAAACTACTAAAGGAGGGTATTATCTTATTGATCTTTTTGAGCAGGCAAAAGAAGCTTCCAGCGATGAGGAAGCGATGTACAGAAATGAAATGTTTAATGCTGTGGGAAATGCTGAAGAAAGTTTGTACGGGCTTATCGGGGATAGATTTAATGAGTTTAGAAAACTGATAAAGAAAGGATATGCGCTGAAGCAGGAAGTTTTATGTGATGCAGAGCCTAAAGATAAAGTTCTTGAAACCGCTGTCCAGACTATTTTAGATTCAGCTGATGCAGAACAGATTTATTTCTATAATAAGGCTGTAAACCATTCAAAAACTGCTTATTATCTTCTGATAATTGGTGATAGTCTGGGGAATGAAAAATTAAAATCAATCACTAATACCATAAAAAGCAGGACAGAAGGCAGATCTTCTTTTGTTCTGATCAGCCACAGTCGTTGCTGGATACAGAATAATCTCTATGAATACCAGAATTTCTTTCAAAAGATAATAAAGGAAGATTTTCTGATCTATTCATCAAACATGAATCATCCAGATTTTCACTGGGAATCTCCCCACAGACCATATCATGGCGACATCGACTTTTATTACAGATGGACAGAACAGAGTTTCCGCCAGTTTTCTATGATCGCCAATAATGCTGATGGCAATTACTGCGGGCTGACCACCATTTTCTCATTGTTTTTCATGTCATTCTGCAGAACCTACATTTTTGCAAAAACGCATTATATGCCAAATTATCTGCCAAGCCAGACCTTATGGGAGCTTTGCATTTATGCCGAACCTGATATGATAAAAAACAGTTATTTGACGGAACAGTTCTGGACTGGCTTTTTCCCTTTCTTGGATAGAAACAGGGCTGTGTTCAACTGGTCATCAAGACTGGCTACGGAAGAAATTAATCAAATGAAAGTAATTGCGGAGAAACTTATGGATGAACTCAGTCTTGCAGTTGTTGAAGGCGGGCTTGTGAAAAAAATTGAACAGAATGATTCGGCAAATTAATTTAAGGATAAAGATTATGGATACAGATGAAATTATGAAACTGGAAAGAATCGGAATGTTAAGCAATAGACTGCTTAATACTTTAAAACCAGCACAGGATAAAAGAGGCATGTATAATGCAGAGATCAGAATATATGATTATTGCGAACTTCTTTCAATTATAAGAAACCTGATGAAGCTCTGCATAATTGCTTTGGACAACGACAGCGCGGAAGTTCCGCCTACGGTTCTAAACCAGAATATTGATGTAGGGCTTATATTGGGAGTAACGCTTCAGCTGTTCCCGATCGATGAATTTGAGCTTATAAACGAAATAAGTTATTTATGTAAGGATTTGAAAGATGAAGGCAATGCAGATTCCAATTCATGAGTTGCGTTTTAATGTACATATTATGTCCATGACATTGACAGAAAAGCGATTTATCTTTGGGAGAAAATCTGAAAAAGGATTGAGTGATGATAGGTAAATTTTGCTTATGATCCTCAGTGGATTAGGTTTTATATTTGTATTATCCCCACCATATTTTGATCAGGATAAAATGAAAAAAGTGTCATAACTTTATAGCGATGAATGATTGTGGAACAAAAAAGACCGAGGCTCGGTCTTTTTTTAATGAAGAGGAATTTCAAATGGAGAAGGATGGAAGAGAAGAAAGAGGAAAAATGACGGCAGAAAAGACAAAAAAAATGCTGAAAGATGAAGGAGTGGAAGTGACGCTGGAACAGGCGGGAATGATTTTAGAATTTTTAAGAAAACTGGCAAACATGGCAGTTTCAAACTATTTAAAGAAAAAAGATGAGAAAAATAGCAGACCTATACGTGAGAGTGAGTACAGATGAGCAGGCAGACAGGGGCTACTCACAGAGAAATCAGGAAGAAATGCTTCGCAAGTACTGCGAAATAAATGCAGTTGAAATAAGACATGTTATTTATGAAGACCATTCGGCAAAGACATTCAACCGCCCGCAGTGGAAGAAACTGCTTGCGGATCTAAAGAAGCATAAGAATAAAACCGATCTTCTGCTGTTTACCAAATGGGACAGGTTCAGCAGAAATGCAGGAGATGCATACCAGATGATCAGTATGCTCAGAAAACTGGGAGTAGAGCCTCAGGCTATAGAACAGCCTTTAGATCTTTCAATACCAGAAAACAAAATGATGCTGGCTTTTTATCTGGCTGCTCCCGAGGTGGAAAATGACCGTAGAGCCCTGAATACCTTTCACGGAATGAGAAGAGCGAGAAAAGAGGGAAGGTATATGGGGATTGCACCAATAGGGTATATCAACAGAGTAAAAGAAGACGGAACAAAATATATTGCATTCGACCAGCCAGAAGCCTCTATTTTAAAATGGGCTTTTGAAGAACTTTCCAAAGGAATCTTCAATACGGAACAGGTGCTTCACATGGCAAAAGAAAAGGGGCTTAAAGCAGGCAAGAACCATTTCTGGAGAGCGATCCGCAATCCTCTTTACTGTGGAAAGATAGAAGTTCCTAAATATAAGGATGAGGAACGCGCTTTAGTGAGAGGACAGCATGAAGCATTAATCTCGGAAATGCTTTTCTATAAAGTTCAGGATGTTCTTGACGGGAGATCCCGCAAATATCTTCCAAAGGCACTTTCAGCCAAGCCTTTTCCGCTCAGAGGTTTTTTCATCTGTCCCGACTGCGGGAAAATATTGACTGGAAGCATATCTAAAGGACGACATAAATATTATCCTTATTACCATTGCAGTGCAGGATGCAGATACAGGATAAACTCGGAAACAGCCAATGAGATATTTATACAGAATCTGAAAAAATATGTTCCTATTCCTGAGGTTAAAAATATCTATGCTAATGTCATAGGCGACTGTTATAAAGAACAGATTAAGGATGTCTTGGAAGAAAAAACTAAAATCATAAGCCAGATCAAAGATTATGAAGCCAGAATATCAAATGCAAGAGATCTTCTTGCAACAAAACAGATAGATGCTTCAGACTACCGAGATATGAAGTCAGATTATGGAGAGATGGTAAGGAGGCTTGAACTTAAATTATCTGGTATCGATGATGAGAATAAAGATATTCAAGAGCTTTTAAAAGCGGGAGTAGAGAACCTGATGAAGCTTAATGAATATTATGAAAACGGCAACTGGATTGAATCGAGAGATTTATTAGGTTCGATTTTTCCTGAGAATTTTACGATCTCAGAAAACGGGTTTCGAACCGCTAGAGTAAATGAAGTGGTGCATCTCATCTACAGTATTAACAGGCTGATAGGGCTAAATAAAAAAGGGACAAAGAAGAAATTTTCTTCTTTGTCCCAATTAGTAGCGGGAACAGGACTCGAACCTGTGACCTTCGGGTTATGAGCCCGACGAGCTGCCTACTGCTCTATCCCGCGATGTTTCGGGTGCAAAGATACGCCGATTTTTTAGAAATCCAACGAAAACTTAAAAAAATGTTTTATTTTCTGTATTGAGTTGATATGACTACCTTTGCATCTTAAAATATCATGCAAATGTCACATAAAGCAGGTTTCGTAAATATTATCGGAAATCCAAATGTTGGAAAATCAACATTGATGAACGCTTTCGTTGGAGAACGATTGTCGATCATTACATCAAAAGCACAAACTACACGTCATAGAATTTTAGGAATTGTAAATGGAGAAGACTTTCAATTGGTTTTGTCTGATACTCCTGGAATTATCAAACCGGCATACGAAATGCAGGAATCGATGATGAACTTTGTAAAGTCGGCTTTTGAAGATGCTGACATTTTAATCTACATGGTCGAAATAGGCGAGCAAGATCTTAAAGACGAAGATTTCTTTAAAAAAATCATTCATGCTAAGATTCCGGTTTTATTGCTTTTAAATAAGATTGATAATTCAAACCAAGAACAATTAGAACAGCAAGTTTCTTTCTGGAAAGAAAAAGTGCCAAATGCAGAGATTTTCCCAATTTCAGCTTTGCAGAACTTCAACGTTCCAGAAGTTTTTGGAAGAATTATCGAATTATTGCCAGAATCACCAGCTTATTATCCTAAAGATCAATTAACAGATAAACCAGAGCGTTTCTTCGTAAACGAAACGATTCGTGAGAAAATCTTGTTGAATTACAGTAAAGAGATTCCGTATGCGGTTGAAATCGTGACAGAAGAATTTCATGAAGATGAAAAAATTATAAGAATCCGTTCGGTAATTATGGTGGAACGCGATACGCAAAAAGGGATTATTATTGGTCACAAAGGAGCTGCTTTGAAAAAAGTTGGAACAGATGCTCGTGCTGATTTAGAGAAATTCTTCGGAAAACAAATTCATATTGAACTTTACGTAAAAGTGAATAAAAACTGGAGAAGCAACGCTAATATGCTGAAACGTTTCGGATACAATCAATAAAAAAGAGCTTTCAGTCGCAGTTTACAGTCTCAGTCTGAAAACTGCGACTGCGGCTAAAAAATATAAAAAACTTAGGTACTTAGAAACTTAGCGTCTCAGCAACTTTTTTTAACTACCTTTGCAAAAAATTTAAAAACAGCATTTTGGATTACAAGTGTTTGGTTTTTTAAGTAATTAAAATTCTAAAATTGGAAATCTAAAATCTAAAATTAACAAAAATGAGTAATAACATTGTTGCGATAGTAGGAAGACCTAACGTAGGGAAATCGACCCTGTTTAATAGGCTGATACAAAGAAGAGAAGCTATTGTAGATTCAGTATCTGGGGTTACCCGTGATAGAAACTATGGTAAAAGCGAGTGGAACGGAAAAGAGTTTTCTGTCATTGATACAGGTGGATATGTTCGAGGGTCTGATGACGTTTTCGAAGGTGAAATTCGTAAACAGGTAGAGCTTGCTATCGACGAAGCCGATGTTATTATTTTTGTGGTTGATGTTGAAGAAGGAATTACGCCAATGGATGAAACCGTTGCAAAATTGCTTCGTAAAGTAACTAAACCAGTTTTATTAGCTGTAAATAAGGTGGATAACGCAATGCGTGAAAAAGACGCTGTAGAGTTTTATAACCTTGGTTTAGGCGAATATTATACTTTCGCAAGTATCTCTGGAAGTGGAACAGGAGATTTATTAGATGCTTTAATTGAATCTTTTCCTGAAAAACCTGAGCCAGTTACGCCAGAAGTTGAATTGCCTCGTTTTGCAGTTGTAGGTCGCCCTAATGCTGGAAAATCTAGTTTTATCAATGCTTTGATTGGTAAGGATCGTTACATTGTTACTGATATTGCAGGAACAACTCGTGATGCAATTGATACTAAATTTGACCGTTTTGGTTTCGAATTTAACTTGGTTGATACTGCCGGAATTCGCCGTAAAGCAAAAGTAAAAGAAGATTTAGAGTTTTATTCTGTAATGCGTTCTGTTAGAGCAATTGAGCATGCAGATATCTGTATATTGGTTATCGATGCAACTCGTGGATTTGAAGGTCAAGACCAAAGTATTTTCTGGTTGGCTGAGAAAAACCGTAAAGGGGTTGTAATCTTGGTAAACAAATGGGACTTAGTAGAAAAAGATACTATGTCAACTCGTGATTACGAAGAGAAAATCAAAAAAGAATTAATGCCTTTTACAGATGTGCCAATTTTATTCGTTTCTGCTTTAACAAAACAGCGTTTATTAAAAGCACTTGAAGCTACGGTTCAAGTTTTCGAAAATAGAAAACAAAGAATTGCTACTTCAAAATTTAATGAATATATGTTGAAGGTGATCGAAGCATATCCGCCACCAGCGACAAAAGGTAAATATGTGAAAATTAAATATTGTATGCAGTTACCAACTCAAACGCCTCAGTTTGTGTTTTTTGCGAATATGCCACAATATGTTAAAGAACCATATAAAAGATATCTTGAAAATAAAATCAGAGAGAAATGGGATTTTGCAGGAGTTCCGATCGATATTTATATTAGAGAAAAATAAAAAAAAGAATCCCCTCAAATAGGGGATTTTTTTATGTTTTGCGTCTATGATAATTACAAGATCAATTTTTTATTGGCATTATATTTGAATAAATGTAAAAAATACAATTAAACCTTTTGCATTTTTTTAAGTCTTACTGATCTAACTAACCCAATTTTATGACCAAGATTTATTCATTTTTATTGTTTTTAGCTTTTGTTTATTCGGCAAATGCCCAGAACAATATTGTTATTAAAGGAACTGTAGTTGATATTAATTCGCAGCTTCCGCTAGAACTCGCCACGGTTTATTTTACGGCTGTAAAAGATTCTACTATTATCGAGTATGCTACAACCGATAAAAACGGAAATTTTATTATCAATACTAAAAAGTATGATAAACCAGTTTTCCTAAAAGTAAATTATACGGGCTATCAAGCTTATTATGAAGAACAAAAAGGACTTACAGAAAGTAAAGACTTTGGAAAATTGTATATGCTTGAAAACGCAAATGTTTTAAATGAAGTAATAATTAAAAGCGAAGCGCCGCCAATTACAATTAAAAAAGATACTTTAGAATTTAATGCGGGTTCTTATAAAGTGCGTCCAGATGCAAATGTGGAGACTTTACTGAAACAATTGCCTGGATTTGATGTTGATAATACTGGAAAAATTACCGTAAATGGGCGAGAAGTCAATCAGGTTTTAGTCAACGGAAAAGCATTTTTTGATAAAGACGGAGCGATTGCCATTAAAAATCTTCCTGCCGATATTATTAAAAAAGTTCAGGTTTCTGATTTTAAAACCAAAAAAGAAGAGCTTGCTAAACAAGAATCGACTTCAGATTATTCAAGTATAAATATTACAATTGACGAAAAGAAAAACAAGGGGTATTTCGGTAAAGTCCTTGGCGGATACGGTTCAGACGAACGCTACGAAAGCAGTTTAATGATGAACTTCTTCAAGAATAAACAAAAAATTAGTGTTTTAGCTTCTTCAAATAACATCAACTCAACTGGATTTTCTATGGATGAAGTTTTTGATAATATGGGAGGAGGAAGAAATGCAAAAGGAGGCAATCAAGGCGCGAGTAGCGGAGGAAAAGGAATTACGCAGTCTACTTTGGCCGGAATTAATTATTCTGACGATTGGTCAAAAGATTTGGAGTTTATGAGCAGTTATAACTTTACAAATGCAGTGACTAAAAACGAAAGTAAATCGAATCAGCTTAGTTTATTGCCGACAGGGAATATTTTGACCGAATCAGATTCTAAAACTAGAAATGAAAATACTGGAAACAACGTTAATTTTGAATTAGAATACAAAATTGATCCTACTATGCAAATTGTTTTTGCGCCTAGATTAAATTTGTCTGAATCTAATAATAATTCTTCTTCTTCGACTTTTTCTGAAAATGAAAATGGCGATGCATTGAACGAAAGTACAGCAACATCTCATACAGAAAGTTCGAATACGAGCTTTGCCAATAGCATCAATTTCAATAAAACTTTCGAAAAGAAATCTCGAAATTTAAGTGTAGTTTTTAATAACAATAACACTAAAAATGATTCGAACGGAATTAATATTTCGGAGACTATTTTTTATCAGGATGCAAAGCCAAATGATGAGAGAAATCAGAACGCAAAAAATACTTCAAAAAGCGATGCTTATTCTTTTGACCTAGAATATACAGAGCCTATTACAGATTCACTTCGAGTTCGTTTTGGTACCGATTTTGACTGGCAAAGTTCGATGAGTGATCAAAAGACATTTAATTTTGATGATGTTTCACAGGATTATTCAGATTTAAACTTATCGCTGACAAATTATACAACATCTAAGCAAAATTCGATTACGCCAAAAGTAGGTATTACTTGGCAGAAAAGTAAGTTTACATTGAACATCGATTCGAGAACATCAGTTGTAGAGTTTGATAATCATTCGTTTTACTTGAATCAAGCAACCGATTTAGATAAGAGATACATGCTTCCATACGGAAGGGCTCAGCTTCGATACAAATTCGATCGTTCTAAAAATTTAACTTTTAAATACGATTATTCTAATGCGCTTCCGTCAGCAACACAATTAATGCCAGTTGCAGATTTAAATAATCCGTTGAATAGTGTAATTGGTAACCCGAACTTAAATCCGATAGAGAAAAATACTGCGGGTATCGATTTTAAAAATTTCGATTTTAGAACACGTTCTGGCTACAGTTTATTTCTTAAAGGAGATTATTATAATAATGATATAGTTTCGACTTCTATTTATGATGATAGCGGAAAAAGAAACACAACTTATGTAAATATTTCAGGAACTTATTCGGCTTCGGTTGGAGGAAACTGGAATCAACAGATTAAAAAAGATGCGCATACGATTCGATATGGTTTGCGTTTAAGCGGTAATTATAATTTTGATAAAGGATTTACAAATGCTGTTTTATATTATGCAAAATCGGTTGTAATTACGCCAAGTGTTTACGCTTCTTATGATTATGGAGAAGTGCTTTCAATTGCGCCATCTTATAGTTTATCATACAACGAAACGAGATATGAAAACTTTTCAAGAGATGCGACTTCAAACGTAATTCATAGAATCAATATGCAGACAACTTCGTATTGGCCAGCTAATTTAATTTTCGGAAATGATTTTGGATATACTTATAATTCAAACATTTCAGATGATTTTAAAAAGGATTTTTTCCTTTGGAACACGAGTTTGTCTTACGGTTTTTTGGATAAAAAGCTTTACGCGAAAGTGAAGGTTTATGATGTTTTGAATCAGAATCAAAGTGCGACAAGAACAATTTCGCCAACTTCTATCCGTGATGAAGAAAACACGGTTTTAAAACGATATGTAATGTTTTCTCTAGCTTATAAAATCGGAAATTTTGCCGATAGTAAAAAAGGAAGAAAGCAAAGAGGAGCATAGTCTTTTTGAGGGACAAAGGTTCAGAGGGACAAAGTTACAAAGGTTGTAAAAATGCCGATCAAACTGAATTTGATCGGCATTTTTTGTATAACTTATAACTCATAGTTTATAATTTTTTACGATTAATTCGATGATAAACTGTTAACCTGAAAATATCACGATCGTAAAAATCTACGCCGCTGGCGCGTCTTTGAAAGTTCTTTAAATAACCCAATTCCACACCAAGATTTGGATTGAAATGATATCGTAAAGCAACATAAATACGATTTTGATCGAAAGTATTTCTACGATTATCTTTTCCGAAATTGAATAAAATTTCATCTGAAATAGTTCCTTTTATGCTTCGGCCTTCTTTTTCCCAAAGGGTAAACATAGATTGTAAACGGTATCTAAATCGAAAAGCATATGAGAACTCGTCAAGAAGTCCGCTTTTATCTGCTTTTTGAATGAATCGTTCTTCTAGCTGAAAACGGTTATGAAAAGTGATTTTAGCAATATCATTGATCAAAGTTGCATCTTGCTGTGCTCTATATTCGGGAACAGAATAATCAGGATCAACATGCGGATTTTGAGTATTGACACTAAAAAAAGCAAATCCAGCTCCTAATTCAACCATTTTATTTGCTCTGAAACGAGCTTGAGATCTTATAACAAAAAGATTTTCGTGAATAGGGTTTACAAAACTTCGATTATCAAATTCAGAATGTAGTGCCCATTTTTCAGATAAGGGAAAAATATTATAATATCGAATCCAAGTCAGAGTCTGCTGGTCGATATTTCTTTGATTTTGCCCCGTAATTAACTGGCTAGCAAAGATTATAATAAAAAGAAAGCTAAGAAATCTGTTCAATTGCTATAAATTCAAGCTGCGAATTTATATAAAATGATCTCATTCCTAATTATTTTAAAATCTGTTTTATAATTTTTTTTGTGAAAATAAAAAAACGAGACACATTCTAAAATGCATCTCGTTTTAATACTAAAACTAACTAACCGCTTACAGTGAATACTTAAATGTAACTCCGTAAGTTCTTTGATCACCAAGAACACCAGCATATTGTCCTGTGTTACCACTAGCAGGCAATAATTGCTCATAGTAATCTTTATTGAAAAGGTTTCTTCCCCAAAACTGAATAGATAATCCTTGTGAAGCACGGAAACCTAAACGAGCATTAAAGATTGCATAACCTTGAACTACTAAATATTTTGAAGCCGAAGGGCTTGAAGAAAATTCAGAACGAGCATATCCATCAGCAGCGAAGAAGATTTTTCCAGCATTTCCAAAGAATCTTGCATTATCTGAAAGCTCACCTCCAAGTGAACCTGCCCATCTTGAAGCTCCTGGCAATTCAGTTCCAGAAACATCTTTGTAAGCAACCTGAACTCCATCAACAGTAAGTCCTGTGTCTTCTAATGGAAGCGGCGCATTTGTAAATTTCACATATTTACCATCTGTATAAGTAGCAGCACCATTTATGGTTACATGTGAGTTTATTACAAAGCTCGCATCCAATTCTGCACCTCTTACACGTACTTTATCTGCGTTTGCAAGATAACCGCGGTTTACACCTAATTCAGCTGCCTGAACGTTAGTTTGGAAATCTTTGATATCAGTATTAAAGAACGTCAAGTTGAAGATTGAGTTTTTAAATGGAGACGTTTTTACTCCAATTTCATAATGATTTACTTTTTCTGGTTTAACTACAGCAAGTTCTGTCATTGGTTGGCCTGCTGAGTTTGATGGAAGCCCAGCTACGTTAACTCCAACAGGTTTGTAACTTTTAGCATAAGTAGCATAAACATTGATTTTGTCTGATGCTTTGTAAGTAAGAGTTAAGTTTCCAGAAAAGTCTGTGTTATCTGTATCTGAATCAAATGCTTGATCAGAGTAAACTGATTTTTTCAAAGCCAATAAAGCAGGATCTGTTGTCTGAAGACCTCCGTAAGTTTTACGAGAGTAGCTTGCATCTTTTTTGTCAAAGTTATATCTCAAACCTGGCAAAATGTGGAATCTATCTGTAACAGCCCAATCGATTTGCCCAAATACCGCAGCACTCGAAGCTCTAATTCTGGCATCAGTATGAATTCCGTAACCTTCAAAAAGGCCTGGAGTTTTCCATAATGGACTTGTTGAACTTTGAGAAAATCTCCATTGTGCGTTTCCAGATTCTTCTGTACCATCTGTTTGAGAAGTTTGATCGATAAAGAACACACCTCCAACACCGCTAATTTTTGAAGTTAATTGTCCTGCGTAGCGAATCTCTTGTGTGATCTGTGTTTGTCTTGTTGGGTTTTGAGATTTAGCCAAAACTTGTAATCCTGTGAAATCCCTGTCATTTGATGGATCCCAGTTCCAGAAACGCCAAGCAGTTGTAGAAGTAAGAGTTCCGCCTCCAATTTTTGTATCAATGTTTAACGAAACACCTCCTAAATCTTGTCCAGAGCGCCAAGGAGTATCATGATCTATTTTACGGTCAAAAGCATTTGTACTTGGCAATTGATAGTTTAAATCGGCAATAATAGCATCAAACTGACGGTATGCAGCCCTTTTAGTAGGGGCAACACCAGCAACAACCTGTGCATATCCGTCAGGACGCTGTGTTGTAAGATCTCCAGCTAAAATAATATTCGTGTTTTCTGTTGGAGTCCATAATAATTGTCCTCTAAAACCTTGATTGTTCAAAGTATTAGTTGGTCTTCCTGTAGCAACATTGTCAATTAATCCATCACGCTGTGTTCCTGAGAATGATAAACGGCCTGCTACTTTTTTTCCTAATGCTCCAGTAACAGAAGCTTTAGCCTGTAAAAAAGCATAATTTCCGTAACTAAGTTCAAAATCAGCACCTGTTGTAAAACTTGGTTTGCGAGAAGTAATGTTAAAAGCTCCAGAAGTAGTATTTTTTCCAAATAAAGAACCTTGTGGGCCGCGTAAAACTTCAATTTGTTCAACATCGATAAAGTCTAATGTAGTCGCTGCTGGACGCGCATAGTAAACGCCATCAACGTAGAAACCAACTCCAGGATCGATTCCATCATTTGTAAGTCCGAAAGGCGAACCTAAACTTCTAATGTTGATTCCGGTATTTCTTGGGTTAGAAGAATACAATTGAACAGAAGGAACCAATTCTTTAATTCGGTTAACATTAAATGCTCCAGCTTGTTCTGCTTGTTTTCCTGTAACAACAGAAACTGCGATTGGCACATCTTGTACTTTTTCAATTCTTCTTCTTGAAGAAACCACAACTTCTACAAGTTTGTTTTCTTCACGTAAAGTAACTAATAGAGGAGAAGCTGGTATAGCTGTAATTTCAAGTTCAGCAGTATTATAACCAATGTATTGAACTAAAAGTGTAAGCGGTAATTTTCCTTGTGATTCTATCGAAAATCTTCCTTCAGAATCTGTAATTGTACTAAAAGTCGTTCCTTTAATTACCACATTGGCTGCTTCTAAAGGAATATTTTGATCTGTTGTAACAACCCCGTCAATTTTTTGTGCAAATGAGATTGAGAACGTTAAAACTGCAAGTATTGTAAATATATTTTTTATAGATGTTTTCATTTTTATATTAAGTATATGTGATTAGTAGAATTTAAAATTAAATTTTTTTTACCAACACATACACATCATAAATGAAGCAGTATTCACAGTTGTGAATTTATAATTATAGTTTTTTTGCAAAAGATTTTTTCCACCTGATTTACTAGAATGTACTTTCATGAGTTAATATTTTGTAAATGATTAGTTAATTATTTTTGGCAAATATATATAATTAATTCTATCGATTTACTAGGATTTAGAAAATATTTTTTTATTTCTTCACTAATGAAGCGATTGTGATACCTTCCATAGCCTTCAAAGTTTTGTCTCTGATAAGCATTAAACCGTGACGTAGACTGCATTCAGACTCGGTTTTGCAATCAGCGCAAGGCTCGTAAAAATTTAGAGAAGCACATGGCAAAAGTGCAATTGCACCGTCAAATAATCGGTGAATTTCTGCCAAAGTAATGTCGTTTTTAGATTTTATCAGATAATAACCGCCAAATTTTCCTTGCTTACTGCTCACAAAACGACCGCGTTTTAGATCTAACAAAATCTGTTCTAGGAACTTTTTAGGAATATTTGCCCCTTCAGCAATTTCCACTGTTCTAGAAATGTGATTTTCGTCTTGTTCTGCTAAATAAAGTAAGGCCTTAAGGGCGTATTTTGCTTTATGTGATAACATCTATTTTTAATTATGAATTATAAATTATGAATTAAATTTTGAAACTAAAATATTTCCAAAGATACTTGAAACTTTAAACAAAACTTAAAACATGAAACAAAATTTAATTACCAGCCTCCGCTAGATCCTCCTCCAGAGAAACCTCCACCGCCAAATCCGCCGCCGAAGCCTCCGCCGAAGCCTCCGCCTCCGCCGAAACCGCCGCCAGATGATCCTCCTCCGAATCCTCCAAAACCTCCGCTGCTTCTTCCAAGATTGCTTAGAATAATGGCATCAAGTAGGCTAGGGCCTCCACCGCCATTGTTACCTGAATTTCCGCCACCGCCTCTTTTATTTCGAGAAAGCAGAATTAAAACTATTACAACAATTACGATAAAGGGTAGGAAAGGAAAGTCTTGTCCTTTACTTTGTTTGCGCTCGCCTTTAAATTTTCCTTTAAAAACATCAATAATAGCATCAGTTCCTTTATCAAGACCGTTGTAAAAGCTACCTGCTTTAAATTCTGGAATAATAATGTTTCTGATGATTGTTCCGCCAATACCTGCTGTTAAACGATCTTCAAGACCGTAACCCGGATTGATGGCAATTTTCTTCTCATTTTTAGCTAAAAGAATGACAACGCCATTATCATCTTCTTTAGTTCCTCCAATTCCCCAAGTTTGTCCCCATTTTGTTGCTAACTGGCTTACATCTTCTCCTTTTAAACTTTCAATTGTAATAACAACAATTTGAGTAGTAGTCGAATCGGAGTAGCGAACTAGTTTTTCTTCTAATTGTGCTTTTTCTGTAGAACTTAAAATGTTAGCGTAATCGTAAACGGAAGTTTGAAAACTTGGCTTTGGCGGAATCTCAAATTGCGCAAAAATAGCATTGCTGATAAATAATGCGATAAACAAAAAGGTAATCTGAAAAATTCTATTAGAATTTGGGATTTTAATTTTGGAATTTTTCATTATTTATCCTTTTGAGATTTCGTTAGATAGTTCGTTTACATCATCTTCCTGAGAAGGAAAATATTTTTTAAGCTGTTCTCCGGCATTCAAAATACCATCGACAATTCCTTGCTTAAAGTTTCCAGCTTTAAAATGATTGGCCATAATGTCTTTGGTGCAATGCCAAAAATCATCTGCAACCAAATCATTAATTCCTTTGTCTCCACAAATTACAAAGTTTTTATCTTCAACTGCAAAATAGAGCAATACGCCATTTTTCAGTTTAGTTTCATCCATTCGCAATTCATGAAAAACTTCTAAAGCCCTATCAAAATGGACTTTAGAAGTTGTTTTTTCTATATGTACTCTAATTTCGCCAGAAGTATTATTTTCAGCCATGCGAATAGCTTCAACAATTTCTCTCTCTTCTTCTTTGGTTAAAAAATCTTCTACTTGTGACATTTGAGTAATTTTAGATTGTTGATTTTAGATTTCAGATTTAACTTGAAATCTTTTTTAGAATTTTACTTCAACAGGTTTATCTGCCCCAGTAGAAGCTTCAAAGTATGGTTTTTCTTTGTATTCGCTCAAGAACCAGTTGTTTGGAATCTTTAACACATATCCGTTGTAAACTTGTACAGCTTCGTTAAAACGAGTTCTAGCAGTTAAAATCTGGTTTTCAGTACTTGCTAATTCGTCTTGTAATTTCAAGAAATTCTCGTTTGCTTTTAAAGTTGGATATTGTTCAACAGAAACCAATAATCTAGATAAAGATGAAGAAACTCCACTTTGAGCTTGGTTAAATGCAGCCAATTGTTCTGGTGTAACATTGCTTGGATCAATTGTTACTGAAGTAGCTTTAGCACGAGCTTCGATTACAGCAGTTAAAGTTGATTTTTCAAAATCTGCAGCACCTTTTACAGTGTTTACTAAATTCCCGATAAGATCATTACGTCTTTGGTAAGCCGTTTGAACATTTCCCCATTCTTTATTTACAGCTTGACTGTGTTGTAAAGCAGTATTTTTAATACCAATCGCCCAAAATGCGATAATAGCAACAAATGCTATAATAATTCCTACAGGGATTAACCACTTTTTCATATTTGTTTTGATTTTAGTTTATTTCAATTTTTAATTACAATTCGTTTTTTATGTCGTTCAGTTGCGTTTTTATCGACTCTAATTTACGTATTATTTCGAATTTATCTAACGTTTTCTTCTGACCCTCTTTTAAGTGTGTTTTAGCGCCTTCAAGCGTAAATCCTCTTTCCTTTACCAAGTGATAAATCAATTGAAGATTGGTAATATCTTCTGGTGTGAACATTCTATTTCCTTTGGCATTTTTTTTAGGTTTTAGAATGTCAAATTCACTGTCCCAAAATCGTATCAACGAAGCATTGACATTAAAAGCTTTGGCAACTTCGCCAATACTGTAATATCTTTTGTCTTTAGAAAGTTCAATATGCATGGTTCGTTTTTTTCTATTTTACTTCAAAAATAGTATTTTTTGTACTATTAATCTAATGATTGGTTTTCTTGGTTTGCCATTTGCGAAATCGCGATATATTCTACAGCCGAAATATTTCCGTAATAAAAATTCAGCGGATTTACCACTTTTCCGTCTTTATGAACTTCATAATGACAGTGCGGACCTTCAGACCTTCCTGTGCTACCGACAAAACCAATTACATCGCCACGTTTTACACGCTGTCCTGGGCGACAATTGTATTTGCTTAAATGCGCGTATAAACTTTCATATCCAAAACCATGCCTGATCACAATATGATTTCCGTATCCAGAAGCGGTGTTGTCAGCTCTTTCTACAACGCCGTCTCCTGTTGCATATATTGGAGCGCCTGTATTGGCGGTGAAATCCATTCCGTTATGCATTTTTCGCACTTTCGTGAAAGGGTCGATGCGGTATCCAAAACCTGACGCGACACGTTTTAAATTTTCATTTCGGACTGGCTGAATGGCAGGAATTGCCAACAATAAATTTTCTTTAGCTCCAGCTAATTTCAAAATCTCATCTAAAGACTTAGATTGAATTGCTAATTCTTTTGAAAGTTTGTCAATTCTTTTTGTGGTATTTAAAACCAGTTGCGAATTGTTATATCCTTCTAAAACTTTATATCGGTCAGAATTTTTAAAACCAGCTTTTCGAATAGAATCTGGAATTTCAGCTTTGTTAAAATAAACGCGATAGATATTATTGTCACGTTCTTCAAGTGCATCTGCCGCTTCATCAATTTCGTCCAATTTTTTATTCAAAATAGCATATTGCAACTTTAAATTTTCGATTTCGCGAGCTTGCAAACGATCTTTTGGGGTTTCGAAATAAGGAGTGTTTATTAAAAGAACAAAAACTAAAAATCCAAATAGTGCTGAAGCCAACAAAAACAGGAATGCATAACCAATTTTTATTCTTTTTCTGGTTTTTATTTTCGTATAAGCCAGATTTTCTGAGTCGTAATAATATTTTACTTTCGCCATATTTTAAAATACGCTATTTTTGCAGCTTGTAAAATAACTTAGACGAATAATAGAACTAAATGTTTCAGTCGTGTGAGGCTTTTTACAAGAACAAAATAATTTGATAATTTTGGGGAGAATTACTTAAATTATATAATGCGCAAAATAGCGAATTTATTGTTGTAAAGCATAAGTTTTTAACTTTCAATTTTAAAATTCAAGCATCATCTAAATAAGTAAATTATCTAATTGCCTAATTATCAAATTGCCACATTTAACAGACACATTTTCTAATTAAAATATGAAATCACAAGACGTACGTAAACAATTTTTAGATTTTTTTGAGAGTAAAGGACATACAATTGTTCCATCAGCTCCTATTGTCCTTAAAGACGACCCAACCCTTATGTTCAATAACTCGGGAATGGCCCAGTTTAAAGAATTTTTCTTAGGGAACGGAACTCCAAAAAGTCCAAGAATAGCCGATACGCAAAAATGTCTTCGTGTTTCAGGAAAACATAATGACCTTGAGGAAGTTGGTATTGATACCTACCACCACACGATGTTTGAAATGTTAGGAAACTGGTCTTTTGGCGATTACTTCAAAAAAGAAGCAATCAACTGGGCTTGGGAATTATTGACTGAGGTTTATAAAATCCCAAAAGAAAATCTTTATGTTTCTGTTTTTGAAGGAAGTAAAGAAGACAATGTTCCGTTTGATCAAGAAGCTTGGGATTTATGGAAAGAATTGATCGATGAAGATCGAATCATTTTAGGAAATAAAAAAGATAATTTCTGGGAAATGGGAGATCAAGGACCATGCGGACCTTGTTCTGAAATTCACGTTGATTTACGTTCTGCAGAAGAAAAAGCTTTAGTTTCTGGAAAAAGTTTAGTGAATAATGATCATCCTCAAGTTGTTGAAATCTGGAATAATGTATTCATGGAATTCAACCGTAAAGCAGATGGTTCTCTAGAAAAACTTCCTGCACAACACGTAGATACTGGAATGGGATTTGAGCGTTTGTGTATGGCTTTGCAAGGAAAAACATCAAACTATGATACAGATGTTTTCATGCCATTAATTAGAGAAATCGAAACAATTACAGGAGCAAAATATACTGTAAAAGCATCAAACGAAGAGGAAGAAAAAGTAAATATTGCAATTCGTGTTGTAGCAGATCACGTTCGTGCGGTAGCTTTTGCTATTGCTGATGGTCAGTTGCCTTCTAACACAGGAGCTGGATATGTAATTCGTAGAATTTTACGTCGTGCAATTCGTTACGGATTTACTTTCTTAGGTACAAAAGAGCCATTTATTTTTAAATTGGTTGAAACTTTAAGCGAGCAAATGGGAGATTCGTTCCCAGAAATTAGAACGCAAAAAGCGCTTGCTTCAAATGTAATTCGTGAAGAAGAAAACTCTTTCCTTAAAACATTAGATCAAGGATTGATTCTTTTAGATGCTGTAATTTTAAATAATGTTGGAGATACAATCGATGGTAAAAAAGCTTTCGAATTGTATGATACATACGGATTCCCAATCGATTTAACTGCTTTGATTCTTTCAGAAAAAGGATTGAAATTGGATGAAGAAGGTTTCCAAGAACAATTGCAATTGCAAAAAGAAAGATCTCGTGCAGCTTCAAAAGTAACTGCTGGAGACTGGAATGTGATTGTTGAAGATGATATTCAGGAATTTGTTGGTTATGATAGATTATCACAACAAGTTAAGATTACAAAATATCGTAGAGTTGAAAGTGCAAAAGACGGAGAAATTTTCCAATTGGTTTTCAATGCAACTCCATTTTACGGAGAAAGCGGTGGACAAACTGGTGATAAAGGATATTTAGAAGCGCAAAACGGAGATATTATTTATATTATCGACACTAAAAAAGAGAACAACCAAACGATCCATTTGGCTAAATCATTGCCAGAGAATCTTACTGGAACTTTTAATGCTGTTGTTGATGAAATTCAAAGAGCTAAAACTTCTTCAAACCACTCGGCTACGCACTTGTTGCACCAAGGTTTACGCAAGATTTTAGGAACTCACATTGAGCAAAAAGGTTCGATGGTAAGAAATGCTTCATTACGTTTTGACTTTTCTCATTTTGCTAAAGTTACAGATGAAGAATTGTTAGAAGTGGAGAACTTTGTAAATGCAAGAATTCGTGAGAGTTTACCATTAATCGAAAAAAGAGCTATTCCAAAAGATCAAGCTCTTGAAGATGGTGCAATTGCTTTGTTTGGAGAAAAATATGGCGATTTAGTTCGTACAATTAAATTCGGTGATTCTGTCGAATTATGTGGAGGAACGCACGTTGCAAATACATCTGACATCTGGCACTTTAAAATCATTTCTGAAGGAGCTGTTGCAGCTGGAATTAGAAGAATTGAGGCAATTACAAGTGAAGCTGCAAAAGAATATTTTGAGTCTCAAGCAATTTCTTTCGGAGAAATCAAAGAAGTGCTTAAAAATGCTCCAGATCCTGTAAAAGCGATTCAGGCATTGCAAGATGAAAATGCTCAATTGAAAAAACAATTGGAAGTTTTATTGAAAGATAAAGCTAAAAATATGAAAGCTGATTTAGCTAAAGAATTACAAGAAATCAACGGAGTTCGATTCTTAGCTAAACAAGTAGATCTTAATCCAGAAGGAGCAAAAGATTTAGCTTATGAGTTAGGCAATGCTTACAATGACTTATTTATTGTTTTAGCTACAGCACACGAAGGAAAACCAATGTTAACATGTTATGTTTCTAAAGAAATTGTAGCAAGCAAAAACATAAACGCTGGACAAGTAGTTCGCGAATTAGGTAAATACATCCAAGGTGGAGGAGGAGGACAGCCTTTCTTCGCAACTGCAGGAGGTAAAAATGTTGACGGAATTGCTGAGGCGCTTTCAAAAGCAATCGAGTTTGTGAAATAAAAGATACTAAGATTCTGAGTTACTAAGACTCTGAGTTTTTATAATTCAAAAATAAACCCGACAGATTTTTTAATCTGTCGGGTTTTTGTTTTTTTCTCATTTTATGTCATTTCGACGAAGGAGAAATCTCCACAAGAAGCTCTACAAAGATTGACCTTTTGTTGCGGAGTTACTTGTGGAGATTTCTTCTTCGTCGAAATGACAAATTATTGAAATTCAATTGTGTCCAGCTTTAGCTGGATGAAAAATATAAGTAAAAAATAAGGGCTTTAGCCAAACATAACAGTTTGACTAAAGCCCTTTTTTATAAAACTTTTTGCGTCCAACTTTAGCTGGAGGCAATTCAAAAACTTAGCAACTTAAAAACTTAGCATCTTAGTAGCTTAAAAAAAATTATTTACGCTCCCCAATTTGCTGGCGCCACATAGCGTAATACAATCCTTTCTCAACAATCAAATCTTCGTGTTTACCTTGTTCAATGATTTTACCTTGTTCTAAAACAAATATTTTATCAGCATGCATTACGGTTGATAAACGGTGTGCGATTAAAACTGTAATTCTATTTTTGTCTGAGATATTTCTAATTGTATCGTTGATTTCTTCTTCGGTAATCGAATCTAAAGCAGAAGTTGCTTCGTCAAAAATCAATAAATTCGGATTTCTTAAAATTGCTCTTGCGATAGATAAACGTTGTTTTTCACCTCCAGATACTTTGATTCCGCCTTCTCCGATTGTGGTGTTTAGGCCATCTTCTGCACGTCTTAGAAGTTTATCACAACTTGCACGTTTTAAGGCATCATATAAATCCTCATCGGTTGCGTTTGGTTTAACGAATAATAAGTTTTCGCGAATTGTCCCTGAGAATAATTGAGCATCTTGAGTAACAAAACCAAGCTGTTTTCTTAAGTCTAATAAATCAACATCTGTAGAATCAATGTCGTTATATAAAACTTGACCTTCAGCAGGAGTATATAGTCCAACTAATAGTTTTACCAAAGTTGTTTTTCCAGATCCGGACGGACCAACAAAAGCAACGGTTTGGCCTTGTTTTATTTCGAAATTAATATTTTCAACCGCTTTAAATTTGGCTGTTTTGTGTTGAAAACTAACATTTTGGAAAAGCAATTTCTGAATCGCTCCAATATGTTTAGGGCTTTTTGGGCGAAATTCTTTTGGAGCATTCAATAAATTTTTGAAATTCTCCATAGAAACTTTCGTTTCATTCAGCGCAATAATGAAGTTTCCTAATTCTTGTAAAGGGCCAAAAATGAAGAAAGTAAAAAATACCATTGTCAATAAATCACCAACAATGATTTTTCCTCCAAATAAGAAATAATAAAGTGCAAAAACAACGCAAGTTCTTAAGAAGTGAACGGTTGTTCCTTGAATAAAACTCAAACTTCTAATAAAACGGATTTTCTCCAATTCTAATTGCAGAATTTTAAAAGTATTTAAATTCAAACGTTTCTCTTCTTGATATGTCAAACCAAGACTTTTTACTAACTCAATGTTTCGTAAACTTTCAGTTGTAGAGCCCGCAAGAGCATTAGTTTGATTCACAATCTTTCTCGAAACAATTTTAATCTTTTTACCTAAATACAAACTAACCAAAGCAATAATTGGCGCTGTAATTAAAAAGATAATCGAAATTCTAAAGTCGATTCTAGCTACATAAACGATTACGAAAATGAATCCGATAATCGTTTGAAAAATTAACGAAATAGAAAGTGTAATTAATTTCTCCGAATCAATTCTAACTTTTGTTAGTTTGCTCAACGTTTCACCACTTCGCTGGTCTTCAAATTCAGCATATGGAAGATCAAGAGATTTTTTAATTCCGTCTGTATACATTTGAGCACCAGTACGCTGGATAACAACATTGGTAAAATAATCTTGAAAGTTTTTGGTAATTCTCGAAATCATCGCAGCGCCAAGCGAAAGCCCAAGCCAGAAAGACAATGATTTAATAAATCCGATTTCGTTTCCTTTATATTTTGCCAAACCAACCCCGCAATCCTGCATCAATTTTCCGGTAATTACTGAGTCTGACAAACTGAAACAAATGTTGATAGTAGCCATAATCAAAGCAAAAAATAATAACATTTTATGCTTGACAATGTAGGTATATAATAATTTCATATAAGATTTTAAAAAAATGGAAGATGCAAAAATAAGGAATTGTTTTAGTTTGTAGAGATGGTTTTTGTTATTAAAAATGTAAATTTTTTGAAGATGGAATTATCAGTGTTTTTTTATTGAAGTGATATTGACGCTGTAGTATAATTTAGAGTGCGAAAAACGATTTTTTTAAGCTCAATCTACTTTTTAGCTAATTTTTGTAATTAAATTTTCCAGACTATTCTGTTTAGAATTAGTGGGTTTGATAATTTCTGATTGTAATATTTGTTTTTGATGTGGAATCCCGTAAGGTTTTGATTTTAAGTTGTACTACGTTTGCCTCATCAACAAATTTAACCAAATCAAAATGAAAAAAATTTTATGCTTTTTTGGTGCTTTAGCACTAGTTTTAACATCTTGTTCAAGCGATGATTCATCAGAATCTACAGATGCAGTATTATTACCAAAAAAAATTACTGAAACAGAAGTAATTAATGGACAATCAGGAAGTACTACTTACACAATAACTTATGACGGAAACAAGTTGAAAGAGATTGCTGTTTCAGATGCTTCTAGATCTGTTTACACTTACACAGGAGATTTAATTACCAAAGTAGAGGTATATTACTCAGGTATTTTGAATTCTACTGACGTTTATGCATATGAAAGCGGAAAATTAGTTTCTAGAATTACAACAAGAGAAGCTAATAAAACTATTCAAGATAAATTAACTTTCGTTTACAACGCAAACGGGACAGTTAATGTTAACGAGTCTGACATCATCAATAGACAAGAAATTAAGTATGATACAACAACGCTTTATACTTTTTCTAACGGAAACATTGTTTCTTCAGAATATATTAATGGAGAAAGAGAAAAAATTACAAGTACATTTGATGACAAGAAAAGCCCTTATACTAACATAACAGGAGTAAAAGCATTGTTAGATTTAGATTATTTCGATTTCTATTCAGCTAACAATACAACAAAAAATGTAACTGTAGATTATGATAGTGACGGAAAAGTTACACAAACAGCAACAGTAGAAAACGGTATTAAATACATTAGTAATTATTTTTCTGAAGCATTTTCTGGAGACACAAAAAACTCTTCTAAATTAGAAGTTGCTTACTAATTTAGTTTTAAATAAAAAGGAATCCCCAATTGACTAATGTTGATTGGGGATTTTTTTGATTGAAAAATGAGTATTAAACTGTATTTTTGAATAAAAAAGTCATGCAATTCAGAACTCAAATTCCAATTTCAAAAAGTAATAATCCGATTGATTATAATTCGAAAGTACTTTCTATTGGTTCTTGTTTTGCAGAAAATATGGCGGAGAAATTCGATTATTTTAAATTCCAGAATGAAACCAATCCGTTTGGGATAATTTTTAACCCAGCTTCAATTGAAAAATTATTTGATAGAATTTCTAAACAAGAAATGTTTGGAGAAAAAGATGTTTTCTTTCATAACGAACGTTGGCACAGTTATGATGTACATTCGGATTTGAGTAATTCAGATCGCCAAGAATTGCTGGAATCATTAAATAAAGCGATTACAGAAACCTACAAACAAATAAAAGAAGCGACACACATTATCATCACTTTCGGAACGTCTTGGATTTACAGAAACCTAGAAAAAGATGAAATTGTAGCCAATTGCCATAAAGTTCCTCAAAAGCAATTTTCAAAAGAATTATTATCAGCAGAAGTAATTCAGAAAAGCATTCAAAATACAATTGAAGCGATTCAGACTTTAAATCCAAATGTCAATTTCATATTTACCATTTCTCCAGTTCGCCACATTAAAGATGGTTTTGTAGAAAACCAATTAAGTAAATCGCATTTATTTACGGCTTTGCATAGTATTCTAAAATCTGAAATCTACAATCTAAAATTAGAATATTTCCCTTCTTACGAAATCATGATGGACGAACTTCGCGATTATCGTTTTTATAACGAAGATATGCTTCATCCTAACCAAATTGCGATAGATTATATTTGGAAGCTTTTCAGCGAAAATTACGTTGCAGAAAATGATTTTTCGATAATGAAAGAAGTAGACGAAATCCAAAAAAGTCTGCGCCACAGAAGTTTCAATCCAGAATCTGACCAGCATCAAAAATTCTTAGCAAAACTGCAACAGAAAATTGAAGCTTTAGGAGAAAAACAGCCACACATTAAATTTTAAATTGATTTTGCAATTTTCCACAACGTTAAAATAAAACTTTGTGCCTTTGCGTCTTCGTGGCAAAAGTAATTTAGCAGTAAAATTTTAGAATAATTCCTCATAATTATGTAAATTGTTAAGGTTTAAATTTTACATTTTTGTAAAATGTGTAACCCTGCTTTTTTCAGAAGCAATTTTAATCTAGAAGATTTTATTGACGTATGAATAAGAAACCGAAACATTTTCTAAAAAAAATACTTCGTGTACTCCTGTGGTGCGTGGTTTCTATAGTTGCACTTTTATTGCTTATCATAATTTTAATTCAAGTTCCGTCTGTCCAAAATTTCGTTAAGGATAAAGCGATAACGTATCTTCAAGGCAAGATAAAAACCAAAGTTTCTTTAGATAAAATATTAATTAAATTTCCAAAAGATGTAGTGCTGGAAGGTTTTTATTTTGAAGATCAAAAGAAAGATACTTTACTGGCTGGTAAACGATTAGAAGTTGATGTTGATCTTTTTAAATTAGTAAGCAGCGAATTGGAAATTAATTCGGTTTCATTAGAAAATGTAAAAGCCAATATTTCAAGAAACAAAGACGGCGTTTTCAATTTCGATTATATCATAAAAGCATTCGAATCTAAAGAACCAAAAGTTGAAGATCCAAATGCAAAACCTTTTAAAATTTCTGTTGTAAAGGTAAATCTCGATCAGGTTAAATTTAATTTTAAAGACGATTTTTCGAAAAATGATATTCGAGTAAATCTGACACATTTTGATACTAAATTCAAGAAATTCGATTTAGATCAAATGGATTTTAATATTCCAAACATCAATTTAAACGGACTAAAAGTCGTTTTAGATCAAGATGTTGTGGAGAAAATCGCTGAAGTTTCGGTTAAAACGGTCGATACCATTTCGAAAAGTCCAGATTTCAAACTGAAATTGGATAAAATAGCGTTGTCTAAAATTGATATTTTATATGATAATAAAGACTCGAAATTAAATTCGGGTATTAGTTTAGGGAATTTAAATTTATTAGTAAATGAGATTGATCTTAATAAACAGCTTTTGGATTTTGATACTTTTGAAGTTAAAAATCTTAAAGGAAATTTACGTCTGGGTGCAAAAGATAAGCAGATTCAGACACCAGATTTAGATACAACTGCTATAAAACAAGCGGGCTGGAAAGTAAAACTCAATGAAACCAATCTAGAAAATATCGCTTTCAAGTTTGACGATATGCAATCAAAACCCAAAACAAAAGGTTTAGATTATGCGCATTTAGATTTGAGTAAATTCAATTTTAAAGCAGAGAAATTGTATTACGGAAATGATACCATTTCTGGAAATATCCAAACTTTGACTGTAAACGAAAAAAGCGGTTTGCAGATTCAGGCTTTAAAAACAGATTTCTTTTATGGGCCGAAAAATGCTTCTTTAGAAAATCTGTATTTAAAAACACCTCAAACGCTTGTACAAGATAAAGTTAAAGCACAATATAAATCATTAGAATCACTTCAAAAAGATTTAGGAAATCTTGCGATTGATGCCAATTTAAAACAATCAAAAATTGGTTTTAAAGACATTTTATTGTTCGTTCCAGATTTACAGAAAACGAATCCGTTTAAGAGTAATCCAAATGCAATTTTATACGTCGACAGCCGTGTGAGCGGAAAAGTAAAAGATTTGAATATTTCGAAATTTGAAATGAGCGGAATTGGTTCTACAAAAGTTTCCCTTTCGGGGAAAATCGCTGGACTTCCTGATGCGCAAAAAGCGTATTATGATCTGAATATCAAGAAGCTTTCGAGTACTTCAAAAGACATTAATATGTTTGTGCCAGCGGGAACAATTCCGAAGAATATTCAATTGCCTTCGCAGTTAAGTTTGCAAGGGAAATTTAAAGGTTCGGTACAGAATTTTAAAACTAATTTGGCTCTAAACAGCAGTTTTGGAAACGCAAAAGTAGACGCTCTTTTTGATCAGAGAATTAAAAATAAAGAAAAATACGATGCAGATGTTTCGCTGCAGGAATTCGATTTAGGCCGATTGATTAAAAACGATTCAATCGGAAAAATTACGCTTAAAGCGAAAGTCAAAGGAAATGGATTAGACCCTAAAACCGCAAATGCTGCGATTGATGGTTTAGTGCAGAAAGCGGTTTTTAATCGATACACTTATAGGGATTTAGCTTTAAAAGGAAATATAGAAAATGGTTCTTTCGCCGTAAAATCTGGAATGAAAGATCCGAACTTGAATTTTGATTTAACCGCAAGCGGAGACACAAAAGACAAATATCCGACAGTAAAATTAAAACTGAATTTGGATATTGCCGATTTAGAAAAACTGAATTTGCACGCTGGCCCGATGAAACTTCGCGGAAATGTCGACGCCGATATTACCAACAGTAATCCTGATTTTCTTAACGGAAAAGTGTTTTTATCCAACATTCAGATTTTGCAAGATGTTGAGCCAATTGTTTTAGACTCGATTCGTGTTTTTGCTTTCGCAGATAAAGACAGCAATTCGATCAAAATTTCGTCTCAGTTTCTAAAAGCGGAAGTGACAGGAAAATACAAATTGACGACTTTGACGAATTCAATTCAAAAATCATTATCGAAATATATTGATCTTGAAAATCCGAAAGTTAACGCAGAATCAGACGAGCAAAGATTGGCGTTTACGCTGAAAGTAGATAATGATCCAGTACTTTTTAAATTATTGCCAAAACTGACAGGTTTAGAGCCTTTTACGATTAATGGGAAATACAATAATCAGACAGATTCTTTGGAAGTAAAAGGAACGATTCCGAGAATTGTTTATGCAGACAATACTATTTCAGATGGAAGAATTAATATTGAAGCAAAGGAAAATGCTCTAGAATATTCTGTTTCTGTTGCGACAATTGAAAGCGGTTCTTTAAAAATTCCGTTTACAAGTTTAAAAGGAAATGTTCAAAATAATATTTTGACTTATGCGCTTGAAGTTCAAGATGCAAAACAAAAACAGCAGTATTTTATTGCGGGCGAATTTAAAGCTGAAAATTCTAAAAATATAGTAAAACTGGATTCTGAAAACTTCATTTTAAATTATGATAAATGGAATGTTGATCCAGAAAATTCAATTGAAATTGGAGAAAAAAGATTGTATATCAATAAATTCAATTTGAATAATAACGGAAATGAATTAAAAATACAATCGCAAGGAAATCAAGACAATGCGCCGTTGCAAGTCGATTTTGTAAACTTCAAAATTGAGACCATTATGAATATGGTCAAAAAAGACGAATTGTTGATGCAAGGTTTGATAAACGGAAATGCTTTGGTTGAAAATGTAATGACCAATCCAACTTTTACATCAGATTTAAAAATAGAAGATTTTACTTTTAAAGGATCAAAAGTTGGTGATTTAGAGATAAAAGTTGACAATAAAACTGCCAATACGCTTGCCGCGAATGTAACGTTGAGCGACGAAGGAAATGATCTGAAACTGACGGGAGATTATCAATTAGACGCAGGAAATTTTGATTTTGATGTTGCGATTAACAAACTGTACATCAAAAGTATTCAAGGTTTCAGTATGGGAAATATTACGGAAGGACAAGGCTTTTTATCAGGAAATTTTAAATTGACGGGGAATACTTCGGCTCCAAAAATTAATGGAGAATTGAACTTTAATGATGCAGGTTTTAGAGTAACGCAATTGAATTCGTATTTTAAAACTAAAAATGAAAAAATCACTTTCAGTAACGAAACGATTTCATTCGATAAATTCTCTCTTTTCGACGAAAATGACAATGAATTGTACGTAAATGGAACAATCCAATCTCCCGATTTTGTTAAATATAATTTCAATCTAGTTGTTGAAGCAAACGATTTTAGAGCCATTCATTCAAAAGCAAAAGACAACGATTTGTTTTATGGCGATTTGTTTTTAGATACAAAACTGAACATCAAAGGAAATCTGGATAGCCCTGTTGTTGACGGAACGCTTAAAATCAATAAAGAAACCAAATTTACAGTTGTAATGCCTCAATCGGATCCTTCAATTGCAGATCGAGAAGGAATTGTAGAATTTGTTGATGAAGACAATGCATATCTTAAGCAAACGGTTGATATGCAGAATAAACTGAATCAATCGGAATTGAAAGGAATGAACGTCAATGTAGCCATTTCGATTGATAAAGAAGCAGAATTAACTTTATTGATTGATAAATCAAATGGCGATTATTTGAATTTGAAAGGTGAAGCAGAATTAGTCGGCGGAATTGATCAATCTGGAAAAACAACTTTGACTGGGAAATATGAATTTTCAGATGGTTCTTATCAAATGAATTTCAACGGAATAAAAAGAAAATTCGATATTCAGAAAGGAAGTTTCATTACTTGGAATGGTGAGCCGACCATGGCAACTTTGAATATTACAGCCATTTACAAAGTAAATACAGCGCCAATTGATTTATTAGGAAATCAGATAAAAAATCTGCCTCCGTCGGTTCAAAATACCTACAAACAAAAACTTCCATTTCAAACTTTGTTGAAAATGAATGGAGAATTATTGAAACCAGAAATCTCATTTGGAATTGTACTTCCAGAAGGAAATTATAATGTTTCTACAGATGTTGTAGAAATGACACAAACAAAACTGAAACAGTTGGAACAAGATCCAGCGGAATTAAATAAGCAGGTTTTTGCACTTTTATTATTAAACCGATTTGTGGGCGAAAATCCATTTGCGAGCGAAAGTGGTGGTGCAAGCGCCGAATCTTTTGCTAGACAAAGTGTGAGTAAAATTCTTTCGCAGCAATTAAATAATCTGGCAGGAGATCTTGTTGAAGGATTTGAAGTGAATTTTGATCTAGAATCGACAGAAGATTACACGACAGGAACGATGCAAAACAGAACCGATTTGAATGTCGAAGTTTCTAAAAAATTATTAGACGATCGATTGAAAGTTACTGTTGGAAGCAGTTTTGGAGTAGAAGGACAAGAACGCGCCAATGAAGAAACAACCAATATTGCAGGCGATGTTGCTTTAGATTATCAATTGACAAAAGACGGCCGTTATATGATTCGTGCGTATCGTAAAAATCAGTATCAGGTTGCGGTTGAAGGTCAGGTGATTGAAACTGGAGTTGCGTTTGTTATTACGATGAGTTACAATAAATTTAGAGAACTTTTTCATCGTTCAGAAAAAGAAAAGGAATTGATCAGAGAAGAGAAAATCCGCAAGGAAAAAGAAAAACAGAAAAAGAAAGAGCAGAAGGAAAAGGAAAAATTGCAGGAGAACGAAGACGAAAAAACAATTGAAGGAAATGAGCAGAAAACATAATCATATAAACCCATTTTATGTAAAGTGTATAGCACTGCTTACCTTATTTTTTGTTGTAGGATGCAGTAATACAAAATACCTTCCTGAAGGCGATTTGCTTTACACAGGCGGTTCTGTGACCATTAAAGATTCGATTATGAAAAAGAAAAATCGAAAAGCATTGGAAAAAGAACTCGAAGGTTTATTGCGTCCAAAACCAAACAAACAAATCTTCGGATTACGTCCTAAATTATTGATTTATAATCTTGCTGGCGAACCTAAAAAAGATAAAGGAACAAGATATTGGTTAAGAAATAAAGTAGGAGAACCGCCAGTACTTTTTAGTCAAGTTGATTTGGATTATAATGCATCTGTTCTTCGAAATTTTACTGAAAACAGAGGTTATTTTAAAACTCGTGTAAGTGCCGATTCTACTGTTCGAAATAAAAGAGTTACAGCAGAATATATCGTTACGCCAAGACAGCAATACATTATAAAAAGCGTCATATTTCCAGACGATTCTTTAAAGATGTCAAAGATTATTGCAAAAAGTCACAGAAGAAGTTTGCTTAAAGTCGGTCAACCTTATGATTTGGACGTTATAAAAGCAGAAAGAGAAAGAATCGATGCGAGATTGAAAGAGAAAGGTTATTTCTATTTTAATCCAGATTATATTTTGGCTAAAGTTGATAGCAGTAAAGGTGATCACGAAGTAAAAATAAGATTGGTTATAAAAGACGATACGCCAGTAAAAGCTTTGACTGCTTACAAAATTGATAAGATTTTTGTGTATCCAAATTATTCTCTAACGAATGATAGTGCGGTTTATCGAAAAAGAAATATTACGCAATACAAAGATTTCACGATTATTGATACGGCAGATACTTTTAAACCAAGAATTTACGATCGAACGATTTATTTCAAAAAAGGAGATGTTTACAACAGAAAAGATCATAATCTGACTTTAAACCGATTTGTAAATCTGGGGACTTTCAGTTTTGTAAAGAACGAATTTAAACCGTCAGACTCAATTCCGAATGCGTTAGATTCTTACTACTTTTTGACACTTTTGCCTAAAAAGTTTATTCGTGTTGAAGTTATTGGTAAAACGAATTCTGCGAGTTATACAGGAACTGAATTAAACTTAAATTGGAACAACCGAAACTTTCTAAAAGGAGCAGAATTGTTCACGGCTTCAGTTTTTGGTGGAGCTGATTTTCAACTTGGCGGAACAAACAAAGGGAAGAATATTTATAAACTTGGAGGTGAAGTAAGTTTGACTTGGCCAAGATTTATAACGCCTTTTAATATTGAAGGTAACAGCGAATATGTGCCGAGAACCAAAGCAACTTTGCGTTACGAATATCAAAAACGAACTCAACTTTATGCCTTGAATTCTTTTAATACTTCGTTCGGATATATGTGGAAAGAAAACATTCGTAAAGAACATCAATTGAATGTTGTTGATGTAACGTATGTGAGTCCAAATCATGTTACGCCAGAATATTTGGAAGACATTAAAACTGATCCAGCACTAGGAAAAGTAATTGAAAAACAGTTGATTTTTGGGCCAACATACAATTATACGTATACGAATACGATGCAAAAACGTAAAAAGAATACGATCTATTTTAATGGAGAATTAGATTTGGCTGGAAATTTAACGGGAGCGATTACTGGGGCTAATATCAAGAAAAATGATACGATAAAAATCTTCGATGTTCCGTTTAGCCAATATGTAAAAATCAAATCTGATTTTAGGCATTATTTAAAGCTTGGAAAAGAAAGTGAATTAGCCAGCAGATTGATTGTTGGAGCAGGTTTTGCTTATGGAAATTCAAGAACGCTTCCCGCATCAAAACAGTTTGTAGTAGGAGGTACGAATAGTATTAGAGCTTTTAGAGCGAGAACTTTAGGACCAGGAAGTTATGTTATTCCGCCTCCAACAAATAACAACTTTACGCCCGATCAATCAGCCGATTTAAAACTGGAATTCAATACCGAATATCGAGCTAAATTATTTAGCATTGTAAGAGGAGCTGTATTTGTAGATGCAGGAAATATTTGGCTTTTACATGCCGATCCTAATAAACCTGGAGCTGAAATTTCGAAAGATTTTATGAAAGAAATAGCGATTGGAGCGGGAGCAGGTTTGCGTTTCGATTTGTCGTTTTTGGTCTTAAGAACAGATTTAGCCATTCCACTTCGAAATCCAGCTTTACCAGAGGGACAAAGATGGGTAATTGATGATATTAATTTCGGAAGCAGTTCTTGGAGAAAAGACAACCTAATTTTGAATATCGCCATCGGATATCCATTCTAGTTTTTTGCTGGGGTCGATTCGCCACGAATTCACGAATTATTTTTAATTTGTTGATTGGCAGGGTCGAATTTTTCGAATTTGATTTGTGAAATACGTCCATATTTTAAACCCAAAGGAATTAGCGAAAATTCGTGAATTCGTGGCGAAAAAAAGAATAAAAAGAAGTAAATTGGTCTAAAATATTTTAAGAGAATGCAAAACTTGATCAAAAGAATTATTGGTGTTAGCGCAATTGTTTTACTTATTGTCTTGGCTTTTAAATATTGCCAATTCAAAAAAGAAGACGATTCAGATATAAACTACAATACCAATTTAATTCAGCAGCAGATTCTTAACGTTGGAAAATTAGTTGTAACCGAAGGACATTTCTCTGAAGTGATTACTTATAAAAATCAGCAGAAATATTTGATGGACATGGTTTCTTTTGAAAAGAAAGCATTGGTTGTCGTAAATGCAAATGTCACGGTTGCTTACGATTTGCATCAAATGAAATATGATATTGATGAAAAAAACAAAACCATCACGATTTTAAATATTCCAAAAGAAGAAATCACTATAAATCCAGATATTCAGTTTTATGATGTTGAACAAAGCAAACTGAATCCGTTTACGGGTGATGATTACAATAAAATCAATAAATCGGTAAAAGCGAATCTGGCTAAAAAAATCGAAAAATCTACACTTAAAACCAACGCTCAAAATAGACTGATCAGCGAATTGTCTAAGATTTTAATTATGACAAATTCAATGGGTTGGAAACTCCAATACAACGGAAAAACTATTGAATCAGAGACTGAATTGACTCAGGATTTGAAGCTTTAGGGAAGATTTCAAAGGGACAAAGTAACAAAGGTTCGGAGTTGCAAAGGCTTCCCGCAATCTTGTCATTTCGACGAAGGAGAAATCTCCGTAAGTAACTCCGCAACGAATATCCAATCTTTGCAGAGCTTCTTACGGAGATTTCTCCTTCGTCGAAATGACAAATAGTACTTTATTATTTTATATAGTATAAAAAACTTCGCGTCTTAGTGTCTTTGTGGCAAATTAGGCAAAGAATCAAAAATCAAATCCAATCCTCCAGAAATTAAATGTGCAACTTCAGGACGTCTCTCTTTCAATTGATCCAGATAAACTAAAACTTCTTGTAAAAGCTGTTTCTCTTCTGAATCTTTCAAAAGCTCAGTGATTTCAACACTTAACAACCAATCATTTGAATGATTGCTTTTGACTTTTTCAAAAACCGGTTTTAACTCCGCTTTAGAATCTTTATTATTTCTGATGTTTCGAACTGTGGCGTACAAAATTTCTAATTCGTCACGCTCATCTGTATGTTTTGCTTTAATAGTTTTAGTTGAAGGAACGATATTAATTAAGTCAAAACTATTGACATCGGCTGGGCCAGAAAAAGCAGAAATTACTTTTTTACCAATCGCCATATCGTAATTGCCCCATTCTGGCTGGAACAAAATAGTTTCTCCATGCGTTACGGTACAATTTCTAAAACTAATTAAAATGATTTCTCCGTGTAAGTTTCGAGAACCCGTAATAATTTCTCCTTCAACAAGAATATTGCCTTCAAACTCCAATTTTACCGTTTCGTTTTCAACAATGCTGTAAGCTTGTAAATCTTTCGGACTCATGTCTTCAATCGCAAGATTAAATCCTTTTAATTTGCCAATTGGACTACCAAATCCGTGTGGATGCGTTAGAGTTCCGTGGCCAACTAATTCTTTTTCACGATTTGAAAGCGCAGTTTTTCCAGTAGTTTGAATATAAACTGGTTTTCCTTCTTCTTCAATTACATTAGTGAAAACTCCTGAAATTTGTAAACCTGTACTCAATTCAATTGTTCCTAAAGCATTCGATTGAATCAGTTTTTTTATTCCAGATAACCCACCAGTTCGTAAAGCCATTTTATTAGCAAACTCTTCCAAAATCAAACTCAAATGAGAGAAAGTTGGCGTAACATAAAGCTGTGGCTGTAATTGCGTAATATCAAAATTCTGATTGGCAGCAGAAATATCATAAGGGATTTTCTTCACATTATCGGTCATGCAGTGCGCACTTTCTCCAATAGAAGAAAGCAATCCAGCACCATAAATTTTCGGATTTTCAACAGTTCCAATCAAACCGTATTCTACTGTCCACCAATGCAGATTTCGAATTTGAGCCATTTCAGATAATTCACCCATGTCATTTTGTAAATCGGCAACTGCTTTTTCAGCTTCGTCAATTTTTTCTTGTGGCGTATCTTCCGCTTCTTTTAAAATTGAAAGCAAACGAATCGCTTCGTACATCTGATAATCTTTATGAGAAGAAATCGCTTTGCAACCAATTTCACCAAAACGTCTTAAATATTCAGCATATTCCGGATTGGCAATAATAGGAGCGTGGCCTGCACCTTCGTGAATGATGTCTGGCGCAGGAGTATATTCAATATGTTCTAATTGTCTAATGTCTGAAGCAATAACCAAAACGTTATACGCCTGAAATTCCATAAAAGCATTTGGCGGAATAAATCCGTCAACAGCAACCGCAGCCCAACCAATTTCGCTTAGAATTCGGTTCATTCCGTACATACTTGGAATAGAATCAATTTCGATTCCTGTTTTGCGTAAACCTTCCAAATAAGAATGATGCGCAACTTTAGAAAGATAATCTACATTTTTACGCATAACATATCGCCAAACCGCTTGATTAATAGGAGTGTAGTCGCTATAATCTTGAGGTTTAATAAATTGCTGTAAATGCTTCGGCAATCGCTCTAATAACGGATTGGTTTCAATATTTGGATTCATTTCGAAAACGATGTAGATTAGATTGTAAAATTACGAATTTACAGCTCGATTTTTTACCATCCATCATAAAATTTTTATCCGAAAGTGCGTTTTATTGCATTTTTATTGATTTTGAAGCTTGCGTAGAAAACTGTTTTTTAGCAGTCGTTATTTTCAAAACTTACTCTTTCCATTGTGTTTTCGTAGTTTTCAATCTCCTTTTTCGTCATTGAAGCTTCTTTTACTTCGATTTTTAGCTGCTTTTTGGCATCAGGGCTAATCCATAAACCAGAGAAAGTATTTCCTGTTTTCTTTAAAATTAAAACGCCGCTAAAACCATGTTCAACCATGACAAATTCATTTTCAACCTTTTTACTTTGGGTAGGATAAAGTTGAATCCATTTGCCTGATTTATAACGATACATTGCAACATAGTCTAAATCGGCATTGCATTGATTTTCTCGAGTCTTAATATAAAAGGTTACGGGAGTTTTTCCGTCGACAGTTCCTTTGTATAAATTAGAAACTGACTCTTGAGATTGTGCTGATAATTGGTTGAAGAACGAGAAACAGATTGCAATAAAGAAAAGTGCTTTTTTCATAAATAAAAGAATATAGATTTGGGTTTAATTCATTTTAATCAAATATAAAACTCTACTTTTTATTTGAAAGAATTTCTTTAAGATTTTTTTGCTGCGTTTCTAAGTTCGTTTTCTGCATTTCTAAAATATTCAATTTTATGGCTGAACATAAAAGCCATATTGGTAGCACGCATTTTGGCTTCTTCTGTTATTGGTCCTGCAAATTGAGCATCTATTGTCGAATTAAAAATGGCAATCCAACGGTCAAAATGTGTTTTATCTACAGGCAATTGCTTGTGTGGAGGGAAAGGAGTTCCAGAATACGCACGAACATCAAACAGAATGGTCTGCCAAAAGTTGTACATTTTCTGTAAATGTGGCTCCCAGCGATCTTGCAATTTATCATTAAAGATTGGGCCAATTAAATCGTCTTTTCGAACATTAGCATAAAAGCTGTTAACCATTTGCTGAATGTCTTCTATAGTGGAAATATCTTTTAAAGTTGTCATTTTATTGTATTTAAAGTAAACTGCAAAAATACAATATATCTTTCTTCTCCTTCCCTGATAATTGTCATATGCCCTTTATTTGCTAGCAAAATGGCAATTTGTAAGGAATTGTATAGATTTTATATTTTATGATGAGTTATTTTGGTTTTAACAGGTAAGTTTTTTATGATTTTTAATTTTTTAAAATATTGTATATCAGTATTTTGAAAAACAATTAGATGCGTTTTTGTTATATCCGATTTTTCAATTTGATGTGTATTTGTAAAGTATTAAAAATGACAATATTGCAAAAATACTCATAATATTGTGCTGTTTTAGTAAAATAAAACTGAATAAATGTCAAAAAACTAATTATCAAACCAAAACCACAAAAAATGCACAAAACTACTCAAACACCTACAGATCGTGTGTGTAAAGCGTTGAAATTGCTATGTTGCAGTACGCTTTTATTTATGAACAGCTTAAATGCTCAGACGGTAACTCCTTGGATGACTACAGGAGATCAGACGAAACTGCTTCAACAGCAAGCAAATGTAAGTTTCGGAACCAATTCAGGAACTAATCCTTCTACAGTTACAGTAAATGCAGGAACTACTTATCAAACCATGGATGGGTTTGGTTACACACTTACAGAAGGAAGTTGCGAAGTCATTTCTGGAATGGCGGCCACACAACAAAATCAATTGTTGAATGATTTGTATAATCCAACAACAGGACTTAATGCAAGCGTAGTTCGTATTAGTATTGCAGCCTCAGATTTAAGCAGTTCTTCTTACAGTTATAATGAAACTTCAGGAGACACCAATATGAATAACTTCAGTTTGAATGGTCCTGATTTAACGTATTTAATTCCAATCATTAAAAAAATCCAACAGATTAATCCTAACATCAAAATTTTAGCAACGCCTTGGTCTGCGCCAAGATGGATGAAAACGAACGGATCTTGGGTTGGAGGTTCGTTGCAAACGCAATATTATGCCGCTTACGCGAAATATTTCGTAAAATATTTTGATGCAATGAAAGCACAAGGTATTAATATTTGGGCAATTACACCTCAAAATGAACCAGAAAATCCGCATAACGAACCAAGCATGCTGATGAATTCTACAGAACAAAAGAATTTCATCAACCAACAACTTGGGCCACAAATGGCAGCGGCTGGTTATGGCAATATAAAAATCATTGCCTTTGATCATAACTGCGATAATACAGCCTATCCAATTGATGTTTTAAATAACAGTTCTTATGTTGATGGGGCAGCATTCCATTTGTATTTAGGAAATATCTCTGCGATGTCAACAGTAAAAACACAAACGAATAAAAACGTTTATTTTACAGAACAATATACTGGCGCAGGCGGAAGTTTTAGCGGAGATTTCGGCTGGCACATGCAAAACGTTGTAATTGGAAGCACCACAAACTGGTCAAAAACTGTTTTAGAATGGAATACAGCGAATAATCCAAGTTTTGGTCCGCGCACTCCAGGAGGATGTACTTCTTGTTTAGGCGCGATTACGGTTAATAACAGTACAAGTTATACTAAAAATGTAGCATATTATATCATTGGTCAAATTTCAAAATTTGTAAAACCAGGAGCAGTGAGAATTGCTTCTTCAAGTACAAGCGGAAGTATCTCTTCAGTTGCATTCAAAAATCCTGATGGGTCAACAGCATTAGTTGTTTACAATTCAGGTGGATCGTCAAATACAATAAAAGTAGTTTCAGGATCAGCAGCGTTTAATTATGCAGTTCCGGCGTCTTCTGCAGTTACCTTCACTTGGGGAGCTACAACACCACCGGTTACTGGATTTCCTGGTTATTATAACATTATTTCAAGAAACAGTAATAAAGGTTTGGATGTTGCCGATAATTCTACTACAAGCGGAGGACGTATTCAGCAATATGATATCACAAACGGAGGAGGAAGCAATCAGCGTTGGAAATTTGTTTCTGATGGAAGCGGGAATTATTACATCATCGTAAAATCGACAGGAATGTATTTGGCTGTTGAAAATAATGGCACTGCAGATGGATTAAAAGTGCAGCAGAGAAGTTTTTCTTCTTCAAATGAATTCAAATGGACCGTAACAAGTCTTGGAACTGGATATTACAAAATTATAAATGTAAACAGCGGTAAATCGCTTGATGTTGAAAATGTTTCTACAGCAAATGGAGCTAACATTCAAGTTTGGGCTGATAGTGGAGGATTAAATCAGCAATGGCAATTGGTTCAAGTTGAAACTTCTGCAACAGCAAAAAGTACTTTAGCTACTGAAACCGTTGCAGTTGAAAATACTAATCCAAACGATATGATGATTTTTGTTGATGAAGCAGATGATACTTTAAAAATCGATACGAATCACGAAGGAGATGCTGATGTACAGATTTTCAATATTACTGGTCAGCCAGTTTTAAAGGAGAATGTAAATTTTATAAAAGGAAATCAAACTAAAGTAGGAATTTCTCGATTACCAAAAGGCGTTTATGTTGTAAAAGTAAAAGACAATAAAGGTTCGTATTCGAAGAAAATCTTAAAGCAATAATTACAATCCACACAATTCAATTAGTAATTTGTATTGAATGTGAAAAGGCTGTCATCCCATCTGACAGCCTTTGTTTTTTATTTATCCAATCAATTGTGTAAACAGATCTTGATTATCATTTAGATATTGAAATTCAAAACCATTTTCAGTCATTTTTAATTTAATTGGCATAATATCGTTTTTGTTTTTCAATTCTAAACCAACCACAACAGAACCAACTTCACGGCTGTTTTTCTTAGCAAACTGAAAATAAGTGATGTCGTCATCTGGCCCTAAAATGTTATTTACGAATTCTTTTAATGCTCCAGGACGCTGCGGAAACTGAATCATAAAATAATGCATTAAACCTTCGTAAAGTAGAGAACGCTCTTTTATTTCGGCAGTTCTTTCAATGTCATTGTTACTTCCGCTTACAATGCAAACCACGTTTTTTCCTTTAATTTTTTCTTTATAAAAATCCAAAGCAGCAATTGTCAAAGCGCCTGCAGGTTCTACAACCATTGCTTCTTCATTGTATAATCTTAAAATTGTAGTGCAGACTTTTCCTTCTGGAACTAGAATAATATCTTCTAAATTATAACGGCAAATTTCAAAAGTTTTGTCTCCAACTTGTTTTACTGCTGCGCCATCCACAAATTTATCGATTGATTTTAGTGTCGTATTTTTGTTTTCTTCGATTGAAGTTTTCATCGAAGGAGCGCCTTTTGGTTCAACTCCAATGATTTTGGTATGTGGACTTAAATGTTTAAAAACTTCAGAAAGACCAGATGCCAGTCCGCCACCGCCAATTGGAACAAAAACATAATCGATTGGCTCTTTAAAACTTTCTAAGATTTCTAATCCAACAGTTCCTTGTCCAGCGATTACTTTTTCATCATCAAAAGGATGAATAAATGTTTTGTGGTTTTTGATGGCATCAGCCGTTGCGGAAGCATAAGCATCATCAAAAGTATCTCCGGTTAAAACAATTTCTACAAACGATTTTCCGAATAATTGGACTTGTTTCACTTTTTGTTTTGGAGTGGTTTTTGGCATATAAATTTTGCCATGAATCTTCAGAAGATTACAAGAATAAGCAACGCCTTGCGCGTGATTTCCAGCACTGGCACATACAGTTCCGTTTGCTTTTTCTTTTTCGCTTAACGAAGAAATCTTATTGTACGCGCCCCGAATTTTATACGAACGAACAATTTGTAAATCTTCTCTTTTTAATAAAATAGTAGATTCAAATTCGTCTGAAAGATTTAAATTTTGTGTTAGGGGAGTAGCAGCAACGACATTTTCAAGTTGCTTTTTTGCGTTAAGTACTTCGTTAAATAGATCCATCGTGTTTAGGTTTTTTTGCCACGAATTACACGAATGAGCACGAATTGTTTTTTTTTAAATAAAAATTAGTGTCAATTGGTGTAATTCATGGCGATATTAAAAAATAAAAAACCTCCCAATTGGGAGGTTCTTATAAATTATATTTTACAAACTTATATAACACCTCGCCACTACTGCTGAATTGCAATAATGCTAATAATAGCGATAATAATGTTGTTAAAGTTTTTCATTTTTTTAGCTGATTGAATAACAAAAGTAAAAAATATATTTAAGTAGCCAACTTCAATTTTAAAGTTTTACATGAAAACTGGAAACTGAGACTGAAAACTATTTTTTAACTGGCGGATATTGCGCTAAAATTTTAGCTACGAATTCAGCAATTTTTTCATCTTTTTTATCAATGTTTCTTGTCAAAGTTCCGACTCCTTCACCTTGCCAGATCATTTCTTTCTTTTTAGCATCGATTAAATCAATGTACAAAGTTCCTTCAGTTGAAGTCGAAACTGTAGTTTGGTTTCCATACATCATATAAGGATTCCAACCCCAGCCCCAGCCGTAACCCCAGCCAGCACTAAATTGGTTTACATCTACTTGCTCTCTTGATTTAGTAAAAATGTTTATTAGCAAATCTGGATTGTCACTTTTTGTAAATCCTTTAGCTAGCATTTGATCATCAATCGCGCGAAGAATTCTTCTTTTGTCTAAATCTGATATTTCAACCTTGTCAATTCCGGGCTTAAAGTAAGCGTATGTTTTATAAGGCGCAAAATCGACAGTTTTGTCATAGTCAGAATAAACAGTCACACTGCTACATGAAGCGACAAGCATCAAGAGCAGGAAAAACGGAATTAACTTTAGTGTTTTCATATATTCAAAAATTAAGTGTTCAGTTTTAGTTAAAGCAAACTTTCGTCAACAAGATTTGGCAAAGTTACTTTTAATAAAGGCTCAACTTCCATTGCTCTTTTTATAGCAAAAACAGCACCTTCATTTCGAGCCCAGCTTCTTCTTGAAATTCCGTTGTTAACATCCCAGAAAAGCATTGATGCTAAACGCTTTGAAGCCTCAGTAGAACCATCAAGAACCATACCAAATCCGCCATTTATAACCTCTCCCCAGCCAACTCCGCCGCCATTATGAATAGAAACCCAAGTGGCACCTCTAAAGCTATCTCCAATAACGTTATGAATCGCCATATCAGCCGTAAAACGAGATCCGTCGTAGATATTTGAAGTTTCTCTGTAAGGTGAATCAGTTCCAGAAACGTCATGATGATCGCGTCCTAAAACCACAGCGCCAATTTCTCCTTTTGCAATTGCCTGATTAAAAGCTTCTGCAATTTTGATTCTTCCTTCAGCATCAGCATACAAAATACGCGCTTGCGAACCTACAACCAGTTTATTTTCTTGCGCGCCTTTAATCCACTTAATGTTATCCTGCATTTGCTGCTGAATTTCATTTGGAGCGGTTTCTGCCATTTTCTCTAAAACTTCGCAAGCAATCGCATCTGTTTTTAATAAATCTTCAGGTTTTCCAGAAGTGCAAACCCAACGGAAAGGTCCAAATCCGTAATCGAAACACATTGGCCCCATAATATCCTGAACGTAACTTGGATATTTAAAATCGATATTATTTTCTGCCATAACATCAGCTCCTGCGCGAGAAGCTTCTAATAAAAATGCATTTCCATAATCGAAGAAATATGTTCCTTTTGCAGTATGTTTGTTGATAGTATCCGCATGACGGCGCAAACTTTCCTGAACTTTTTCTTTGAATAAATCCGGATTTTCAGCCATCATTTTGTTAGCCTCTTCAAATGAAATTCCGACAGGATAATAACCTCCAGCCCAAGGATTATGAAGTGAAGTTTGATCTGAACCTAAATCAATTTTAATGTTTTCTTGATCGAAACGTTCCCAAACATCAACCACATTTCCTAAATAAGCGATCGAAACCGTTTCTTTTTTGGCTTTCGCCGAAGCTACTCTCGCAACCAATTCGTCAGTTGAAGTTACAACTTCATTAATCCATCCTTGTTCGTGACGAATTTTAGTAATCTTCGGATTTACCTCAGCGCAAACCGTAATACAACCCGCAATATTTCCTGCTTTTGGCTGCGCTCCAGACATTCCGCCAAGACCAGAAGTTACAAATAAATTTCCTTCTGGATTTTGTTTTATTTTTCTAAAACCATTCAAAACTGTAATCGTAGTTCCGTGAACAATTCCTTGTGGGCCAATATACATATAACTTCCCGCAGTCATTTGTCCGTATTGCGAAACTCCAAGAGCATTCATTTTTTCCCAATCGTCAGGTTTCGAATAATTTGGGATAACCATTCCGTTTGTAACCACAACTCTCGGCGCTTCTTTATGTGAAGGAAATAATCCCATAGGATGTCCAGAATACATCGTTAAAGTCTGTTCATCTGTCATTTCAGACAAATATTGCATTGTCAATAAATATTGCGCCCAGTTTTGAAAAACTGCTCCGTTTCCTCCATAAGTAATCAATTCATGCGGATGTTGTGCCACAGCATAATCTAAATTGTTCTGAATCATGTGCATGATCGCTTTTGCTTGCAATGATTTCCCAGGATATTCGTCAATTGGTCTTGCGTACATTTTATAATCTGGACGAAGACGATACATATAGATACGACCGTAAGTTTCTAATTCTTCTGAAAATTCAGGAAGTAATGCGGCGTGGTGTTTTGGATCAAAATAACGTAAAGCATTTTTCAACGCCAGTTTTTTTTCTTCTGCCGAAAGAATTTCTTTTCTTTTCGGAGCATGATTAATAGCTGGATCGTAAGCCTGCTTTGGTGGCAATATAGAAGGTATTCCTTGTTGTATTTGTTCTTTGAAAGTCATTTTTTAAGATGCTGAGTTGCTAAGATTCTAAGCTACTAAGTTGCTAAAGTAGTTTTGTTAGATTAACAACAGATTAATTTTTGTTTTTTAATTATCTAATAGACAAATTGTCACATTTTCTAATTAAAGAAACTAAGGATAACGGATATCCGACCTATGATACGATTTATGAATCGTAATCTTAAACTTTCTTGAACGAATATCCATATATAAATTTTAGATTGTCAATTTTAGAATTATCTAATTGTCGCATTTTCAAATTGCCACATTAATTAAGAATAAACTTCCTCATTAACACAAAACGGCATTTTTTTATCTTCAAAAAGCGCGATTATATTTTGCGCAGCGCAAACTGCCATTCCGTTTCGGGCTTCGTAAGTTGCTGAACCAATATGCGGTAAAATGCAACAATTTGTAAGCGATAATAACGGATTATCAAATTTCATAGGTTCTGGATTTGTTACATCCAATCCAGCTCCCCAAATTATATTGTTAGTTAAAGCGTGAAATAAATCATCTTCATTTTGAAATTTTCCTCTTGCGGTGTTAATGAAAATTGCATTCTTTTTCATTTTCGCAAAAGTGTTTTTATTGAAAAGTTCATTGTTTTCTTCACTGTAATTCGAATGAATACTCAAAACATCACTTTCTGCAAGTAAGGTTTCAAAATCTACATATTTTGCATCCAATTCTTTTTCGGCCGCTTCATTATGAGAACGATTATGATAAATAATATTCATTCCGAAAGCGGCTTTACATTTTTTAGCCATTTCAATACCAATTCTTCCTAAGCCGAAAATCCCTAAAGTTTTTCCATAAAGTTCTTGTCCTAAATTGGCTAACGGATCAAAACTTCCCCAATCATCATTTAGAATTCTTTTGTGATTGAAAAATGATTTTCTCGCAACGCTTTGCATTAATAAAAAAGCAACATCAGACGTCGCTCGGCTTAAAACATCGGGCGTATTTCCAACAGGAATTTTTCTGCTATTTGCTGACGGAATATTCACAGCATCAAATCCGACAGAAAATAAAGCGATTCCTTTTAAATTCGGACATTGTTGAAAAAAATCTTCGTCTAATTTATTTGTTCCAACATTCAAAAGCGCATCATGTTCCTGACAGATTTTTATAAACTCTTCTCTTGACAATACATTTTCGGTTGGATTTATTGTAAAGTTAATTCCTTTATCTTGAAGCAATTTAATGCCGGCTTCGGGTATATTTTTATTGATAAAAACCTTCATGTTGTGGTATTCTAATTTTTATTTATTCTTCCTGTTTTTTTATCATATCCGTACGGACAGTGGCGACAACCGCTTTTGCAGCAATAACCACGTTTTAAATGATGTTTTTCAGTAAAGCATTTGTAACCTTCGGGCGTATAGTAAAAATCTTCGCCTTCGATTAATTTATTTTCATTACTTTGCTCTTTCATAAATCTGTTTCGGGTTCAATTTCGAGTGAACTTAAAATCAAAAATAATAATATTTGATTATGATTTTATCGAAATTGAATAATTCTATAGCTACAAATTTATAAATTTTACAGCCAATGTTTCTGATTGTTGCTAAATATTTAATTCCGAAAGGATATCGAGGAATGGCTTTATTTCCTTTCGTTTTAGTTAAATATGATTTTGATAAAACAAACGGAACTTTCGTAAATCATGAAAAAATACATTTGCGCCAACAGTTAGAATTGCTGATTCTTCCGTTTTTTATTTGGTACGTTTTGGAGTTTTTAATTCGTTTAATTCAATACAAAAACAAAGATTTGGCATATCGAAATATTAGTTTTGAAAGAGAAGCTTACGCAAAAGAAATGGACTTAAATTATTTAAAAAACCGATCTTTTTTTCAGTTTTTAAATTACATCAAATTAAAATGAATACCGTTTTCAATCAATCCATAAATATTCAATTTCCGAATGCTGTTTCGCTGACTATAAAGCGTGAAGATTTAATTCATCCTTTTGTTTCAGGAAATAAATTCAGAAAACTGAAATACAATTTACTTCAGGCGAAAGCCGAAAATAAAACAACTTTATTGACTTTTGGCGGTGCATTTTCTAATCATATCGCTGCGGTTGCTTATGCAGGAAAGGAGGAAGGTTTTAAAACCATTGGCATCATTCGCGGAGACGAACTTTTAGATAAAATAGAAGAAAATCCAACTTTGAAATTTGCTCAGGAAAACGGAATGCAATTCGAGTTTGTTTCGAGAGAAGAGTATCGTTTAAAAAGCGAAATTTCATTTATAGAAAAGCTAAAGGATAAGTTTGGAGATTTTTATTTAGTTCCCGAAGGCGGAACAAACGAACTGGCCGTAAAAGGCTGCGAAGAGATTTTGACAGACGAAGATTCTGTTTTTAATTACGTTTGCTGTGCGGTTGGAACAGGCGGTACGATTTCGGGATTAATTAATAGTTCGCTACAAAATCAGAAAATTTTGGGCTTTCCAGCGTTAAAAGGTGACTTTTTAAACGATGAAATTCGTATTTTTGCAAAAAAAGATAACTGGAATTTAATTTCTGACTATCATTTTGGAGGTTATGGAAAGATAAATTTAGAATTAATCGAATTTATTAATGCTTTTTTTGAAGAAACAAAAGTGCCCTTAGATCCAATTTATACAGGAAAGATGGTTTTTGGCGTTATAGATTTAATTAGCAAAAATTATTTTCCTGCACATTCCAAAATTTTACTCATTCACACAGGCGGATTGCAGGGAATTGACGGAATGAATATAAAGTTGAAGCAGAAGAAATTACCAATACTCAAAACCAATGATTAAAAAAATTGTATTACTTCTCGTAATATTAGCTTTAGCAAGCTGCTCTTCTAGTAAGCCTGCCATCGCGACGACTAAAAAAGCGGCAGCAGTTCAATCTCGAACGGCGGCAACAAAAAGAAGTACTCCTGCTAAACCAATCGGTAAAAATTACCCTTCTACAAATAATACAACTGAGGTTATTCAATCTACTTCCAAAACGGTTGTTACCAGCGATTTAATTAATAATTATGTTTTGCAATACAAAGAGATTGCAATGGGAAACATGAAAACGTACGGAATTCCAGCAAGTATTATTCTAGCGCAGGGAATTTTGGAATCTGGTGCAGGTAGAGGAGATTTGGCTGTAGATGCTAATAATCATTTCGGAATAAAATGCCACAATGATTGGTTGGGAGAAAGTGTTCGCCACGACGATGATTCGGCTCAAGAATGCTTTAGGAAATATCCTCAAGCATCAGAATCGTATAGAGATCACGCTTTATTTTTGGTTGGAAAAAAAAGATATGCAACTTTGTTTACTTACGAAAAAGACGATTATAAAGCTTGGGCAAAAGGATTGAGAGCAGCTGGTTATGCAACAGATCCGAAATATCCAGACAAATTAATCAGTTATATCGAGCGTTACAATTTGCATCAATACGATTGTCAGGTTACAGGGAGAAATTATGAACCGATAAACAAATCGCTTCCTGCAAGAAGTTCATCTTCGGTTGCAAACTCTGATCCAAAGATAAATATGAATCCATATGATCCGAATTTGTACGAAGTTCAAAAAGGAGATACATTGTATTCCATTTCAAAGAAATTCAATTTATTGGTTGAGGATTTAAAAAGGAAAAATAATTTGACTGATAATGCGATTTCGATAGGGCAGAGGTTAAAAGTTAAGTAAGTTTCCAGTCGCAGTCTCAGTTTTCAATTCTGTTGAAATTAAGCTAGAAATTAAAATAGGTTTTCAGTTTTAATCTAAAATCTGAATTCTAAAATCAAAAATCACAATGTTATATAAAAGAAGTAGTCAGCTTTTTGCTGAAGCAGAAAAAGTAATTCCGGGAGGAGTAAATTCACCAGTAAGAGCATTTAAAGCCGTTGGCGGAACTCCAATTTTTGTAAAAAGCGCAAAAGGCGCTTATTTATATGATGAAGATGGAAATAAATTAATCGATTATATCAACTCTTGGGGGCCAATGGTTTTGGGTCATGCTTATCAACCAGTTGTTGATGCTGTGATTGAAAAAGCAAAACTAGGAACTTCATTTGGTATGCCAACAGAATTGGAAACAGAAATTGCTGCTTTAGCGGTTTCGATGGTTCCAAATATTGATAAAATTCGTTTTGTAAATTCAGGTACAGAAGCTTGTATGAGCGCGATTCGTCTAGCTCGCGGATTTACAAAAAGAGATAAAATTGTAAAATTTGCAGGTTGTTACCATGGACATTCAGATTCATTTTTGATTCAAGCAGGAAGTGGAGCTGTAACTTTTGGTTCGCCAAACAGTCCTGGAGTTACAGAAGGAACTGCAAAAGATACTTTGTTAGCCAAATACAATGATTTAGAAAATGTAAAAACATTGGTTGAAGCTAATAAAGGAGAAATCGCTGCAATTATTATTGAAGCAGTTGCTGGAAACATGGGATGTATTGTTCCGAAAGAAGGTTTCTTGCAAGGTTTAAGAGATTTGTGTACTGCAAACGGAATCTTATTGATTTTTGATGAAGTAATGACAGGTTTCCGTTTGGCTCGCGGTGGAGTTCAGGAATTGCATGGAATTGATGCTGATATCGTGACTTTCGGAAAAGTTATTGGTGGAGGACTTCCAGTTGGAGCTTTTGCTGCGCGCGAAGAAATCATGAATCATTTAGCACCTCTTGGACCAGTTTACCAAGCAGGAACATTATCGGGAAATCCGTTAGCAATGGCGGCTGGATTGGCAATGTTGAAAGCACTTGATTCTGATAGAGAAATTTTTACTCGTTTAGAAGAAAAAACAGCTTATTTAGAAGCAGGAATCGACAGAGTTTTAAAAGCGAATAATGTAGTTTTCACCATCAATAGAGTTGGTTCTATGATTTCGGTTCACTTTGATGCAAATCCAGTTACCGATTTCCAAACTGCTGCAAAAGGAGATAACGAAACATTCAAGAAATTCTTCCACGGATTATTGCAAGAAGGAGTTTACATCGCGCCATCTGCATACGAAACGTGGTTTATCACAGATGCATTGACTTACGAAGATTTAGATTTTACAATCAATGCGATTGATAAAGTATCAAAATCATTTTAATAAAAAAAGGAGGCTAAAAGCCTCCTTTTTCTTTTTTAGAACTAAGATTATTTTTTGTCTTTTTTGTGTTCTTTCATTTTGTCTTTATGCTCTTTCTGAATTGCAGTCCATTTTTTGTATTGGTCTGCAGTCAAAATAGATTTCATTTTGGCATCATAAGCTTTATGATCTACTTCCATTTGTTTTTTCATGGCTTTCTTTTCAGCGTCAGTTGGCTGAGCAGTAGAATCTTTTCTGCTTTTTTTAAGCATTGCCATTTTAGTGCTTCTGTCAGATAAAAGTTGGCTAACTTGTTTTTGCTGATCTGCATTTAAATTTAAATCAGTTGTCATTTTTTGCAAATGCGCTTGATCGCGTTCTTGAGTCGATTTATGATCTTTTCCTCTATGATGATCTTTATGCTCTTTTTTTAGTGCCGCCCATTTTGTGTATTGATCAGCATTTAAAATCGATTTCATTTTCGCGTCAGTTGCTGCTTTTTCTGCTTCCATTTGTTTTTTGAAAGCCGCTTTTTCTTCAGCAGTCGGAGGTGTTTTACTGTCTTTTCTACTTTCTTTAAACTTCTCCGCTTTTGCACTTCTTTCCGCGATAAGCTGTTTTACCTGATCTTGCTGTTTTTTATCTAGATTTAAATCAGAAGTTAATTTTTGCAAATGCTTTTCGTTACGCTGTTCTGGAGTTAATTTTTCTCGTTGATTACGTGTCGGCTTCTGATTGATGTCTTGCGCAAAACTTACTATTCCAACGAATAATAAAGCTGCAATAAATAATTTTTTCATTTTTCGTTTCTTTAAAGGTTTATAGCAATTAGACTTCAAGAGAATTATTAAGTTTAATGGCATTTTCAGGTTTATCTTTTATTTAACAGAAACTATTAAGGAAAGTTTAAAGAAGGCTTAGAAATAAAAAAGAGGCTCAATTGCCTCTTTCATTTAGTTTTTATCTTTTCTATATTCTTTCATTTTCTCTTTCGCTTTGTCTTTGTTTTCTTCTTGAATGGTTTTCCATTTCGTGTATTGGTCAGCATTCAAAATCGATTTCATTTTAGCATCGTTTGCTTCTTTCTCAGCTATCATTTCTTTTTTAAAAGCTTCTTTTTCTGCAGCAGTAAGTTTAGTGCCGTTTTCTTTTTGTTCTTGGCGAGCATCTCTCAGTTTTTCAGCTTTAGCGCTTCTATCTGCCAAAAGCTGTTTTACTTGAGTTTGCTGATTAGCATCAAGATTTAATTCTGTAGTTAATTTTTGCAAATGTTTTTCGTTACGCTGTTCTGGCGTTAATCTCTCTTTTTGTGCTTGTGCAAAACTTGCTATTCCAACAAATAACATAGCCGCGATTAATAATTTTTTCATGATTTAAGTTTTTTAATTGTTATAGGAATTAGACTTTTTTCAATAAAACAGGTTTAATGGAACTTTTAAAAATTATATTTTTTTTAACAAATTGAAAAACAGTGTTTTCAAATGATAATTGCAAAAAATAGGCTTACACTATAAGAATGAGTTTAAATAAGATTATCATAACGCTAAATGTTTATTTGTAAGTGTTTTACTTTAGATATTTTTTTTAACTTTAGTGAAAGTATTGTTTTTTAGATAATTATAAAAAAAACAGTCTTTGCGATTTTCCCATATTTCAGTAATAGATTCCAAAAACATAATTTAATACTTTTTTCTATGGCAGATCTTTCTCAATCTCATCGTATTCTTTTCCTAAACACTCTTGCTTTTGCTATTTGTTTTGCATGCTGGACACTCAACGGAGTGCTGGTTACTTTTTTAGTTGATAAAGAAATTTTCGACTGGAGTGTCGTACAAATCGGATGGCTTTTAGGAATTCCTGTGCTTACAGGTTCGATTATGAGGCTGCCAATGGGAATCTTAACTGATAAATTTGGAGGTAGAATTGTGCATTCAGCTTTATTGATTTTAGCTTCTATTCCTCTATTTCTTCTGCCATTTGCGACTTCTTTTACTGTTTTTGCCATCTTAAGTTTTTTGTTTGGAATGGTCGGAACCAGTTTTGCAGTCGGAGTAGCTTCAACTTCTGTCTGGTATCCAAAAGAATGGCAGGGAAGAGCTTTGGGAATTTTCGGAATGGGAACAGCAGGAGCTTCTATAACGCCATTTTTAGCGCCTTCATTATTGAGTAAATTTTCAGAAACCGATCCAGAAAATGGTTGGAAATGGCTTCCAGTAATTTATGGTTCAGCTTTATTATTGATGGGAATTGTATTTCTGATTTTCGCAAAAAGCAAAAAAAGCGAAGCTCAATCTAAAACTTTAACTCAATTAATTCAGCCTTTAAAAAGCGTGCGCGTTTGGCGTTTTGGAACGTATTATTTCTTGGTATTCGGTTCGTTTGTAACTTTCTCACAATGGCTGCTTCCTAATTTTATGAATGTTTATCATACGACTTTAATTCTTGGCGGAATCTTTACTTCTTGTTTCAGTTTGCCAGCCGGAGTTGTTCGCGCTTTTGGAGGTTTTTTGTCGGATAAATTCGGAGCCAGAAAAGTAATGTATTGGGTTTTGAGTTCTTCGGTAGTTTTAAGCTTTTTATTGTTGTTTCCGAAAATGGACATCACCACTTCAGGAAGCGGATTATTGTCAAGTAAAGCCGGAACAGTTACTTCTGTTGCACCAGATAAAATAGTAATAGACGATAAAGAATATGCCATAGCGCAAGAAGACAAAAATCAGCCGCATTCTCAATATTTTCCATCAAAAAAAACATGGCAGGAAGTGGTTGTTGAGCAAAATCAAAAAGTGCAAAAGAAAGATTTATTGGCAGAAGGAATCACACAAATTCATTTTGAAGCGAATATGTGGGTGTATCTGGTTTTGGTTATTCTAATCGGAATTTCTTGGGGAATTGGTTCTGCCGCGGTTTTCAAACATATTCCAGATTACTTCCCAAATGAAGTAGGTGTAATTGGCGGAATGGTTGGATTATTAGGAGGTTTAGGCGGATTCTTCGGGCCAATTATTTTTGGGTATTTACTATCATTTACAGGATTCTGGACAAGTTCGTGGCTATTTATTTTAGCATTATCTCTGACTTGTTTAATCTGGATGCATCGCGTAATTGTGAAAATGACTAAAGAAAAATTGCCTGAAATGGCTAAGGATATTGATCGAAAGTAACATCATGAAAGAAAGAACATTTAATACAAAAGCTTTATTAATTGCAACGGCAGCTTCTGTTTTTATGGTTGTCTTGGTTTTTTACGGATCAAGAAAACTGCAAAACTTTGACGCAGCTTTGATAACTTATCTGTTCGGAACGCTCTTTGCTTTTTTTGGAGTCGTTTATAGATATACGGTTTGGTTGCAACGTCCGCCAACTTGGATGTATTTTAAAAGAGGAATTCATTTTCTATTTACAGGAAAAGTATTTTCTCATTTATGGTTTTTAGGGAAAGAATCGGTTCAAAATATCGCTTTTCAGAAATTTATTTATCCAAGAGGGAAATACCGTTGGATAGCGCACTTTTGTATTGCAATTGGCTGTTTTTCTGCTTTTGCAATAACATTTCCACTAACATTTGGATGGATTCATTTTACATTGGCTCCAAACTCAATCTCGGTTTACGAAGCTCATTTTTTTGGTTTTAAAGTAATGGATTTTGAATTGGGTTCTATAATGGCATTTTTGACTTTTCACGCCTTAAACTGGTCTTCTTATTTGGTTATTTTCGGTTCGCTTTATTATTTAAGACGCCGTTTAACCAATCCTGGATTAATTGCCACACAGACTTTTGAAGGTGATTTATTGCCCCTTCTTTTATTGATTGCTATTTCGGTTACAGGTTTATGTTTGACATATTCTTATCAGTTTATGAAGGGATTTGCGTATGATTTTTTAGCTGTAGTTCATGCCGTAACGGTTATTATGTTTTTGATTTGGATTCCGTTTGGAAAATTCTTCCACATCATTCAGCGACCGGCTCAGATTGGTGCGCATATTTATAAAAAAGAAGGAATGAAAAAAGGAATGGCAATATGTCCCGAAACTGGAAAACCTTTTACAACACAACTTCATATCGATGATTTAAAAATTGTAACCAAACAACTAGGTTTTGATTTTAGTGATGATGAAGGAAATTCACATCTCGATTTAAGTCCAGAAGGAAAAAGAGACCGTTTGGCAAAAGCGCATTTAAAAGCAAGATTAGAAGGCGGGAATTTATTTGGATGATTTTTCAAGTCTCAGTCTCAGTTTTTAGTTTACAGCTAAAACTGTATACTGAAATTAAAATATAAAAAAGTACTCAGTCAAAGTTTATAATTGAAAACTGAGACTGAAAACCGAAAACTTAAAAAAATGGCAAAACTACCAGTATCAGCTGAAAAAATAATTGAAGCATTTGGTCCGCATTTGAATTATACTCCAAAAGAAGGATATGAAGGACGCGACGAACCAGACAAATCTGTAAAAACACATTGCTGTTTTTGCGGAATGCAATGCGGTATTCAATTATCTGTAAAAGACAATAAAGTAGTTGGTTTTGAACCGTGGATGGAATTTCCTTTTAACGAAGGACGTTTGTGTCCAAAAGGAGTCCAGCGTTATATGCAGAACAATCATCCCGATCGATTATTGCATCCGATTAAAAGAGTAGAAGGAAAAGGTTTTGAGAAAACAACTTGGGATGAAGCAATGGACAAAACCGTTTCAGAAATCAAGAGAATTCAGGAAAAATACGGGAAACATGCTTTTTCAATGCTTTCTGGAGTTTCACTTACGAATGAGAAAAGCTATTTGGTTGGAAAATTTGCTAGAGTCGCTTTAAAAACAAGAAATCTAGATTATAACGGACGCCTTTGCATGGTAAGCGCGGGTGCAGGAAATAAAAAAGCATTCGGTTTAGACCGAGCATCAAACAATTATTCTGACTTAGAATATGCTGAAGTAATTATTGTGGCTGGTGCTAATGTTAGCGAAACTTTTCCAACTTTAACCCATTGGATTTGGAAAGCCAGAGATCGAGGTGCAAAACTGATTGTTGTCGATCCGCGTGTTATTCCGTTGGCAAGAACTGCTGATATTCATTTGGATGTCAGACCCGGAACAGATTCGGCTTTATATGGAGCTATGCTGAAATATCTTGTAGATCACGATATGCTGGATCATGATTTTATTGATAATCATACTTCAGGATTTCAGGAAACTATTGATGCTGTAAAAGGCTATACGCTGGAATGGGCAGAAGAAGTTACAGGAATTTCTAAAGAAAAAATTAAAGCCGCGGCTGAATTATGGGGAAAAGCAAAAACAAGTTTTTTATTGCATGCAAGAGGAATCGAACATCATTCAAAAGGTGTTGATAATGTAATTGGATGCATCAATTTAGTTTTAGCAACAGGAAGAATCGGAAGGCCTTATTGCGGTTATGGAACGATTACAGGGCAAGGAAATGGTCAGGGCGGAAGAGAGCACGGTCATAAATGCGATCAATTGCCAGGAAACCGTGATATCGAAAACATGGATCATCGAAAATACATTGCTGATGTTTGGAAAATTAAAGAAGAAGACATGCCGCACAAAGGCATTACGGCGTATGAAATTATCGAAGCCATTCACAGTGGTGAAATAAAAGGATTGATTTCGATTTGTTTTAATCCGCTGGTTTCTCTTCCAAATAATAATTATGTGCGTTCTGCTCTTGAAAAATTAGAGTTTTACGTTGCCATAGATTTCTTTTTAAATGAAACTGCCCGTCATGCGGATATTGTTTTAGCAGGTTCATTGCAGGAAGAAGAAGAAGGAACAACGACATCAGCAGAAGGACGCGTGATCCGAATTAGACAAGCAGTTACCCCACCGGGAGAAGCACGAACAGATACTTCGATATTATTAGAATTAGCCAAAAGATTAGGAGAAGAAGAACGGTTTACTTACGCCGACAGCGAAGCTATTTTTAACGAATTGCGCGTAGCTTCAAAAGGAGGAACTGCTGATTACAACGGAATTACTTATAAAAGAATTGAGGATAATATGGGCGTTTTCTGGCCATGTCCAACTGAGGATCATCCCGGAACGCCAAGATTGTGGGAAGATAAAAAGTTTGCAACTCCAGACGGAAAAGCACATTTTAATCCTGCTCCGTATAAATTGCCAGGTGAAATTACAGATGAAGAATACCCGATAATATTAACAACAGGACGCGTTGTGTCGCAATATTTAAGCGGAACACAAACCAGAAGAATTGGGAAATTGGTCGATCAGTTTCCAGAACCATTGTTGGAAATTCATCCAGAAATGGCGCGAAAATATAATATTCAACAAAGAGAATTGGTAAAAGTTTCAACGCGAAGAGGAGAAGGAATTTTTCCAGCCAATATTGTAGAAACCATTAGAAAAGATACTGTTTTTGTGCCTTATCATTGGCCAGGGAAAAAATCAGCCAATCAGTTAACGCCCGGAACTTTAGATCCGATTTCTAAAATTCCAGAGTTCAAAGTTTGTGCTTGTAAACTCGAACCATTAGGAGAAATCGAAAATTCATCAGACAAACCAAATGCTTATGCAAGTGTTTAATCTATAAAAAGCAACCATTATGAATGTAACCAATTATAATAAAAACGAAGAGTTTTTTGTAGACTTACAAAGATGCATTGGCTGTAAAGCTTGCGAAATGGCTTGTGCAGAATGTGAAACCAACGGTCAAGAATCTATGATTCATGTTAATTATGTAGAACGTGAAGTTACAATTCAGACCACAGTTCAGGTTTGTATGCATTGCGAAGATCCAGTTTGTGCGAATGTTTGTCCTGCTGATGCGATTTCGCAAGACGAATTTGGCGTTGTTCATACTGCAAATACAGAACGTTGCATTGGTTGTTCAAACTGCGTAATGGCTTGTCCGTTTGGAGTTCCGAAGAAAATGGAAGAATACGATTTAATGATGAAATGCACAATGTGTTACGACAGAACCAGCGTTGGCAAAAAGCCAATGTGCGCAACAGTTTGTCCGAGTGGTGCATTGTTTTATGGAACTCGTGCTCAAATCGAAGAAATGCGTCCAAATAGTACTCCTGTAAATTCATTTGTTTTTGGTAAAGAACGCGTAAATACAAAAGTGAATATCATGATGCCGAAAGGAAGCACCGAATTACGAATATTCTAAAGCTAAAATCCATGTCTAAAGAAGATAATTTAAGTGAAAATTGGAAGAAAGATTTTCCATATAGAAAGCAAGAATCGACACAAGTCAGCCGACGTGATTTTGCCAAATTCCTTACACTGGTTTCTGGCGGTTTAATGGTCGGTAGCGGATTGGTTGCAGCAAAAGCGTATTTGTTGCCAGCTGATGAAGTTGTCGGCGAACATTTTGTATGCGAAATAAAAGATATTCCGTTGGGAGGAACAAGAGGTTTTGTGATTGAAGGAAGTACGATTCCGTATATTTTAGTGCATTTAGAAAGCGGCATGTTTAGAGCTTACGAACAAAAATGCACGCATCTTTCGTGTGCCGTTTTTTATAAACCAGGAACAGGAATTATTCATTGTCCTTGTCACGAAGGCTCTTTTGATGCTTTGACGGGAGACGTTATTGCTGGACCGCCGCCAAGAGCTTTACCTCAGCTAGAAGTGGTTCTAAAAGGAGATAAAATTTTTGTAAAAGAATTTGAAAACAAAGCAAGTTAATTGTCTAAGAAATATATTATGAGTACATTTAGAAAAAGCCAAAATCAGGCAAATCCAAATAAGTTGAATGTTATTCTGTCTACTTTAATATTTGTTTTAATCTTAAATGTGAGTATTCAAATTTGGTTGTTGTATGCCGCTTTAAACAATGCATTAGATAACAATAAAGAGATTTTGATTCCAGCATTTGTAGGTTCGCTTATTTTATTTTTAATTGGTTTTGGATGGCTATATTATCTCCCAAAAGGGAATTTTAAAAATAACAAAACATAAATAATTTACGATTATGAGCTCAAATTTTAGTGTAAACAAAATTGCTTTTTTCTCGACTCAGCCTTACGATAAAACGTTTTTCAATAAGTACAATGAAGATTTTGGATTTCAATTGGATTTTTTTGAAACACAACTTAACCCTCAGACAGTTGCATTAATTGAAGCTTGTGAAATTGTTTGTGTTTTTGTGAATGATATTGTAAACGAAACAGTTATTAAACAATTAGCAGAAAAAAAAGTAAAAATAATTGCGCTACGTTGCGCCGGATTTAACAATGTAGATTTAGAAGCCGCAAAAAAGCATAATATAAAAGTTTGTCGTGTCCCAGCTTATTCTCCGCAAGCCGTTGCAGAACATGCCATGGCCATGATTTTGACTTTAAATAGAAAAACTCATAAAGCTTACAATAGAGTTCGTGAACAGAATTTCTCTTTAAACGGATTGTTAGGTTTTGATTTATTCGGAAAAACAATCGGAATTATTGGAACTGGAAATATAGGAAAAGCATTTTCTAAAATCGCATTAGGTTTTGGCTGTAAAGTTTTGGCGTATGATATTGTTGAAAGCGAAGAAATGAAAAAGGACGGAGTCTATTTTGTCGATTTAGAAGAGATTTTCAAATCGAGTGATATTATTTCATTGCATTGTCCGCTAAACGATCAGACGAAACACGTTATCAATAAAACTTCGCTGACTTTTATGAAAGATAGCGTGATGATCATCAATACAAGCCGTGGCGGATTAATTGAAACTTCATCAGTTATTGAAGGATTGAAAGAAGGAAAAATTGGTTATTTAGGAATTGACGTTTACGAACAGGAAGAAAAACTGTTCTTTAGAGATCTTTCTGCAGATATTATTCAAGATGATGCGATTCAGCGTTTAATGAGTTTTCCGAATGTTTTGGTAACGGCACATCAGGCGTTTTTTACCAACGAAGCTTTAACTCAGATTGCATTGGTTACGTTCAATAATATAAAATCATTGTTGACACAGAATGATATTGAAAACAAAACAGCATTATTAGTGTAAACTATCGTGAATTCAAAACATATGATTATGAAAAATAAAATTCTGATTTTAGTTGCAATTTTGGCATTATCTTCTTGTCAAAACAAAGACAATTCGAAAAATATTGTAAAAACAATTGTTCAAGATACATTGTCTAAAACTCTTGGTGGGACAGCAGATTTAAGTGAAGTTTCTGAGAAAAATAATAAACAAGTAGAACTCATCAAAAAACAATTGTTGGTTTTATTGAAGAAAGATTTGCCAGCAATGACCAAAGAAGATAGATCTTTTTATTATGAAGCTTTCGATTTAAATAATGACAAGAAAGACGAATACTTTGTAGGTTTTTCTAATTCGTATTTCTGCGGAAGCGGAGGTTGTTCAGGTTATATTCTAAACAATGACGGAAGCGTAATCAATCGTTTTTCTGTAACCGATTTTCCGATTTTAGTAACAACCGATTCTTCAGAGAAATTCTATAATCTTCTAATGAAAAGTGGAGGCGCATTTCATCTCATGAAAATGAAAAACGGAAAATATCCATCAAATCCATCTGTACAAGAAAAATGGAAAGGAGAAGTTCCAAAAGAAACTACTTCTGTTTTAGATATTCAAGGAAAGCAATTGGAGAAGTATTCGTTTTAAATTATACTTGAATAAAAAAATAAACCCGACAGATTTTAAAATTTGTCGGGTTTAATATTTAGTAAACGTTGTAATTTCTAAAATTCAAATTCTCCAATTAGAATTTTACTGTCACTTTCGCGTTTGTTTTCTTTTTGGCTTTGGAAAACAGCAATTTTTCTTTCCTGTCTACCATCAGAGTAATAAAGGTAAACTTCTGCCATTACTGTTGTTGGTCCAGAAAGAATATTTTGTCTTTCACCAAAGAAATTAGTTTTGATTTTATATTTTCCTTTAATTGCTTTTTTAAGTAAAAACTGTTCAGGACCAAAACCTTGAGTGAAATCATTGCTTAACCTTCCTCCAATTTCTGTCGATTTATGTGAGTATGAACAATCTTCTCCTCTTGGATCTGTAACCCAAAGATCGATGTCTGTATTGTCTTTATTCCAGTTAATAACGATACGGATATCTACTGGAAGATTTGCTTTTAAACGATCATCTACTTTGCTTGCATCAACATTTTTGTTTTGACTCAAAATATTATTGATTTCCATAATCAAAATCTCTTCAATGCCATTGTCTCTTACAGAAATCTCATCGGTATATTCCTGATAAAGCATTCCTTTATAGATGTTAAGAGCTTCTTGAGGTTTTTTATTGTCAACCAAAGCCAATGCATAATCTCTATGGCTTTGAGCATCAAAAGGTCTCCATTCTAAAATCTTCTGAGTAATCCACAATTCTTTTTCATAATTACCTCTCTGTTTCAATAGATAAGAAATCGTTTTGTACAACTCTTCATTTTCTAAATCAAGTTCTGCTAATGTGCTTAAAACCTTTAAAGAAAGTGCTTTGTCTCCTTTTTTGAATAGCAGTTTAGAAACATCAAAATAGTAAGTTACTTGCTTCTCATATTTCGGACGATTTTCAAGATACTTTTGGTAAATCAATTCAGGAGACTGTAAAGATTGGAAATCTTTCATATACTCTTGAGTGCTTTCCACATCTACCAGAGTTATTTTTCCAGAAGATTTTTTATCGCTAATAGAGTAGGCCTCTTCGGAATTGGCAGCGCCTGAAACTGGTGATGATGATTCTCTTTTTGCCTGTTTGGAAACCTTAGGGTACTCTTTTTTTTCTGTAGGCTTAAATTCACTATTCCACCAAGTTGTCAGTTCACGTGTTTTATCAAAAGCTTTAGATAGAAGATTTCTTCTTTTTTCCAAAACTTCTCTTTTGTTTTGCGAAACGATTTTGTTGTATTCTGATAATAATTCCTCTGGAGGAGTAATGCCAAAACGTACATAATCATTCACATCTTCCAATACGATAAGACTGGTGTTCTTGCTTACAACTCCAAACTGCTCGCTCAGATTTCTGATTTCATCGCTGTTTTGTGTTGAATTAAGTTCAAGATCATTAATTTTTCGTTGTGCCCAAAATTGCGCAAGAGGCCAATTATCTACTTGTACAGCGTTATTGAAATCTACAGGCACTTCAAATTTCTTATTTCCTACTGAAAAAACAGCAGTAAGTTTACTTAAGTTTGAAGATGAAATTCCGAAAATATTGACAGGTTCATTTACTGCAGTTCCAACATTGGGGAACAATTCTTGAAGCGTATTTGTTTCTTTAAAACCTAAAAATACAATAGGAAGTCTTTTATATGTTTTTAGAGCAGATGGAGTATCTAATTCATTCAAATTGATAAAATTCCCTCCAGATTGTGAAGCTAAAAGTTTCAACAAATTAAAATCAGAAGTTGGCGTGCTCGTTATGCTGTTAACTGGTTTTTTGAACTTTAGAGTTAAATCTCCAAAATTTGAAATTCCGTCAGAAAATAAAAGATACTCGTCTATTGATGAAATTTCTTTTAAAGCACTGAAATCGGTTCCGCCATCATATTTAAGATTCAGAATTCTTTCTTTTAATGCATTCCAGTTTCCACCAGAAACAGTAAATTCTTCTGTTTTTTCAAGGGTATTATTTAGAAGAACAAAAGAAACAGCAACATTTTTGTTATCTAAGAAATAAGCATTAAGAAAGTCCAGTTCTTTTTGACGATCTCTCTTTGATCCGCTGAAAGAATTGTCCCAAATAATAGCAATTTTTTGAGATTTTGCTTTTTCTTGTACAGGGAAATTCATAGCAACACTTGCCGCAAAATAAGACTTATCATCAGAAGCTTTTTGAAGCATCACATTTGAAGATTCATTTACTTTTGGAATGCTTATTTTAAGGCTTTCAGTTGGCGTAAAATTCGTTTTCTTAATTTCAGCAACCCATTGATTTCCTTTTTTCAGGAAAGTAAAACTTCCATCTGGATTTTCCGTAATTTTTGGAGTTGTCAGACCTTCATTAACCAATACTTTCAAATTAAATTTTGGAATGCTAACGGCATTAGCAAAACTTAAAAAATACTGGTAATCAGTAGCCGAATTTTTTAATTCCTGATTGTATGTAATTCTAATGATTCTGCTGCCTCTAGCTGTAATGGGATAAATTCTAGTTCTGAAATTATTTCCAGCTACTTTTTCAATAATACCTGGATCTACATTTCTTTTTTCAATACTTTCAAATACTTCTTTAGCTCTTTCTTTTGGAACAGGAACAGCGTCTCTTAAACTTCCGTTAATATCTAAAGCATAACCGCTTACGCTAACTCCTTCTGGCAATGGAAGTGTAAAGTTTCCTTCTAAAATTCTGTCGCCAGGATTGTAAAATGTATAAGTTGCTGTAGTCGATGCAAGATTTCCTAAAATCTTGGTTTCAATTTGTACTTCCTGTAAGATTACTGAATTTTTTTTCTGATTTTCGACATCCAAAGTTGGAATCTGTGAAAAAGCGGCACTAAAGAATAGTAGTGCACAGATAGTAAAAATTTTATTCATAATTAATAAGCGCGATTTTATTTGATTTGAAATGTGAAAACCCGATTAGCTTTAAAGTCTTTATTTTTGAATTTTTTCAAATTAAAGGGATAGAATATGCTTAGCCACAATTCCAAAATTGAAACCCTGAACCTGATCAAATCCGCTGAAATTAACCGCGATTAGTTGGCCACATTCATTAAAAACCGGCGAACCACTAGCACCGTGTGTAGAAGTTATACTGTATTGAATTTTATTTCCATCAGATTCTTTACTTATCTGACCATCATAAAGTTGTACTTTAATACCTGAATTTGTCTGTGCCAAATCTATTCCCATCGGATAACCCACCATTATCGCTTTTTGCCCAGGAGATAAAGAAGCATCGTTGTCAACAATATTATCAAGACTAATGATATTGGTAACAGTTGACGGAGTTTTATGATCGGCTACTTGTAAAAGACCTAAATCAATATTGCTGTCATCAGAAACTTTTTTCATTTCACAATTAATCCATTCGCTATCAGAGTTATGAAGCGCAACCTGAATGTCAACAGTTTTTATAAATACTTCAATGTTTTCTATAGAAACATATTCTTTAACCGGAATAGAAGCTGCTAAATCAGTTGATACTTGAGACGTATCTGCTTCTGTTTCATTAGAACTAACAAATTCTTCACCTGCAGACTCACTAGTTTCTTCACTAGATTCCTCATAATCTCCATCTCCCTCTCCTTCGCCTTCACTATATGAAACCGAAGCATGCGACCAGTTGTTATTAATAAAACTTTCATATTCATCTTCAGAAACATCGGTCGTTAAAATAGAAGCAACCTTCATTCGTAGATTTCGTATGTTAGCATTTACTTTTTCGCTCTCTTCCTCTGTTGAATTCCATGGCTGTAAAACATGTCTATTGGTGATCATGTCTCCTTCTGTATCTACAAAAAAGCCAGTTCCGTAAATTGTTTCTTCCTTTGCATCTTCAGCAGTAAGTTGAAATTCTTTTCCATTAATTTTAACAAAATAGCCATATCTATGTTTTACAAGCACAACTGCATTTTTATAAGTATCATAGATTTTGGTGTCTGTGCCTAAGCAAACACTTTCTTTTTTTGGTTTAAAATATTTAAATCCTAAAAAGCCTGCAGCCGAGAGAACGATAATAGCGATAAGAACAAACTTGAAACGGTTTCTTTTTTTATTGACTGTTGTTTCTAAATCTTCGTTGGGAGAGATTTTTCTAATTTTCATTTAGAGTATTGGTTGAAAAATGTTAATTGAATGGGTTTTTGGGTTAAAGAATAGACTTTTATAAAAAGTCTATTTTTCGTGCCAAATGTAGTAATTTATTTCCCAAAAAAAACGAATGAAAAATCAATTTTATGTTCAATATTGAGTGAGATTTTTTTGTTTCTTAATGTTCTAGGCTTAAAAAAGAAAACCCGACAGATTTTAAAAATCTGTCGGGTTTAAAATTATTTTTATAATATTTTTGAAAGCCTTTTAGGATCTCTACGATTATCCCAAAATGCTACTATAATTAACTCTGAAGGGGTTATTTTGTAAATGATATTATAATGTCCTAATGTTGAAGCTCGAGTATCGGGAAATTCTGTTTTAATATAAGTTTCGGGATTATTGACTAAAAATTGAACCCTTTCTGAGATTTCTGAAACTAATTTTTTAGGATATTCTGCGGATTTATTTCTTTTCTTCCAATAGCTTAAAATTTTTCTTCTTTGGAGAGCTGCGGTTTTTGTCCAAATTATTTTGACAGCCATTCTAAGTCTTCATTATCTAAATCTTCTTGTGAAATTATTTTTCCATATTTTATATCTTCCTCACTTTCTTTAAGCATATCCAACTCATATTGTTCAAATTGATAAACATTTGAAGTGTCAGCATTTTTCAGAAGATTCTTGATTTTTTCCAATAGGCTTACATCTTCAATATTTTTGAGTTTATCAAATATCTCTAATTTTAATTCTAAAGTGCTCATAATAATATGATTTGATTAATTAAAGTCATGTAAAGTTAATAAAAAGCCCGACAGATTTAAAACCTGTCGGGCCATATTTATAATAATATAAGGTGAATTTACCCCACCAATTCCACAAATTTAAACTCGCCATCAACGACAACTTTAGTCAAACCGTGTTTAGATAAGTTTTTCATAGATGCATCCCATTTTTTACCGCTTAAGTTAGCTGTAATTTTAAGCTGTCCTAAATCCATTTTATTGTCATTTCCTTTCAATAAATCAACGATAAACTTCTCTTCGTCAGAAAGTTCAATGGTTTGTTTTTTCTCAGGACGCATTTGTGGGAACAATAAAACCTCTTGAATCGAAGCATTATTAGTCAAATACATAATCAAACGATCCATTCCAATTCCCATTCCAGAAGTAGGAGGCATACCGTACTCAAGCGCTCTTAAGAAATCTTCGTCGATAATTCCGTTTGCTTCGTCATCACCTTTTGCAGCCAAACGCATTTGATCTTCAAAACGCTCTCTTTGGTCAATTGGGTCATTTAATTCAGAATACGCATTTGCGATTTCTTTTCCGCAAACCATCAATTCAAAACGCTCAGTCAAATCTGGATTATCGCGGTGCTCTTTACAAAGTGGCGACATTTCTTTTGGATAATCAGTAATGAAAGTTGGCTGAATATAATTTCCTTCACATTTTGCTCCAAAAATCTCATCAATCAATTTTCCTTTACCCATTGTTTCGTCAACCTCGATTCCCATTCCGCGTGCCGCTTCAAACAATTCTTGTTCTGTTTTACCAGAAATATCAAAACCAGTAAAATGTTTGATAGAATCAGTCATGGTAACACGAGCGTAAGGCGCTTTAAAGTTGATTTTATGCTCACCAAAAGTAACTTCACTAGTTCCGTTAACAGCAATTGCACAATGCTCTAATAAGCCTTCTGCAAATTCCATCATCCAGTTGTAGTCTTTGTAAGCTACATATATTTCCATTGCAGTAAACTCAGGATTATGCGTTCTGTCCATACCTTCGTTACGGAAGTTTCTAGAGAACTCATAAACACCTTCAAATCCACCAACAATTAATCTTTTTAAATACAATTCGTTTGCAATACGCATGTAAAGCGGAATATCAAGCGAGTTGTGGTGCGTAATAAATGGTCTTGCCGAAGCACCACCAGGAATTGACTGTAAAACCGGAGTATCAACTTCCAAATATCCAGCATCGTTAAAATAACCACGCATTGCGCTAAATAACTTTGTACGTTTGATAAAAGTTTCTTTAACCTGCGGATTCACAGTTAAATCTACATAACGCATTCTGTAACGCAATTCAGCGTCGTTAAAAGCATCGTGTACATTTCCTTCTTCGTCAACTTTTGGCAACGGAAGCGGACGTAACGTTTTACTCAAGAAAGTAAATCCGCTCACACGAATACATTTTGCACCAACTTGTGTTGTAAACAATTCACCTTCGATACCAATAAAATCACCTAAATCAGTTAATTTTTTGAAAACTTGGTTGTACAAAGTTTTATCGTCACCTTCACACAAAACATCGCGATTTACGTACAATTGAATACGTCCTTCGCTATCTTGCAACTCAGCAAAACAAGCTTTACCTTGATCACGAACACTCATCAAACGTCCCGCAACGATAACCTTCTTACCCTCTTCAAATGTTTCCTTTATCTGCTTAGATGTATGATTTACAGGAAAAAGATTAGCCGGATAAGGATTGATTCCTAAGTTGCGTAAGTTCTGAAGTTTTTCTCTTCTAATGATTTCTTGTTCTGATAATGCCATTTTTGCTTTATTTTTTAAGTGTGCAAAGATAAAAAAAAGAATGTAGATTTTAGAATGCAGATTTTAGATTTTTTGCAGCATCAAATTATTGGGTTTCAATCAACTTTAGTCCCGCTATCCATTTCAATCTTTTATGCCGAACACCGGCATAAAAGGATTTCCATTTCTATCGGGGCTAGCTTAGAAATTTTTGTTTTCATAAGAGTTTTTAGTAGGAGCGTAGCGACTAAAAAACTTAGTATCTTAGCCACTAAGAACCTTAGAATCTTTAAAGTAATGAAATATTTAGCTGTTTTTTTAATGTTACTTTCTTTTGCAAGCTGTCAAATTACAGAAACGCTTACCATAAATCCTGACGGAAGCGGGACAATAGAAATGGAACAACTTCGAGAAGAAAATAGCTATATGCAATTGGCTGGAGAAGAATATTCTAAAGAAAACGTTTTTAAGGATACAACTTATGTATTCAAAGAGTACATCAAAAATTACAGTGAAAACTTTGAAAAATACAAGCTAGAAGAACAGCAGCTATTTAAAAAATATGCCAATGTGGAAGTGAAAATAAAAAGAAGCTCTTTCGAAAAAGAATTTAGAACGCTTTTTACGCTTCATTTTGATAAAACTTCAGAAATTCCAGATTTATTTAAAACAGAAGATTATGCTTCAGATATTCAGCATAATTATGCTTTAACGGCAGAAAATCATTATTTCAGAATTGCATATGCTTTCGATGGAAAAATTTTCCAACGTTCTGTTTCGATTATAAATACGTCTGAATTTGAAAAAGCAAAAGGAGACTCACAAAACTTCAAAGCAAAATACGGTTCTTCAAAATTGATGCAATCGTATACTTTAAAATATCATTTTCCAAAAAATATCAAATCAGTTTCAAATTCAAAAGCAATTGTAGGGGCAGACAAGAAATCTTTAACCTTAGAATTTCAGCTTTTAGATTTTCTTTATAATCCTGAAAGTAGTAATCTGAATGTTGTTTTAGAATAAAATTAAAATAATTAAGAAAAGAAAGTATCTTCGCTTGCATAACCAAAATCTAAAACATGAAGAAAATTTTACTTTGCTTTTTTATAATTTTTTCTATTACAAGCTGTACGCTTAAAGAAAAAGTGGTCGTAAACGAAGATGGATCGGGAACTTTCTCTTACGGATTTGACATGTCACCGATGTATAAACTCGGAATGAAAAAAGCAGATTCTACAAAAGTCAGTAAGGTAGTAGATACCACTTTTACTTTCAAAGAGATATTTGACAAAGTCAAAGACAGTATTTCTAAATTGCCAAATGGTGACAAAGAAAAATTGGAGCTATTGGAAAAAGAAAAGGAGAAACTTGAAATTCTACAGGATTTTAAAGTGAGCATAAAAATCAACGAAGAAAAAAAGGAATTTGAATACAGTATGATATTTGATTTCCCTAGCGGAACAGGATATAAAACTATTGCAACACCTGCCGAAAGTTTAGAAGGATTGGCTGCAGCAGATAAAAAAAATCTCGGACTCTTAAGTGCTATGCCCAAACCAGAAGAAAAATCGGCTACAACTATTTTTTATGATGGTAAGGTTTTTATTAAGGCTGTAACACTTGGTAAAGACGATAAAAAAGGTAAAAAGAAAAAAGAAGCCAAGAAAGAAAAAAACGATGATCCGTTCTCGAAAAAAATGGAAGAAATGATGAAAGAATGCAAGTATATTGCCGAATATCATTTTCCTAAAAAGATCAAAACTGTTTCGCTTAAAAACGCGGTTCTAACGCAAGATAGAAAAGGTTTTACTCTTGAAATTCCTTTAGACAATGCGCAGGAAAGCAGTGTAGATTTTGGTTTTAAAGTAGAATTTGAGCAATAATTGAGGGTTTCAATAAAATGTATTTTTAAAAATAGTCTTCGTATCTTTGATAAAAATATAACTGCAAATGAAATTATATAAACTACTGAGTTTTTCTTTTTTAATAGCCACTTTAACCAGCTGTACTTTCACTGAAAATATTTACATAAACGATAACGGAACCGGAAAATTCGCTGTCGATATGGATGGTTCTCCTATAATGGAAATGGCTGGTGATCAGATTGCGGGCCAAATGGGAGAAAATAAAAAAGATATTGATACCACTTTTACTTTCAAAGAAGTCTTTGCTGAGAAAAAAGACAGTATCGCTAAGTTGTCGCCAGAAACACAGAAAGAGCTTAAAAAACTGGAGAATTATGTTGTTTCAACAAAAATAAGTTCTGAGAAAAAAGTGTTTTTAATGAACATGGCAACTGACTTTAAAAACGTAAACGAACTGCAAGATATTTTACAGACATTAGGCACGCTTCAAAAATTAGAAGGAGGCAAAAATCCTATGGGAAGTGGCTTCGGAGATAATGGAAGTAAATTAAGTTATACTTATGATGGAAAGAAATTTACAAGAAAAGCAGTAGTAGATCAGCAAAAGGCAGTAAAACCGCAAGATGCAGAAGGAGATATGTCTAAAATGATGTTTGCTTCGTCTAGCTATATTGTAAAATATCATTTTCCTAAAAAAATAAAGAAAGTCTCTAATCCAACTGCTGTATTTAGCGACGATCGCAAATCAATTACAATTCAATACACTTTTACGGATTATATGGAGAATCCTGACAAACTGAACTTTGATGTTGAGTTTGAAAAATAATTAAAATGAATAAAAAAATTCAACTTCAGGATCTGGGCAAAAAAGATTATAAATCGACTTGGGAATATCAAGAAGAAATCTTTAAAGACATTGTCGATTTAAAAATCAAGAACAGAAGAGAAGAACTAGATCTGCCAACTCCAAATTATTTATTATTAGTTGAGCATCCGCATGTTTATACTTTAGGAAAAAGCGGCGATCTGGAGAACTTATTATTAAACGAAAAACAGCTCGAAGCCAAAGGAGCAACTTTTTATAAAATCAATCGTGGTGGAGATATTACATATCACGGACCTGGACAGATTGTAGGTTATCCAATTTTAGATTTAGAAAATTTCTTTACCGATATTCATAAATACCTACGTTTGTTAGAAGAATCAATCATTCTGACTTTAGCAGAATATGGTTTAGAATCGGGCAGGAGCGAAGGAGAAACAGGAGTTTGGCTTGGCGTTGGAACCCCGTTTGCACGCAAAATCTGCGCAATGGGCGTTCGCGCTTCAAGATGGGTAACCATGCACGGATTTGCTTTAAACGTAAATGTCGATTTAGGATATTTTGATAATATTATTCCGTGTGGAATTCGTGGAAAAGGCGTTACTTCTTTAAACGTAGAACTTGGTGTAGAAAAAGTAGACGAAGAAGAAGTAAAAGCTAAAATTATAAAACATTTTAAAGATCTTTTCGAAGCCGAATTTGTTTAAAAACAGCTCTAAAAAAGTAAACCGTTTCAAGTATTCTATTTGAAACGGTTTTTTATTTCGCTTCATTTTTTAGATAGAAAGCGGTTTTTTTCTAAAAATATATTGAAAAAAGGGAAAAACCATTTCGCAAAAGTTAAGATTTTGAAGGGATAACAAATTATAGAACAAACTTCATTCTCTCAGGTATTTATGCTAAATTTGAGTACTGACTATTAAAATTTTAATTCCTGATTGCTTATGAGAAAAATCTACTTATTCTGTTTCTTTTTTGTGCTTAATGGTCTTTTTGCCCAAAAGAAAGATAAATTATATCCAGTTGCAGTTTATGAAAAAGTGTGGCAGGAGAAAAATAGTGATACCAGATTAAAGATGATTAAATCGATCTGGTTAGAAGACAGCACTTTTGAAGACCCTTCGGCTTCTATAAAAGGAACTGTTGCATTTAATAATGTTATCAACGAATTTTACAAGAAAAACCCAGATGCAGTCTTAACATCAGGAGCTAAAATCGTAAAAGATAATTATGTGACTTGGGAATGGAAAATTCTCGATTCTAAAAACAATTTAGTAATGGTTGGGCGCGACTTTGCTCGTTTAAATGGCAAAGGGCAGGTAAGTAAAATTATTAGTTTTTGGGATAAGGGAGCAACTTTGTCTGAAGCGGATATTTTGAAAAATCTAGAAGCCGATAATCTAAAAGTAGTAGCGAAATATTATGAAAGTCTTTTTAAAACAAGAGATTTTGATGCTTTAGGAACTTTAATTGCAGACGGAGCAGTTTATAATCAAGCGACAGGTTTGCCTTATGGAGGAACTTATATTGGTTTTGGCGAATGGACTAAAATGTTTACAAAATCAACAGAGTTTTTTGATTTGCAGATAGAAAAAGAGCCAACTTATTTTAGTGATGCGTCTAAAAATGAAGTAATCATTTATTTTACAATAAACTGTAAATCAAAAAAATCGGGTAAGACAATGTCAGTTCCAATTTCAGAACATTTAGATTTGAAGGACGGAAAAATTACTGCTGTTAGACCTTTTTATTATGATACAAAAACATTTGCAGAATTTTTGAAAAGTAAAAAATAAAAAAAACGACCTGATTAGGTCGTTTTTTTATTCAAAAACAAGTTCTAATTGTTCTGGCAAAAGCCTAAAACTCATTCTGTGATATTTTGTTGTTCCGAATTCTTTAATGGCTTCACGATGTTCTTTAGTTGGATATCCTTTGTTTTGCTTCCAATTGTACATTGGAAATTCTTCATGAATTTGATCCATATATTCATCGCGATACGTTTTTGCTAAAACAGATGCGGCGGCAATACTCAGATATTTTCCATCTCCTTTTATAATACTTTGATTCGGAATGGATTTTAAAAGGGTAATTTCATCTTGAGAAAATTGTTTTCCGAAAGTATTTTTAAGTCCGAGTTTTGCATTTAAAGAACGATTTCCGTCAACAATGATAAATTCAGGAACATGTTTTAGTTTTAAAATACATTCCTGCATTCCTTTCATAGACGCATTTAGAATGTTTATTTCATCAATTTCATCTGGAAACAAATGCGTAACGGCAAAACATAAAGCTTCTTTTTCTATAATAGGTCTTAAAAGCGCTCTTGTTTTTTCAGACAATTGCTTACTGTCATTGAGAATCTTATTTTCAAAATGTTCGGGTAAAATTATAGCCGCTGCAGTAACTGGTCCAGCAAGACATCCTCTGCCGGCCTCGTCGGTTCCAGTTTCTAAAACAAATCCTGAGAAATTTTTTTCGAGCATTTTTTAGGTTTTAAATAACAAATTAGATGAAATTTTCAGCAAAAATATTCGTTTTCGTACTGTCAGCCAAGGCAATTGTATAAAATGAAGTGTTTTTTTATTTATTTGTTTTTTAATTTACCTTTGCTTAGCAAATTTTGTCAAAATAAATTTATACAAAGCCATCAAATGAGAATATTCATTTTTCTATATCTATTAGTTATTCCAACTTTATTGTTTTCGCAAGAAAAAAAAACCGCTTCTAAAAGTAATTTAGATATGAATACGGAATATTCTAGTGTTACAGATACCGTAAAAAAGAAAAAGCAGAAAATAGCTAAAATAGACCAGTACAAAATTGTCACTTTAGAACATGATACAATTTATGCAGATACTTCGCTAACGCTTAAAAGTGCATACAAACAAAATCATCTAAGAAAGGATCTTTTTGGACTTATGGAATTTTCTAATATTGGTCAGCCTTTAAATACGTTGCAATATAGTTTGACAAGTTTTTCTCCGTATCCTGAAATTGGTTTCAGCGGGAAGCACTCTCTTTATATGCAAGCGGATCAAATTAGATATTACTCAGTTGCAACGCCTCTTACTGAGTTATTTTTTAATACGACTATAAAAAAAGGACAAAATGTAGATTCTTTTATCACATTAAACGCTTCTAAAAACCTTAATTTCTCAATTGCTTATAAAGGATTAAGATCTGAGGGAGATTATAATAATCAATTGGTTAGTGCTGGTAATTTAAGAATTACAACTAGTTATGCTACAACCGAGAAACGATATGCAATAAATGCGCATTTTACGAATCAGGATATTATGAATGAGGAAAATGGCGGTATAACGAATGATGCTGATTTTGAAAGCGATAATAATGATTATAAAAATAGACAAAGATTACAGGTTTATTTAACTGATGCAGAATCATTTTTAAAAGGAAGAAGATTATTTTTTGATCATGCTTTTAGAGTAAATCCAAATGACGGGAGCAATAACCTTTACATAACGCATCAGTTTAATTATGAGTATAAAGCTTATGAATATAAGCAACCAACGGTACTTTCTACAATTACGGCCAACGACGGATCTTCAACGCGTATACAGCGATTTGGAGAATCGTATGCAGCAAGTAATATTAATGATCAGACTAAATACGAAAGGCTTTACAACAAATTTGGAGCAGCTTATGAAAATTCGCTTTTAGGTAAGTTTATATTTTTCATAGATGATTATCGATCTAATTACCAGTATAACCGAGTTATAGTCGATGAAAACGGAAATGCTATTCCTGATAATTTGTTTTTGCAGATTAATAATTTTGGAGGGCAGTATGAATATCAGAAAAATAAATGGAATGGTAGATTTTTGTATTCAAGATCAATTACCAATCAGTCACTTTCAGATTTAGATGCTAAGCTGCGATATGATATGAGCGAAAAAATTAAGTTTGACTTTAGATATCGTAACATTAATAAACTGCCTAATAATAATTATAATTTGTACCAGAGCAGCTGGATTTCGTACAATTGGTCACATAATTTTAAAAACGAAAAAATTAATTCGTTAAGTGCAGAAATTACAACTCCATGGCTTACAGGACAAGTTCAGTATACTGTATTGAATGATCATTTGTACTTTACAGATATGGCTTCAGTTGCAGAAAAAGCAGCAAGCCAACAAATCGTTAAGCCAATGCAATATGGTAATGCGATTAATTATTTAGAGATAAAAGCAAGCCGAGAGTTCAAATTCGGACCTTTTGCGTTAGATAACACACTTTTGTATCAAAAAGTAGATCAATCAGATTTAATTTTAAATGTGCCTGATTTTGTAACTAGAAATACATTTTATTATTCTAATCAATTCTTCAAAAAAGCGTTATTTCTTCAAACAGGTATTGTATTTAATTATCTTACTAAATATTATGGAGATGATTATAATCCTGTTATTTCTGAATTCTTTGTGCAGCAGGATAAAAAAATCGGTGGTTTTGCAACATTCGATTTCTTTGTGAATGCAAGAATACGCCAAACGCGTTTTTACTTAAAAGCAGAGCACTTTAATGCGGCTTTTACACAAAGCAACTATTACTCGGCGCCACATAATCCGTATCGTGATTTTGTGTTGCGTTTTGGTCTGGTTTGGAATTTCTTCCAATAAAAACCAGCTTATTTTTTATTTAGAACCACTAATAAAACTTAAATAAAAATGGACTTTTCAAATAATATTTTAGAAACAATTGGTAATACACCATTGGTAAAACTCAACAAAATTGTTGCTGAAATTGATGCGTTAGTATTGGCAAAAGTCGAAACCTTTAATCCTGGTAATTCTGTAAAAGACAGAATGGCTGTAAAAATGATTGAAGATGCAGAGGCAGATGGCCGACTAAAACCTGGAGGAACTATTATTGAAGGAACTTCTGGAAATACAGGAATGGGACTTGCACTTGTAGCAATCGTAAAAGGCTACAAATTAATTTGTGTAATCTCAGATAAGCAGTCTAAAGAAAAAATGGATATTCTTCGTGCTGTTGGAGCAAAAGTTGTTGTTTGCCCTACAGATGTTGAGCCTACAGATCCACGTTCATATTACTCGGTTTCTAGACGTTTAGCAGAAGAAACACCAAATTCTTGGTATGTAAACCAGTACGATAATATGTCAAATTCTTTGGCGCATTATGAGCAGACTGGACCAGAAATCTGGAAACAGACTGAAGGAAAAATTACGCACTTTGTCGTTGGAGTTGGAACAGGAGGAACTATTTCTGGAGTTGGGAAATACTTGAAAGAACAAAATTCAAATATTAAAATCTGGGGAATTGATACCTATGGTTCTGTTTTCAAGAAATACCACGAAACTGGAATTTTTGACGAAAACGAAATCTACTCGTATATAACAGAAGGTATTGGAGAAGATATCCTGCCTAAGAATGTTGATTTTTCTCTAATTGATGGTTTTACAAAAGTAACCGACAAAGATGCAGCTGTCTACACAAGAAAGATTGCTCTTGAAGAAGGTATTTTTGTTGGAAATTCTGCGGGAGCTTGTATAAAAGGCTTGTTACAGCTGAAAGAACATTTTAAGCCAGAAGATGTTGTTGTGGTATTATTTCACGATTCTGGAAGTCGATATGTAGGTAAAATGTTCAATGACGACTGGATGCGTGAGCGCGGATTCTTGGAAGAAAATGTGACAAAAGCAGAAGACGTTATAAAAGACCATATCGATAAAGAATTAATCGTTGTTCGTACAGAAGAATTGGTTTCGCATGCCATTGAGCGTATGCGTAAATATAAGATTTCGCAAATTCCAGTTGTAGATATCAACGGATTTGTTGGTTCTGTAGACGAAACAGATTTATTTAGAAGCTATGTAGCAGATAAAAATGTTGCTGAAAAACCAATTAAAGAAGTAATGGGCAAACCTTTCCCAATTGTAAAATTAGGAACGCCAATTGAAGAAGTTTCAAAACTTTTTAGCAAAGAAAATGATGCTGTTTTGGTTGATTTAGGAAATGGAAATCACCATATCATTACTAAATATGACATTATTGGCTCAATAAAATAAGCCTTTGCAAATAATATATAATCCATAAATCTTATTGTAAAACAATTAGGTTTATGGATTTGTCTTTTAAAAATATAAAATGAATTTTACTGCTATTGATTTTGAAACCGCAACAGGATATCATCCCTGTTCAGTAGGTATTGTGACCGTCGAAAACGGTATTATCGTTGACGAGTATGTAACTTTAATTAAACCGCCAAATAACGTTTATAATCCTTTTACGATTCGTGTTCATGGCATTTATCCAAAAGATACTGTCAACGCAAAATCTTTCTTTCAAATCTATCCTGAAATTGAAAAAAGACTGAAAAATAGAGTTGTAGTAGCGCACAATGAAAGTTTTGACCGCAATGTTTTAATGAAAACAATGTTGCTTCATGGTTTAAATTATGAAGATTTGAATATTGCTACAAAATGGGAATGTACAGTAAAGATATATAAAGGAAAAGGTATAAAACCTACAAAATTAAGTGATTGCTGCCGCGAAATGGATATTCAGCTGAATCACCACGAAGCTTTATCAGATGCAAGGGCTTGCGCTAAATTGTATATGCTTCGTTAAAAAAATTTATTTTGTAAGAATAGTATTAAAAAATAAATTACTTTTAGATTTTGTAATTACACTATAAAATCTAAAATGAAAGAAGACTTCCTTCATTATCTCTGGAAATTCAAGAAGTTTGATAGCTTGAATTTAAAATCGGCTCAAGGCGAATTAATAACTATCTTTAAATTTGGGGATTATCTGGAACTTGCTGGGCCTGATTTTTTTAATGCTCATATTGAAATTGGAAATCAAAAATGGGCAGGAAATGTGGAGATTCATTTAAAATCTTCAGATTGGTATTTGCACAATCACGAGAAAGATCCTGCTTATAAAAATGTTATTCTTCATGTGGTTTGGGAAAATGACACTGCTATTTTCAGAGAAAACAATACCGAAATTCCTGTTTTAGTTCTTAAAGATTATGTTTCAAAAGAAATAATCGAAAATTACAATGCATTAATCGCTCCAAAAACTTGGATCTCTTGCGAAAGGCAATTAAAAGAAATCGATGGTTTTGTTTTTAAAAATTGGCAAGAAAGATTGTTTTTTGAACGCTTAGAGCGAAAATCAAAGTTTATTTATCAATTATTAGAAGAAACCAATCAAGATTGGGAAGCGGTCTTATTTTGCCTTCTAGCGAAGAATTTCGGATTAAATACGAATGGAAATTCCTTTTTGCAAATCTCTCGGGCAATTCCATTTTCAGTAATCAGAAAAGAAAGTTTTGAAATTGAAAATTTAGAAGCGCTCCTTTTCGGAACTTCAAATTTGTTAGAAGCAGAAAAAGAAGATGTTTATTATAAAGATCTCAAGTTTCGCTATTTTTATTTATTGCACAAATATCAAATAGAAAAAATATATACAGAACCGCTTCAGTTTTTTAAACTTCGTCCTGATAATTTTCCAACAATCAGACTTTCGCAATTAGCGGGATTGTATCATAAACATCAAAATCTATTCTCAAAAATTATTGATTTAAAATCTGCCGATGCTGTATATCGTTTGCTGAACGTCTCTGCAAGCTCGTATTGGCAAAATCATTATCAGTTTGACAAAGAAAGTCCAAAGAAATCTAAAATGCTTTCTAAATCATTTATAGACCTACTAATTCTAAACACGATTATTCCGCTTCAATTTGCTTATTCAACTATTATGAGCGAGTCAATTGCCGAAGATTTAATTGATTTTATGAATGAAGTCATTTCAGAAAAAAATGCTATTATTGATAAATTTAATTTGTTTGGCATCAAGTCAAAAACGGCATTTGAAAGTCAGACATTATTAGAACTTAAAAATGAATATTGCGAGCGTAAAGCTTGCTTAAAATGTGCAATAGGAATAGAATTGCTTAAAAATAATTAGTGAATTAGAAAATTTGATAATTAGATAATTCTTATTTTTGTAAATCTAAAATCTAAAAAAGAAATGTCAGCAATTTTAAAACTCAAATTCTTTTTTGAAAAATATGGTTTCCATGTTTCTTCAAGACTAGCAGATAAACTCGGAATGCGTGTAACAAGCGTACGATTGTTTTTTATCTACATTTCTTTCGTTACAGCCGGTTTAGGATTTGGAGTTTATCTAACCCTTGCTTTCTGGATTCGACTAAAAGATTTAATTCGATCAAAAAGAACTTCAGTATTTGATTTATAAAAAAAAGCTCCAAATTTGAATTTGGAGCTTTTTTATGAAGTTGTATTTATTATTCTTCTGTTGTATTGTTAAGTCTAGATCTTTTCTTGCTATATCCAAAGTATACGATTATACCAATAAGTAGCCATCCAAAAGATAATAACTGTGCATCTTTACTTAAATTAAAAATCAAATAAGAATTGATTGCAATTCCTAATACCGCAATAACTGGTAAAGCAGGAACTTTAAAAGTTCTTGTTAATCCTGGTTGTTTTACTCTTAAAATCCAAACAGCGATACAAACCATTGTAAAGGCAAACAAAGTACCAAAACTTGTCATATCAGCCAATTTGTTGATTGGAGTAAAAGCAGCAACAGTTGCGATGATAGCACCAAGAATCATTAAGTTCGTTTTTGGTGTTCCAGAAATTGGGTTTACTTTAGAGAAAACAGAAGGAATTAAACCATCTTTAGACATTCCAAGGAAAATTCTAGATTGTCCCATAATCATTACCATTAATACAGAAACCAAACCAATAGTTGCAGCAACAGTAATAATAGAACCAGCCCAACCTTGTCCAGCGATATCAAATGCATAAGCTACAGGAGCTTTGATAGCTTCAGGATATTTTCCTAGTGGGTTGAAGTCTTGGTAATTCATCATTCCAGTTAATACTAAAGAAACTAAAATGTATAAAGTAGTACAAATTAATAAAGAAGCGATAATTGCAAAAGGAACGTCTTTTTTAGGATTAATAGCTTCTCCCGCTTGTGTAGAAACAGCATCAAAACCAACATAAGCAAAGAAAATAGCGGCAGCTCCAGAGATAATACCTCCAATTCCGTAAGCATTGTGTGTAGTTTCTTTTTCAATAATTTGAGTTGCTTCAGGAATAAATGGGCTCCAGTTTGCTGTGTTGATGAAGAAAAGACCAGCAATAATTACGAAAATTACAGCAGATACCTTTAAAATTACAATAGCATTATTAGCTTTAGCTGCACTTTTTGTTCCTTTAATAAGCAATGAAATAACCAAAATAACGATCAAGAAAGCTGGAAGATTCATAGAAAAACCTTCTCCTGTGTAGCTTGCAGGATCTGTAGTTAACCAATCAGGAAGGTGAATATGAAATATTTTAAGCAATTTATTAAAGTATCCCGACCAGGAAACCGCTACGGTCATTGATCCCATTGCATACTCGAGAATTAGTCCCCATCCGATAATCCAGGCAAAAACTTCTCCAATAGTACCGTAAGCATAGGCATAAGCAGATCCTTCAACAGGTAAAATAGAAGCAAATTCAGAATAGCAAAGAGCCGCAAAAACACACGCAATACCTGCGATGATAAACGAAATTGCTAATGCTGGACCTGCATGATAATAAGCCCCAGTACCTGTAAGTACGAAAATTCCACCACCGATAATGGCACCAACACCAATGGCAGTAAGGCTCCATTTTCCTAGGACTCTCTTTAAATCACTTTTTTTCATATCGGCCTCAAAGGCTGATATAGGTTTAACTCTCCAAATTGACATATTATTTTATTGGTTTATTTGTTATTAAGTGCCAAATGTATTGTTTTTTGTAAAAAATAAAAACAATTATCATGTTTTAAGTTATAAAATCTTTGTTTTTTTTACAGTAGTCGTAAGAAAGGTTCTCTAAGTATCGACATTCATTAAATTAATTGGTATTTTATAAGAGATTCAATAATTTTTTAAAAGATACTTTTCTTACTAATTTTCTTAATAAATTTGAAGGATTTTTCTTTCTTTATTTTTAAAGTAATATCTATTATGAATTTTAAATCTTTAAATAAGCACTTTCATTTTACAAAACAGCAACGCATAGGTCTTTTTGTACTCTTCGTAATCATGATCGGCTTGCAGATGTTTTATTTTTTGTCTGATTTTAGTATCTCCGAAACGAAGAGCTCAGAAAAAGAGCAATGGCTAGCTCTGCAATCAGAAATTGATCAGGAGAAATTGATCCATAAAAATGCAAAACCAATTATTTATCCTTTCAATCCTAATTTTATTTCTGACTATAAAGGATACAAACTCGGAATGTCGGTAGAAGAGATTGATCGTTTAATGGCATTTCGAAAAGAGAACAAATATGTAAACTCGGCAGAAGAATTTCAAAAGGTTACCGGAATTTCAGATTCATTATTAAACAAAATTTCACCACTATTTAAATTTCCAGATTGGAAACAGAATAAAAATAATTATAGTACTGAGAAAAAAGTATTCAGTATGAAGAGTTTTCCTAAAAAAGAAAAATTTATAATACTGGATATTAACGAGGCAACTCAAGAAGATTTGATGAAGGTTTACGGAATAGGAGAAGGGCTGTCTTCTAGAATTCTAAAACAAAAAGAAATTTTAGGTTCATTCGTTTCAATGGAGCAGATGAAAGATGTTTGGGGACTTTCGCCAGAAGTTATAAATGAATTAAGTATTCATTTTAAAGCTGTAATTCCTTCAAACCTCAAGAAAATAAATATAAACGAAGCATCATTAAAAGAATTAGCTCAATTTTCATACTTCAAATATGGACTCGCAAAACAAATAGTAATATACAGAAGTATGAACGGAAATTTTAATAATATTGAGGATTTAGCAAAAATTAAAGATTTTCCTGTTGAAAAAGCAAAAATAATTAGTTTATATTTGGAGTTCTAAAAGAAACTAACTCATGAACTTTGATTACAACGAAACACAGCTAATGATTGCACAGTCTATAAAAGACTTTGCAGAAAAAAATATTAGACCTTATATAATGGAATGGGACGAAGCGCAGATTTTTCCACTTCCGTTGTTTAAGCAACTTGGCGAGATGGGCTTCATGGGCGTTTTGGTTCCAGAAGAATACGGAGGTTCAGGTTTAGGTTATCACGAATATATTACAGTTATAGAAGAGATTTCGAAAGTAGATCCTTCAATCGGGTTGTCAGTTGCGGCGCATAATTCATTATGTACCAATCATATTTTAACTTTTGGAAATGAAGAGCAAAAGAAAAAATGGCTTCCAAAACTAGCTACAGCCGAACATATTGGCGCGTGGGGACTTACAGAACATAATACAGGTTCTGATGCCGGCGGTATGAATACAACAGCTGTTAAAGACGGAGACCATTGGATTGTAAATGGCGCTAAAAACTTTATTACGCATGCAATCTCTGGCGATGTTGCGGTTGTGGTAGTGCGAACTGGAGAAAAAGGTGATTCTAAAGGAATGACAGCTTTTGTTTTTGAAAAAGGAATGAAAGGTTTTTCATCAGGCAAAAAAGAAAATAAATTAGGAATGAGAGCAAGTGAAACCGCTGAATTGGTTTTTGATAATTGCCGCGTTCCAGATGAAAATAGATTAGGAGAAGTTGGTCAAGGTTTTGTTCAAGCAATGAAAATTCTTGATGGAGGAAGAATCTCTATCGGAGCTTTATCTTTAGGAATTTCAAAAGGAGCATATGAGGCCGCATTGAAATACTCAAAAGAAAGACATCAGTTTGGACAACCAATTAGCAATTTTCAAGGAATCTCTTTTAAGTTGGCAGATATGGCAACAGAAATTGAGGCTTCAGAATTATTGCTTCATAAAGCCGCTTTCTTAAAGCAAAAACACAAACCAGTAACAACATCTGGCGCTATGGCAAAAATGTATGCTTCAGAAGCGTGCGTTAAAATTGCCAATGATGCCGTTCAAATTCATGGAGGTTACGGTTACACAAAAGATTTTCCGGTAGAAAAATTCTACAGAGATTCTAAATTATGTACGATAGGAGAAGGAACAACTGAAATTCAAAAATTAGTTATTTCAAGAAATTTATTGAAATAATAATATCGATTTGGGCGTGCCCCTAAAAACAAAAGCCATTTAGCAAACGCAGAGTGGCTTTTATTTTTAGGGTCGGGCTTTTCACTACAATCTTTTTGTTTTTAAAGAAAAAACAAAAAGGATTTCCGTTGCAATCCCTCACGCATGCGGTAGAAATGGAGGTTTATGAAAATAATTTGAAATTTATCATTCATAATTCATAATTAATATATACATTTGCAGCCTTAACGAGAGGAGGTGTCTATATTATGTTAATTATACCAATTAAAGACGGAGAAAATATCGATAGAGCATTAAAGCGCTATAAAAGAAAATTTGATAAAACAGGAACTGTTCGTCAATTAAGAGCACGTACTGCTTTTATTAAGCCTTCTGTTATCAAAAGAGCTCAAATTCAAAAAGCTGCTTACATCCAAGGCTTGAAAGATAGTTTAGAGAGTTAGTATTAGCTTTTCAAAAATAATTACCGTTAGTGGTCAAAATGTTTTAATTTTGATACTAACGGTTTTTTTGTGCTTAATTTTTAGATTTATTATGAAAACGAATAAAGAAGCTTTTTCAGATTATCTTTTGTTGGAAAAAAAGTATTCTCCACATACGGTTGGGGCTTATTTGAATGATATAATTTCTTTTGAGTCCTTTGTTAAAGAATCTTTTGATCAGGATAGTATTGATTTGGTGAATTATAGTCAGGTCAGAAGCTGGATTGTTTTTTTGGTTGATCAAGATATTTCAAATGTTTCTGTTAATAGAAAAATGGCTTCTTTAAAAGCTTTTTATAAATTTCTTTTAAAAACTAAGCAAATAGAGGTTAGTCCAATGCTGAAGCATAAATCTTTGAAAACTCCTAAAGTGGTTCAGATTCCTTTTTCGGAAAAAGAATTAAATGATTTGCTTACTGTAATAGACGCTCCTGTTGGTTTTGAGGAAATTCGAGATAAACTTATTGTAGAAATGTTTTATGTGACAGGAATGCGTCGGGCAGAATTAATTCATTTAATGATTAAAAATGTCGATCGTTCGGCTGGTACGATTAAGGTTTTGGGAAAAAGAAATAAAGAGCGCATTATTCCGATTTTGCCAATTATTGCAGATCAAATCGATGCGTATGTAAAGGAAAGGGATGGTTTGGAAGGTTTGGCGGATTCTGACTATTTTTTTGTTTCGAAAAAAGGGTTAAAATTGAGCGAATCTTTTGTTTATCGTTTAATAAATTCATACTTTAGTAGGGTCTCAGAAAAGGTGAAAAAAAGTCCGCATGTGCTTCGTCATACTTTTGCAACTCACTTGTTAAATAACGGGGCAGATTTGAATTCAGTTAAAGAATTGCTAGGGCATTCTAGTTTGGCGTCTACTCAAGTTTACACTCATAATAGTTTGGCGGAACTTAAAAAAGTGTATATAGGTGCGCATCCAAGAAGCAAATAGTGATTCTAAATGTTAATCCTAAAATTTTTATTATGAAGGTAGATGTTCATGCAGTTAATTTTACTGTCGACAGAAAATTGGTCGATTTTATCCAAGAAAGAATGGGTAAGCTAGAGAAATACTACGATCGAGTGGTTTCATCAGATGTTTTTTTAAAAGTTGAAAGAACGAGTGATAAAGAGAATAAGGTGGTAGAGATAAAGATTAATGTTCCTGGTGACGATTTTTTGGTAAAAAAACAGTGTAAAACATTTGAAGAAGCCGTTGAGCTTTCGGCAGAATCGCTAGAACGTTTGCTTGTAAAAAGGAAGGAAAAAATTAGAGCGCACATTTAATTGAAATTTTTTTCGAAAAATGTTTTGATTAAAAGATAAAATAGCTACATTTGCAGTCCGTTAGAAATAGCGGACTTTTTTAATGCATTCGCCGATGTAGCTCAGCTGGCTAGAGCAGCTGATTTGTAATCAGCAGGTCGTGGGTTCGAGTCCCTCTATCGGCTCAGAAAATTTCAAATACGATTTGAAATTAGTTCTTTAAAATAATGGAATTTTAAAATTAGGGGAGATACTCAAGCGGCCAACGAGGGCAGACTGTAAATCTGCTGTGTGAACTTCGCAGGTTCGAATCCTGCTCTCCCCACTAAAAAGAAGTTGAAATTTATATTGTGAGATTTTAATTAATAAAATTATCTGCAATTTGAATTTAAACTCAGAACTCTCTGCCGGTGTAGCTCAGGGGTAGAGTGCTTCCTTGGTAAGGAAGAGGTCTCGGGTTCAAATCCCGACATTGGCTCAAGTAAGTAGGAAATTGAAAATTAATATATAACTAAGATTAAAAATTAAGTAAAATGGCAAAGGAGAATTTTAATCGTTCCAAACCGCACTTAAACATAGGTACAATTGGACACGTAGATCACGGAAAAACTACATTAACTGCTGCAATTACAAAAGTATTGTCAGATGCTGGTTACTGTCAAGCAAAATCGTTTGATCAAATCGATAACGCTCCAGAGGAGAAAGAAAGAGGTATTACTATTAATACATCACACGTAGAGTACGAAACTGCTAACCGTCACTACGCTCACGTTGACTGTCCAGGTCACGCGGATTACGTAAAGAACATGGTTACTGGTGCTGCTCAAATGGACGGAGCTATCTTAGTAGTTGCTGCTACAGATGGTCCAATGCCACAAACTCGTGAGCACATCCTTTTAGGACGTCAGGTTGGTATTCCAAGAATCGTTGTTTTCATGAACAAAGTGGATATGGTTGATGATGCTGAGTTGTTAGAGCTTGTTGAAATGGAAATTAGAGATTTATTATCTTTCTACGAATATGATGGAGATAATGGTCCTGTAGTTCAAGGTTCTGCTTTAGGAGGATTAAACAATGATCCAAACTGGGTACCTAAAATTATCGAATTAATGGAAGCTGTTGATGCTTGGATCGAAGAGCCAGTACGTGACGTTGCTAAACCATTCTTGATGCCAGTTGAGGATGTATTTACAATTACAGGTCGTGGAACTGTTGCTACAGGTCGTATCGAAACTGGAGTTGCTAACACTGGAGATCCTGTTGAAATCATTGGTATGGGAGCTGAAAAATTAACTTCTACTATTACAGGAGTTGAGATGTTCCGTAAAATCCTTGATAGAGGTGAAGCTGGAGATAACGTAGGTTTATTGTTAAGAGGTATTGATAAAGCTGATATCAAAAGAGGTATGGTTATTATTAAGCCAGGTTCAGTAAAACCACACGCTAAATTCAAAGCTGAGGTTTATATCTTGAAAAAAGAAGAAGGTGGACGTCACACTCCATTCCACAATAACTACCGTCCACAGTTCTACGTACGTACAACTGACGTAACAGGAGTTATTTCTTTACCAGCAGGTGTAGAGATGGTAATGCCAGGTGATAACTTAACTATCGAGGTTGCTTTATTAAGCCCAATCGCTATGAACGTAGGTTTACGTTTCGCTATCCGTGAGGGTGGTAGAACAGTTGGTGCTGGTCAGGTTACTGAAATCGTAGAGTAATTCTATTAAAATAAATAAAAAGCCAGTGGTTATTTTTTATAATCACTGGCTTTAATTACGGGCGTAGTTCAAGGGTAGAATAGCGGTCTCCAAAACCGTTGATGGGGGTTCGAATCCCTCCGCCCGTGCAATAAAAAATATATCAAATGACAAAAGTTACTAATTATTTATCAGAGGCTTTCGAAGAGTTAAAGTCAAATGTTACTTGGCCAGCTTGGGCTGAAGTTCAAAAATTGACAATTGTTGTAGCTGTATTTTCGATCTTATTCGCTTTGGCAACATGGGGAGTAGACGAATTTTTTGCAAAAGCTTTGGCTGGATTTTTTAACTGGTTAAAAGGATAATTTTTTTTGTGATGGCAGATAATAATGTGAAAAAATGGTACGTAGTTAGAGCGGTTAGTGGTCAAGAGAATAAAGTGAAAGCTTATATCGAGACTGAGATTGCGAGATTAGGTATGGAGGATTATGTTTCTCAGGTTTTAGTTCCTACAGAAAAAGTAGTTACTGTAAAAGATGGGAAAAAATCATCTAAGGATAAAGTGTATTTTCCTGGATATGTTATGATCGAAGCTAACTTGGTTGGTGAGATCCCTCATATTATTAAGTCGATTACTAGTGTTATTGGATTTTTGGGAGAAACTAAAGGCGGAGAACCTGTTCCTTTAAGACTTTCTGAAGTAAACCGTATGTTAGGTAAGGTAGATGAGTTAGCTGTTAATACAGATACTCGTTCGATTCCTTTTAGTGTTGGTGAAACGGTTAAGGTTATTGATGGACCTTTTAACGGATTTAATGGATCTGTTGAGAAAATCAATGAAGAAAAGCGTAAGCTTGAGGTAATGGTTAAAATTTTCGGAAGAAAAACGCCATTAGAATTAAGTTTTATGCAAGTAGAAAAAGTATAATTTTTTGTTACACTATAATAAACCATTGTAATCGCTTCCAATTGATTACAGTGTAAAATTTTTTAAAAATGGCTAAAGAAATTAGTAAGGTAGTTAAACTACAAGTTAAGGGAGGTGCTGCGAACCCGTCGCCACCGGTTGGACCTGCTTTAGGAGCTGCTGGGGTTAACATCATGGAGTTTTGTAAGCAATTTAATGCTAGAACTCAAGATAAACCTGGCAAAATTTGTCCAGTGCAAATCACTGTGTACAAAGACAAATCATTTGATTTTGTTGTTAAGACTCCTCCAGCGGCAGTTCAGTTAATGGAAGCTGCAAAGCTAAAATCTGGTTCTGGTGAGCCTAATCGTAAAAAAGTAGCTAGCGTTACTTGGGAACAAATTAGAACTATTGCTGAAGACAAAATGCCAGACTTAAACGCTTTCACAATTGAGAAAGCTATGAGTATGGTTGCTGGAACAGCTAGATCTATGGGTATAACTGTATCAGGAGATGCTCCTTTTTAATTAAGAAAAAGAAATGGCAAAATTAACAAAAAAGCAAAAAGAGGCTGCTTCAAAAATTGAAAAGAACAAATTATACTCTTTAAAAGATGCTGCGGCATTACTTAAAGTTGTTGCTTCTGCAAAATTTGATGAGTCTGTTGATATCGCAGTTCGTTTGGGTGTTGATCCAAGAAAAGCGAATCAAATGGTGAGAGGTGTAGTTACTTTACCTCACGGAACAGGAAAAGACGTTAAAGTATTAGCATTGGTTACTCCAGATAAAGAAGCGGAAGCTAGAGAAGCTGGAGCAGATCACGTTGGTCTTGACGATTACTTACAAAAAATTAAAGACGGTTGGACAGATGTTGATGTGATCATTACTATGCCTGCTGTTATGGGTAAATTAGGTCCATTAGGTCGTATTTTAGGACCTAGAGGTTTAATGCCAAACCCTAAAACAGGTACAGTAACTATGGATGTTGCTAAAGCTGTTCAAGAAGTTAAAGCTGGTAAAATCGACTTTAAAGTTGATAAAACTGGTATCGTTCACGCTGGTATTGGTAAAGTTTCTTTCGGGGCTGAGCAAATCGTTGAGAACGCACACGAAATTATTCAAACATTAATAAAACTTAAACCAACTGCTGCTAAAGGTACATACATCAAAGGTATTCACCTTACAAGCACAATGAGTCCTGCTATTGCATTAGACCCAAAAGCAGTATAATTGGTAGTTAAAAATTTTTAGTATGACTAGAGAAGAAAAATCAATCGCGATTGAAAATTTAACTGCGCAGTTAGCTGGTACAAATATCATTTACATTTCTGATATTTCTGGTTTAAACGCAGAGACAACTTCAAACTTACGTAGAGCTTGTTTTAAAGCAGGTATCAAATTAGAAGTTGTAAAGAACACTTTGCTTGCAAAAGCAATGGAGGCTTCTTCTAATGATTATGGTGATTTACCTACAGTTTTATCAGGTAACAGTGCTATATTTATTTCTGATGTTGCTAACGCACCTGGAAAAATTATCAAAGATTTCCGTAAGAAATCTGATAAACCAGTTTTAAAAGGAGCTTACATCAATTCTGAAGTATACATTGGTGATAATCAATTAGAAGCATTAGCTACAATTAAATCTAAAGAAGAGTTACTTGGAGAACTTATTGGATTATTACAATCTCCAGCTCAAAGAATTATTTCTGCTTTACAAAACAAATTCGCTGGAAGCGAAGAAGAAGGAGCAGAGTAATTATCGTAAGGGAGCTCGCTTCCTTGCTGCTTAATTAGCGCACAATAATTAAATTATATTTTTACACAAATCATTTTAAACGATAGAAAAAATGGCAGATTTGAAACAATTCGCAGAACAATTAGTTAACTTAACTGTAAAAGAAGTTAACGAATTAGCAACAATATTAAAAGATGAGTACGGAATCGAGCCTGCTGCTGCTGCTGTAGTAGTTGCTGCTGGTGGAGGAGATGGTGCTGCTGAAGAAGCACAAACTGAATTTACAGTTGTATTAAAAGAAGCTGGAGCTTCTAAATTAGCAGTTGTAAAATTAGTTAAAGAACTTACAGGTTTAGGTCTTAAAGAAGCTAAAGATGTAGTTGATGGTGCTCCAAGCACTGTTAAAGAAGGTGTTTCTAAAGAAGAGGCTGAAGGTCTTAAAAAATCATTAGAAGAAGCTGGAGCTGTAGTTGAATTAAAATAATTCAACTCGGTTTTAAGAACTAGGTTTAGGTCCTGAGTTAACACTCAAAGGCCTAAACCATTTTTCGTATAATAAAATACATTAAATTTTATTATCAAATTAGTTTAAAATACGAAAAAGTTTTTGATCAATACGAAGAAAAAAAATTGAACTGAATTCTTGGTTTATTTTTAAAGATGTATTGGTTTTAAAAAGAAAGTATAAACTACGCAGTGTGTTTTTACACAAAAAAAATTACTTTTTTTTAATCAAAATTTTGTCCATTGATGATAACAAATCAGACTGAAAGATTGAATTTTGCCTCTACAAAAAACATTCCTGACTATCCGGATTTCTTGGATGTTCAGGTTAAATCTTTTAAAGATTTCTTCCAATTAGAAACGAAATCTGACGAAAGAGGCAACGAAGGGTTATACAATACCTTCATGGAAAACTTCCCAATTACAGATACGAGAAATAACTTCGTATTGGAGTTCCTAGATTATTTTGTTGATCCGCCACGTTATACAATTCAAGAATGTATAGAGAGAGGTCTTACTTATAGTGTGCCTTTAAAAGCTAGGTTAAAACTATACTGTACAGATCCAGAACACGAAGATTTTGAAACAATTGTACAAGATGTTTATCTTGGAACAATACCTTACATGACTCCTAGTGGTACTTTTGTAATCAATGGTGCCGAGCGTGTTGTAGTATCTCAATTACACCGTTCTCCAGGGGTTTTCTTTGGACAATCATTCCACGCAAATGGAACTAAACTTTATTCTGCAAGAGTAATTCCTTTTAAAGGTTCTTGGATAGAGTTCTCTACAGATATCAACAGCGTAATGTACGCTTATATCGATAGAAAGAAAAAATTACCTGTAACTACTTTATTCCGTGCTATCGGATTCGAAAGAGATAAAGATATCCTTGAGATTTTCGACTTAGCTGAAGAAATTAAAGTTTCTAAAACAGGTATTAAGAAATATATTGGAAGAAGACTTGCTGCACGTGTATTGAATACATGGCACGAGGATTTCGTAGATGAAGATACCGGAGAGGTTGTTTCTATCGAGCGTAACGAAATCATCCTTGATCGTGATACAATTATCGACAAAGATAATGTTGAAGAGATCATCGATTCTAACGTTAAGTCTATCTTGTTACATAAAGAGGATAATAATCAAGCAGATTATGCTATTATCCACAACACGTTACAAAAAGACCCTACAAACTCTGAAAAAGAAGCTGTAGAGCACATTTACCGTCAGTTGCGTAACGCTGAACCGCCTGATGAGGAAACTGCTCGTGGTATTATAGATAAATTGTTCTTCTCTGACCAACGTTACAACTTAGGTGAGGTAGGTCGTTACAGAATGAACAAAAAATTAGATTTAGATATCCCTATGGATAAGCAAGTGCTTACTAAGGAAGATATCATTACAATCGTAAAATATTTGATCGAATTGATCAACTCTAAAGCAGAGATTGATGATATTGATCACTTATCAAACCGTCGTGTTAGAACAGTTGGAGAACAATTGTCTCAACAATTCGGTGTTGGTTTAGCACGTATGGCTAGAACTATTCGTGAGAGAATGAACGTTAGAGATAACGAGGTGTTTACACCAATTGATTTGATTAATGCTAAAACATTATCATCAGTTATCAACTCTTTCTTTGGTACTAACCAGTTATCTCAATTTATGGATCAAACGAATCCATTAGCGGAGATTACACACAAAAGAAGACTTTCTGCACTTGGACCAGGTGGACTTTCGAGAGAGAGAGCTGGTTTCGAGGTTCGTGACGTTCACTATACACACTATGGTCGTTTATGTCCGATTGAAACTCCTGAGGGACCAAACATTGGTTTGATTTCATCTCTTGGTGTTTATGCAAAAGTTAACGGAATGGGATTCATTGAAACTCCATACCGTAAAGTAACTAATGGTGTAGTTGATTTAGAAAGTACGCCAATTTACTTAAGTGCTGAAGAAGAAGAAGGAAAAATGATTGCTCAGGCAAACATTGAAATGGATGAAACTGGTAAAATTACAGCTAGCAATGTTATTGCTCGTGAGGAAGGTGACTTCCCGGTTGTTGAGCCATCAGTAGTTCATTATACAGACGTTGCTCCTAACCAGATCGCTTCGATTTCTGCATCTTTGATTCCTTTCTTGGAGCATGATGATGCGAACCGTGCGTTGATGGGATCGAACATGATGCGTCAGGCAGTTCCTTTGATCCGTCCTGAAGCACCAATTGTAGGTACAGGTTTAGAGCGTCAGGTAGCTTCAGATTCAAGAGTATTAATCAATGCTGAAGGGCATGGTACTGTAGAATACGTAGATGCTAACATCATTACTATTAAATACGACCGTACAGAAGACGAGAGAATGGTAAGTTTTGATGCTGATGAGAAAACGTACAATTTAATTAAATTTAGAAAAACCAATCAAGGTACAAGTATCAACTTGAAACCAATCGTAAGAAGAGGTGATAGAGTTGTTCCTGGTCAAGTATTGTCTGAAGGATATGCTACTCAAAATGGAGAATTAGCTTTAGGTAGAAACTTAAAAGTTGCGTTCATGCCATGGAAAGGGTACAACTTCGAGGATGCGATTGTAATTTCTGAGAAAGTAGTTCGTGATGATATCTTTACATCTATCCACGTTGATGATTATTCATTAGAGGTTAGAGATACTAAGTTAGGAAACGAAGAGTTAACAAACGATATTCCTAACGTTTCTGAAGAAGCTACTAAAGATTTAGATGAAAACGGTATGATTAGAATTGGAGCAGAGGTTAAACCTGGCGACATTTTGATCGGAAAAATTACACCAAAAGGAGAATCAGATCCAACTCCAGAGGAGAAATTGCTTCGTGCAATCTTCGGAGATAAAGCTGGTGATGTAAAAGATGCTTCATTAAAAGCTTCTCCATCTTTACATGGTGTAGTTCTTGACAAAAAATTATTTGCAAGAGCCGTAAAAGATAAACGTAAACGTACTCAAGATAAAGATGCTTTAGGCGCTTTAGAAATGGAGTTTGAAACTAAATTTGTTGAATTAAAAGACAGATTAGTTGAAAAATTATTCTTGATCGTTAACGGAAAAACATCTCAAGGTGTAATGAATGATTTGGGTGAAGAAGTTTTACCAAAAGGTAAAAAATATACTCAAAAAATGCTTTATGCAGTAGAAGATTTCGCTCACTTAAGCAAAGGTCAATGGGTTGCTGATGATGCTACAAATAAAATGGTTAATGATTTGATTCATAACTATAAAATTAAGCTAAACGACTTACAAGGATCTTTAAGAAGAGAAAAATTCACTATTACAGTTGGAGATGAATTACCATCTGGAATCTTGAAATTAGCTAAGATTTATATTGCTAAGAAACGTAAGTTGAAAGTAGGGGATAAAATGGCAGGACGTCACGGTAACAAAGGTATTGTTGCTAGAATCGTTCGTCATGAAGATATGCCTTTCCTTGAAGACGGAACGCCAGTTGATATCGTGTTGAACCCACTTGGGGTACCTTCACGTATGAACATCGGTCAGATTTATGAGACTGTATTAGGTTGGGCTGGTATGAACTTGGGTAGAAAATTTGCTACTCCAATTTTTGACGGTGCTTCTCTAGACGAGATCAATGCTTTGACTGATGAGGCTAACGTACCACGTTTTGGACATACTTACCTATTTGATGGTGGAACTGGAGAGCGTTTTGCACAAAAAGCGACTGTGGGTGTAATTTACATGCTTAAATTAGGACACATGGTTGATGATAAGATGCACGCACGTTCTATTGGACCATACTCATTGATTACGCAACAGCCACTTGGAGGTAAGGCTCAATTTGGAGGTCAGCGTTTTGGAGAGATGGAGGTTTGGGCACTTGAGGCTTATGGAGCTTCTAGTACACTACGTGAAATCTTAACTGTTAAGTCTGATGACGTTATTGGTAGAGCTAAAACTTACGAAGCTATCGTTAAGGGAGAAACTATGCCAGAACCAGGTTTACCAGAATCATTCAATGTATTAATGCACGAATTGAAAGGTCTAGGTTTAGATCTTCGTTTGGAAGAATAATAAAAGTTTTCAGTTACAGTCTCAGTATTCAGTTTAGCACTGAAAACTGGGACTGAGACTGTTTACTAAATGTTACAAGTTTTTAAAGATTTATACCCGTAACCCGTTCCGATTTTTTGTAACAATGCAAGGCATTTTATAACTAGCGCTTCAAATAAGAATTTGAAGTTTAGAGAAGTAACCCGAGGTAGTAGCTGAATGATTAACTCTTTAATTTTTTAAAGAGTAGATTATAAATCTAAATTCAATTTTTTAATTGCAAATAAATCAATAGTAAAAACTATGATGAATAACAGAAACAATAAAGATAAAAATCCAGTAAAAAGATTTAACAAAATCTCTATTGGATTGGCTTCACCAGAATCTATCTTGAAAGAATCAAGAGGAGAGGTTTTAAAGCCAGAAACAATTAACTATAGAACTCACAAACCAGAGCGTGACGGACTTTTCTGCGAAAGAATCTTCGGACCAGTAAAAGATTTCGAATGTGCTTGTGGGAAGTATAAAAGAATTCGTTACAAAGGTATCATCTGTGACCGTTGTGGTGTTGAAGTTACTGAGAAAAAAGTACGTCGTGATAGAGTAGGACACATCAACCTTGTTGTGCCGATCGCTCACATCTGGTACTTCCGTTCTCTTCCAAACAAAATTGGTTATATCCTTGGTCTTCCTTCTAAGAAATTAGATATGATCATTTACTACGAAAGATACGTAGTAATCCAAGCAGGTATCGCTAAAAACGCAGATGGAGAATCATTACAAAGATTAGATTTCTTAACTGAAGAAGAATACTTAAACATTTTAGATACTCTTCCACAAGAAAATCAATATTTAGATGATTTAGATCCTAATAAATTTGTTGCCAAAATGGGTGCAGAGTGTATTATGGATTTATTGGCTCGTATTGACTTAGATGAGTTGTCTTACCAATTAAGACACAGTGCTAACAACGAGACTTCTAAACAAAGAAAAACTGAAGCTTTAAAAAGATTACAAGTTGTTGAGTCTTTCCGTGAGTCTAACTTAAACCGCGAAAATCGTCCAGAATGGATGATCATGAAAGTGGTTCCTGTTATCCCACCAGAATTACGTCCACTTGTGCCACTTGATGGAGGTCGTTTTGCAACTTCAGATTTGAACGATTTATATCGTCGTGTAATCATCCGTAACAACCGTTTGAAAAGATTAATGGAGATTAAAGCTCCAGAAGTTATCTTAAGAAACGAAAAACGTATGTTACAAGAATCTGTAGATTCATTATTCGATAACACACGTAAAGCTTCTGCTGTTAAAACAGAATCAAACAGACCATTAAAATCATTATCTGACTCATTAAAAGGTAAACAAGGACGTTTCCGTCAAAACCTTTTAGGAAAACGTGTGGATTATTCTGCTCGTTCGGTAATCGTCGTTGGTCCAGAGTTGAAATTATATGAGTGCGGATTGCCAAAAGATATGGCATCTGAGTTATACAAACCATTCGTTATCCGTAAGTTGATCGAAAGAGGTATTGTAAAAACAGTAAAATCTGCTAAGAAAATCATTGATAAAAAAGAGCCTGTAGTTTGGGATATCCTTGAAAATGTAATTAAAGGACACCCAGTATTACTTAACCGTGCTCCTACTTTGCACAGACTTGGTATTCAAGCATTCCAACCAAAATTAATTGAAGGAAAAGCGATCCAGTTACACCCATTAGTATGTACGGCTTTCAACGCCGATTTCGATGGTGACCAGATGGCGGTTCACTTACCATTAGGACCAGAGGCTATTTTAGAGGCGCAATTATTAATGTTGGCTTCTCACAATATCTTGAACCCTGCAAATGGTGCTCCAATTACTGTACCTTCTCAGGACATGGTCTTGGGTCTATATTATATGACCAAAGAGCGTATTTCTACAGAAGATCACAAAATTATTGGTCAGGATTTGACTTTCTATTCTGCTGAAGAAGTAAACATTGCATTAAACGAAGGAAGATTAGAATTGAATGCTCGTGTGAAAATCCGTGCAAAAGATTTTAACGACGCTGGAGAATTAGTGTACCAAATTATTCAAACAACTGCAGGACGTGTATTATTTAATGAAGTAGTACCTGAAGCAGCTGGATATATCAATGACGTATTGACTAAGAAAAACCTTAGAGATATTATCGGACACATTTTAAGTGTGACTGATGTACCTACAACGGCAGCTTTCTTGGATAATATGAAAGATATGGGTTATAAATTCGCATTTAGAGGAGGTTTATCATTCTCTTTAGGTGATATTAGAATTCCAGAACAAAAAACGAAGTTAATTGCAGATGCTAGAGAGCAAGTTGAAGGTATCTCAACTAACTATAACATGGGTCTTATCACAAATAACGAGCGTTACAACCAAGTTATTGACGTATGGACTTCAGCGAATGCTCAGTTAACAGAATTAGCAATGAAAAATATTAGAGAAGACCAACAAGGTTTCAACTCTGTATATATGATGCTTGACTCTGGGGCAAGGGGTTCTAAGGAGCAGATTCGTCAGTTAACTGGTATGCGTGGTTTGATGGCTAAGCCTAAAAAATCTACTGCTGGTGGTGGTGAGATTATTGAAAACCCGATTCTTTCTAACTTTAAGGAAGGTCTTTCGATCCTTGAGTACTTCATTTCTACTCACGGTGCTCGTAAAGGTCTTGCGGATACGGCTCTTAAAACGGCCGATGCTGGTTACTTGACAAGAAGGCTTCATGACGTTTCTCAAGATGTTATTGTTAACATCGAAGATTGTGGAACTTTAAGAGGTGTTGAAGTTGCAGCATTGAAGAAAAATGAGGAAATCGTTGAATCTTTAGGAGAGAGAATTTTAGGACGTGTTGCATTACAAGACGTTATTAATCCTCTTACTAATGAAGTAATGGTTAAATCTGGAGAACAAATTACTGAAGCAATTATGAGAACTATCGAAGCTTCTCCAATTGAAAAAGTAGAAGTTAGATCTCCATTAACTTGTGAAGCTTTAAAAGGTATTTGTGCGAAATGTTACGGTAGAAACTTAGCTACTGGTAAGATGACACAAAGAGGTGAAGCTGTCGGAGTTATTGCGGCTCAGTCTATTGGAGAGCCAGGTACACAGTTAACACTTCGTACGTTCCACGTTGGAGGGGTTGCTGGAGGTATCTCTGAAGAATCTAGTATTGTTACAAGATTCGCAGGTAGACTTGAAATTGAAGATTTAAAAACAGTTAAAGGTGAAGACGGAGAAGGAAACTCTGTTGATATCGTAGTTTCTCGTTCAACTGAGTTAAAATTAGTTGACGAAAAAACAGGAATTGTTTTAAATACACATAACATTCCTTACGGATCTAGTATTTTTGTTAATGATGGAGATACTGTTGCTAAAGGAACTGTAATCTGTAAATGGGATCCATATAACGGTGTAATTGTTTCTGAATTTACTGGTAAGATTGCTTACGAAGATTTAGAGCAAGGACAATCGTTCATGGTTGAGATCGATGAGCAGACTGGTTTCCAAGAGAAAGTAATCTCTGAGGCTAGAAACAAAAAATTAATCCCAACTTTATTGGTTTACGGTAAAGAAGGTGAATTGATTCGTTCTTACAACTTACCAGTAGGTGCACACTTAATGGTTGAAAATGGTGAGAAAATTAAAGCAGGTAAAGTATTAGTTAAGATTCCACGTCGTTCTTCTAAAGCGGGCGATATCACGGGAGGTCTTCCTAGAATTACTGAGTTGCTTGAGGCTCGTAACCCTTCAAACCCAGCAGTTGTATCTGAAATTGATGGTGTTGTATCTTTTGGAAAAATTAAGAGAGGTAACCGTGAGATCGTTATCGAGTCTAAATTTGGTGAAATTAAAAAGTATTTAGTTAAACTTTCTAGCCAAATCTTAGTACAAGAAAATGACTTCGTAAGAGCGGGAGTTCCATTGTCTGACGGTGCAATTACACCAGATGATATCTTAAGAATTCAAGGTCCAGCTGCTGTTCAACAGTACTTGGTAAATGAAATTCAAGAGGTTTACCGTTTACAAGGGGTAAAAATTAATGACAAGCACTTTGAGGTAGTTATTCGTCAAATGATGCGTAAAGTAAGAGTTCAGGATCCAGGTGATACTTTATTCTTAGAGGATCAATTAATTCATACTAAAGATTTTATCGTTCAAAATGATAACTTATACGGTATGAAAGTAGTTGAAGATGCTGGAGATTCTTCAGTATTGAAACCAGGTCAGATTATTACACCTCGTGAATTACGTGATGAGAATTCATTATTGAAACGAAATGATAAAAATCTTGTTGTAGCAAGAGATGTAATCACTGCAACTGCAACGCCAGTTCTTCAAGGTATTACAAGAGCTTCGTTACAAACTAAATCATTCATTTCTGCGGCTTCATTCCAGGAGACAACGAAAGTACTTAACGAAGCTGCAGTAGCTGGTAAAGTAGATGATCTAGAAGGATTAAAAGAAAATGTAATTGTTGGACACAGAATTCCTGCGGGAACTGGTATGAGAGAGTACGATAACACTATCGTAGGATCTAAAGACGATTACAACGAAATGATGGCTAATAAAGAAGAATACATTTATTAATTAGGAAACTATGAGTAATCCGAAACAACAACAAGAGCAAATTAATATTGAGTTAGATGAAAGCATCGCAGAAGGAATTTATTCAAATCTTGCGATAATTAATCACTCGTCATCAGAGTTTGTTTTAGATTTTGTGAGCATTATGCCGGGTATTCCTAAAGCCAAGGTAAAGTCAAGAATTGTTTTGACACCACAACATGCTAAAAGATTATTGAAAGCAATAGGTGAAAACATCCACAGATTTGAAGCAGCTCATGGCGAAATCAAAGAAACGGAACAAGCGCCAATTCCGCTTAATTTCGGTCCAACTGGACAAGCATAAATTTAAAGCCCCTTTTTAAGGGGCTTTTTTTTTGAATACAGTAAAAGAATGTAGTTTATCTGATTTAAATTACTTTAATCGACTAAATTTCTTTTCAATTATGTATTGTTTTAAATTGGTATTACCTAAAAAAGATTGAATTTTGAAATATAATGACTTAGTAAAGGTTGATTAATTCAAATTATAAAAAAGCGCTAATACATTTAGCGCTTTTTTTATACTGAAAATTTAGTGTGAATTTTTTTTGTCTTCTTCCCAACCTTTTCATGTAAAATCTACTCTATATAATTAAGAAGTCTAATGAAAGATTTCTAATTTTAAATAGGAGTATCATGAAAAAGAAATTCACTTTAGAAATAGCAAGTCCATGTTCTGAAAATTTTGATAAAATGATTCCTAATGCAAATGGTTCATTTTGCGATTCTTGCATGAAAAATGTAATTGATTTAAGTAAAAAAACGAATTCTGAAGTTGCTAAATTCATTTCTGAAAACAGAGACCAAAATATTTGTGCAAGATTAAAAACAACACAGTTAGAGGAAGAATTTCAAATTAATGAAACATCTAAGATTAATAATTTAAAGTACGCTGCCGTTGCTGCTTCTCTTTTGCTTGCTTCGAATGTTACAGGGCAAGAAAAAACGACTGTTGAAACAGAAATTACAGTTCTTCAACCCGCTCATTATACAGTTGGTAAAGTTGCTTACGTTCAAAATACACAAGAACAGTCAATCTTTGTGAAAGGTAAATTGTTAGAAGCTAAAACTAATAAGCCCTTTGATAAAAAAACATACAGAAATCTTGAGATTAGTATTAATGGTTCAAGAAGTAATGTGAAAGTGAATTCGAAAACAGGAGAGTTTTTAATTCCAATTTTGGTTGCCAAAGATTCTAAAACATTTCAAATAGTCATTACAGCAGACGATTATTATCTGTCTAAAGCGGTTAATTTTGATGTGAGTTCAGTGAAAGATAATGTATTGCATCAAAATATAATTATCTCAGCTGATGAGCTTTCTAGAGTTTATATTGCAGGCGGATTAGGGGTTAATTATATCCCTGAAAAAACAACAAAGGAAATTTAGATAATAAAAAAAGGCTGTTTAAAATTTAAACAGCCTTTTGTATTTCAATAATGATATTTTAATCAAACTCCGATGTAAAGAATAATTTTACTGATGGATATTTGCTTTGCGTCATTTGAATTGTAAAATCAGAATCTGCTAAGAATACCAATTGACCGTATTTATCATGAGCAAGGAATTTTTGTTTGATACGTTTAAATTCTTTGAACTCTTCATTTTTAGCATCATCAGGTTTAACCCAACAAGCTTTGTGTACAGGGAAGTTTTCATATGTACATTTTGCGCCATATTCATGCTCTAAACGATATTGAATTACCTCATACTGAAGTGCTCCAACCGTTCCGATAACTTTACGGTTATTCATTTCTAAAGTAAATAACTGAGCCACACCTTCATCCATTAACTGATCAACTCCTTTTTCTAATTGCTTAGCTTTCATAGGATCAGCATTATTGATGTATCTAAAGTGCTCTGGAGAGAAACTTGGAATACCTTTAAAGCTCATGATTTCGCCTTCTGTTAAAGTATCTCCAATTTTAAAGTTCCCTGTATCGTGCAAACCAACAATGTCACCTGGATAAGAAATGTCTACAATTTCTTTTTTCTCAGCGAAAAAGGCGTTAGGACTAGAGAATTTTAAATTTTTCTTCTGACGCACGTGATAATAAGGTTTGTTTCTTTCAAAAGTTCCAGAAACGATTTTGATGAACGCTAAACGGTCACGGTGTTTCGGATCCATATTTGCGTGGATTTTGAAAACAAATCCAGACATTTTTTCTTCTGTAGGCTCAACTGTACGAGTTTCAGAATCTTTTGGTCTTGGAGAAGGAGCGATTGTAATGAAACAATCTAACAATTCACGAACTCCAAAATTATTCAAAGCAGAACCAAAGAATACTGGCTGGATTTTTCCATCCAAATAATCTTGACGTTCGAATTTTGGATATACTTCGTCAATTAATTCTAATTCTTCACGAAGTTTATTTGCTGCTTTTTCACCCACAATTTTATCTAATTCTGGATTGTTCTGAACATCAGAAAAAGCAATTGTTTCTTCAATATTTTTACGACTGTCTCCGCTGAAAAGGTTAATGTTTTCTTCCCATAAATTGTAAATTCCTTGGAAATCATAACCCATTCCGATTGGGAAACTTAAAGGCGTTACTTTTAAACCTAATTTTTGTTCTACTTCATCCATTAGATCGAAAGCATCTTTACCTTCACGGTCTAATTTGTTGATGAAAACAATCATAGGAATGTTACGCATTCTACAAACAGCAACTAGTTTTTCTGTTTGTTCCTCAACCCCTTTTGCAACGTCAATTACAACGATAACGCTATCAACAGCAGTTAAAGTTCTAAATGTGTCTTCAGCAAAATCCTTGTGTCCAGGAGTATCAAGGATGTTGATTTTTTTATCTTTATAATTAAAAGCAAGCACAGAAGTCGAAACCGAGATCCCTCTTTGGCGTTCGATTTCCATAAAGTCACTCGTTGCTCCTTTTTTAATTTTATTATTTTTTACAGCTCCTGCTTCTTGAATTGCACCTCCAAATAAAAGTAATTTCTCTGTTAGTGTCGTTTTACCAGCATCGGGATGCGAGATAATTCCAAATGTTCTTCTGCGTTGTATTTCTTTTAAAAAGCTCATATTTCGTATAAATAGGTTGCAAAAGTACTATTAAATTACGGCTTTATAAAAATATTCAGTTCTTAAATTTGGAAGTCTTTTTTCTGAATGGATTTTTAAAGAAAAAAATAAGGCTGTTTTGCAACAGCCTTAAATAGTCATTTTTAAAATTACTGATTAATTGACCAAATTGAATATCCTTTTGGAGGACATTGTATTTTTACCCATTTGTCTGCTTGAGTTGTTGGATACCAAGTTGAGTTTCCTGTGAAATCTTTAATTTGAGTATTGGCCCAATTGGTTTGAATCCATCTTTCTTGCCAAACATCGGAGTTGTTAATGTAAACTACCAATCCTGGATTTCCATTATATCCGTTTCTTTTAGCAACATATTCGTCATTATCAGAATATAAAATAGAAGTTGTTCCAGTTGCTTTATTATTGTGAATCCAAATTAGATTGTTCAACTTGTTTTTGTCTAACCATTCTTCGTAATCTCTGTAGAAAATTGTAGGATAACCTTCGTGAGTTAATATATAAGAGTACGCTAACATTTTGCTCCAAATTTCATCTGTATCATGATTGGTTACGAAAGTCACCGCTTTATACGGATTACGTTTCCACATCATATCATCATTTAAAAGCGCCAAATTATTTCCGTCAAAAGCATCATTCATTTTGTAATAACAAGCAAAATCGAAAACAGAACTGTTGGCATTGTTTGCCCAGTCATTTAATACATTTACATTAGAATCCCATAATTCTCCAACAGAAAATCCGCCAACATTGGCATTCCAAGCATTTACAACCCATGCACCAAAACCTTTTACATAATCAAATCTCCAACCATCAAATTTCATGGTGTTTTTATAATATTTTCCAACGCCGTCAGTTCTAAGCCAAAGCCAATTTTGAACATTTGGCGCAGCGTGGCATAAATCTGGAAAACCACCAAAAGATCCTTCGTCATTATTTCCGTAACTATTTTTATAGAAATCATTATAGGTACGAGGAAATTTACCCGAAGCAACTCCTGTAAAATTGGTCCAAGTATTTGTTCCCGTAAACGGATTTGCTTCAGATTGTCCGCCGCTATTATGATTAATTACAATATCTGCATACACTTTTATATTCTCATTATGTGCTGCTGTAATTAGGTTTACCAATTCAGTTTTAGATCCAAATCTTGTTTCGGTACTTCCATTCTGATTGTAATCTCCAAAATCAAAATAATCTGTTGGGTCATATCCCATAGAAAAAGCTCCGTTTTGTGCTTTTGAAGCTGGCGGAAGCCAAATAGAACCAATTCCGGCATTTCCCCATGCAGTAACTTTGCTGCTTACGGTATTCCACCAATTTCCTCCCGCAGGAACATCCCAATAGAAAGCTTGCATCATAACACCTCCACCAGGATTGTCAACATATTTTCCTGTTGTAGAGTTGCTTGAAACTCCTGTGCTAAAAGGTTTTCCATCGTGATGCGTAACATCAATAACTTTAAATTTCTGACTTTCAGCTTTTGCATCCGATTCGTTAATTTCATTTTGAGAACACGAATACAGTAGTCCGGTAAATGCCGTAATGAGGCATAATTTTAAAATAGGTTTTTTCATGATAGATGTGGTTAAGTTAAATAGTGAGTTTGCAATTATTCAATTTTGAGCTTTAAAAAGGCAAGTATTGTTATTTTTTAATATGGTAAATTGATAATTACGCATCTAAAGTAAAATTTTTTTGATTTAATTTTAATTTGTAAGAAAATAAGTTGTTACGAAAACGTTGTAGTATTGAGAACTTTTTATTATGGTGCTTATAATTAGATGTTTATTTATTGTTGAAAGCTAAAAAAAGGAAGCAATCATAGAAATGCATTCAGTTGAATTTGAAAAATAGAAATAGACTATCCTATAATTTTTTGTTAATAGTATATCGGATAGTTGGATTATGTAATTGAATTGTTATTTTTGTTCGTTATAAGTTACGAAAGAACTATACTTTAATTATTTATGTTTAAGTTCAACATCAATAATTTCAGGGGGATTATCTAAAACAGGCTTACATTCAAATAAAAATTAAAATAATGCTATTAAAAAAATTACAGCTAAAAACAATTGATTACAAGTTTGCACTAACAATTTGTTTTTTTCTTTTTTTTGCTCCAATTATAACAGCGCAAGAAATTATTCCTGATGTTGTTGCTCAAAAACCAGTTGAAGCTCCTACTGGTGGAAAATTGAAAATCGACGGAATCATTGCGACTGTAGGAGATTATATCGTTTTAGATTCTGATATCGATAAAGGATTTTTGGAAATTACTGCTCAAGGCGGATCTACAAAAGATATTACAAGATGTCAGATGTTGGGTAAGCTTTTAGAAGATAAATTATACGCTCACCAAGCAATTCAGGATAGTATTATTGTAAGTGATGCCGAGGTTAGAAGTATGATGGAAGAGCGTCTTAACTACATGACCCAGCAAGTAGGTGACATTAATAAGGTAGTTGAATACTATAAAAAAGGTTCTGTAGAAGAGTTTAAAACTTATTTTGCAGACATCTTGAAGGAGCAGAAATTAGCTTCTGAAATGAGAGACAAAATCATTAAAGATGTTGAAATTACTCCAGAAGAAGTTCGTAATTTCTTTAAGAAAATTCCAAAAGACGAATTGCCAACTTTTGGTGCTGAAATGGAAGTAGCACAAATTGTTGTTGAGCCTAAAATTTCTAAAGAAGACAAGCAAAAAGTTATTGATAGATTAAATGCTATAAGACAAGATGTTCTTGAAGGTTCTAGTTTTGCGACAAAAGCAGTTTTATACTCTCAAGATCCTGGATCTTCGCCAAACGGAGGATATTATAAAATGACAAGAAAAACTCCTTTTGTTAAAGAGTTTAAAGATGTTGCTTTTAGTTTACAAGCAGGTGAGATTTCTCAACCATTTGAAACTACTTTTGGATTCCATATTATTATGGTAGAAAAAATTAAAGGACAGGAGGTTGAACTTCGCCATATTTTGATTTCTCCAACGGTTTCAGAAGCTGCTTTAAAAGAAGCTAAAGAGAGAATTACAAATATTAGAAATAAAATCATCAATAAAGAATTGACTTTTGCTGAGGCTGCAAGAACTGAATCTGATGAAAAAGAAACTAGAACAAATGGAGGAACATTGGTAAATCCAACAACACAAGATACTAGATTTGAGTTGACTAAAATGGATCCAACTTTGTATAGCCAAGTTTCAAATTTAAAAGGAGATGAGATTTCTCAGCCACTTTTAAATACTGATGATAAGGGTAAAAAAACATATAAGTTAATTACAGTTACCAACAGAATTGACGAGCACACTGCAGATTATGCTAAAGATTATACTAAGATTAAGGAATTAGCATTAAAAGAAAAGCAGATCAACGCAATTGGAAAATGGTTTGATGCTAAAATTAAAGATACTTACATCAAAATTATTGGAGAGTATAAAGATTGTTCTTTTGCAAACAATTGGTTGAAAAAATAAGTTTTAATAAATAAATAAAAAGAGTTAGTTTTATGAATTCATAGAATTAACTCTTTTTAATTTTTAATACATTCATAAATGTCTGACGTAACAGCAATTCACAATTTAGTTCAAAAAAGAAACGAATTAAAAAAAGAAATAGCGAAGATCATTGTAGGGCAAGACGCCGTTGTAGATCAAATTTTACTTTGTATATTTTCCGGAGGGCATGCACTTTTAATAGGAGTTCCAGGTTTAGCAAAAACCTTAATGATAAATACTTTATCTCAGGCTTTAGGTCTAGATTTTAAAAGAATTCAGTTTACGCCAGATTTGATGCCTTCTGATATTTTAGGAAGTGAAATTTTGGATGAAAACAGAAATTTCAAATTCATTAAAGGGCCAATTTTCTCTAATATTATTTTGGCTGATGAGATAAACAGAACACCGCCAAAAACACAAGCAGCTTTGTTAGAAGCGATGCAAGAGAGATCGGTTACAATTGCGGGACAACATCATAAATTAGATTTGCCTTATTTTGTTTTGGCAACTCAAAACCCTATTGAGCAGGAGGGAACTTATCCTTTGCCAGAAGCTCAATTGGACCGTTTTATGTTTGCTATTAAATTGGAATATCCAACTTTTGAAGAAGAAGTTCAAGTAGTAAAAAGAACAACTTCTGATGTTAAAACAGAAATTAATCCGTTGTTTACTGCTCAGGAAATTATCGATTTTCAACATTTAATCCGTAGAATTCCAGTTGCGGATAATGTTATTGAGTATGCCGTAACACTAGTAAGCAAAACACGTCCTGATAATAATTTGACTAACGATTTTGTAAAAAACTATTTAGATTGGGGTGCAGGACCTAGAGCATCACAAAACTTGATTCTGGCAGCAAAAGCACACGCGGCTTTTAATGGAAAGTTTTCGCCAGATATTGAAGATGTTCAAGCAGTCGCGACAGGTATTTTAAGACACAGAATTATTAAAAACTATAAAGCAGATGCTGAAGGAATAACTGAAGAAGTTATTATTAAAAAATTGATGTAAAATCAAAAAATATATTTACTAGAATCCTGATAATTTATTGTCAGGATTTTTTGTTTTTAGCAAGTCTGAAAACTCTCCTCAAACGACGCTTAAAATCTCAACTATAACGTTATAATTGCTTATTTAGAAAGATTCTTCTTGAAAATAGGTGTAAAAACTTACTTGTTTTACAACAACGAATTTCGACTTTGTTAAAGAAAAGATCTTTAAATGTTAATAATTCATTATTTTGATGTAAAATTGAGTTTTCGGCAAAAACAAGCAGTGAAAATCGTTTTTTAGCAATAATAATTTTTGAAAAGGCTTGTTCTATTAAATTTTTTTTAATTATCGTCTTTAATGCTTAAATTTGCCTCAAAAAAATAAATCCGCTTTTATTATGAATATTTATCAGGATTACATTCAAGAAATTGAAGAAAGAAAAAATCAAGGGTTACACCCTAAACCAATCGATGGAGCTGAATTATTAAGCGAAATCATTGCTCAAATTAAAGATGTTGATAACGTAAATCGCGAAGACTCTCTTAAGTTTTTTATTTACAATACGTTACCGGGTACTACAAGTGCTGCTGGTGAAAAAGCAAAGTTTTTAAAAGAAATCATTTTAGGTCAATCAATTGTAAAAGAGATTACGCCTGCTTTTGCTTTTGAATTATTATCGCATATGAAGGGTGGACCTTCAATCGAAGTGTTATTAGATTTAGCTTTAGGATTTGATGATGCAATTGCTCAACAAGCGGCAGATGTTCTTAAAACTCAAGTTTTCCTTTACGACGCAGATACAGATCGTTTGAAAGAAGCTTTCAAAAATGATAATGCATTTGCTAAAGAAATTATCGAAAGTTATGCAAAAGCTGAGTTTTTTACTAAACTTCCAGAAATAGCTGAAGAAATTAAAGTTGTTACATATATTGCTGGTGAAGGAGATATCTCTACAGATTTACTTTCTCCAGGAAACCAAGCGCACTCTCGTTCTGACCGTGAACTTCACGGAAAATGTATGATTACGCCAGAAGCTCAAAAAGAAATTCAGGCGCTTCAGGCAAAACATCCAGATGCAAGTGTAATGTTAATTGCTGAAAAAGGAACAATGGGAGTTGGTTCTTCTAGAATGTCAGGTGTAAACAACGTGGCACTTTGGACAGGAAAACAAGCAAGTCAATATGTTCCATTCGTAAATATTGCTCCAATTGTTGGAGGTACAAATGGTATTTCTCCAATTTTCCTTACTACAGTTGACGTAACTGGAGGTATTGGAATTGACCTTAAAAACTGGGTTAAAAAAGTTGATGCAGACGGAAAACCAGTATTGAACGAAAATAACGAACCAATTCTTGAGCAAGCTTATTCTGTTGCTACAGGAACTGTTTTGACTATCAATACTCAAACTAAAAAATTATACAACGGTGATCAAGAATTAATTGATATTTCTAGATCATTTACTCCTCAGAAAAAAGAGTTCATCAGAGCTGGAGGATCATATGCAATTGTATTTGGTAAAAAATTACAAACATTTGCTGCTAAATTATTAGATATTGAAGCTCCTGCTGTATTTGCTCCATCTAAAGAAATTTCTAACGAAGGACAAGGTTTAACTGCAGTTGAGAAAATCTTCAACAAAAATGCTGTAGGTATTGCACAAGGTAAAGTGTTGCACGCTGGTTCTGACGTTCGTGTAGAAGTAAACATTGTAGGTTCTCAAGATACTACAGGTCTTATGACTGCTCAGGAATTAGAGTCTATGGCTGCTACAGTTATTTCTCCAATCGTTGACGGTGCTTACCAATCTGGTTGTCACACTGCTTCTGTTTGGGATAAAAAAGCTCAGGCTAATATTCCTAAATTGATGAAGTTCATGAACAACTTCGGATTGATCACAGCTCGTGACCCGAAAGGTGTTTACCACTCAATGACAGACGTTATCCACAAAGTACTTAACGATATTACTATCGACGAATGGGCAATCATTATCGGTGGTGACTCTCACACGAGAATGTCTAAAGGTGTTGCTTTTGGTGCTGACTCAGGAACTGTTGCTCTTGCATTGGCGACTGGAGAGGCTTCTATGCCAATTCCAGAATCTGTAAAAGTAACTTTCAAAGGAGACATGAAAGGTTATATGGATTTCCGTGATGTGGTTCACGCTACACAAGCTCAAATGCTTAAGAAATTCAACGGTGAGAACGTATTCCAAGGTAGAATCATTGAGGTTCACATCGGAACTCTTACTGCTGACCAAGCGTTTACATTTACAGACTGGACTGCAGAAATGAAAGCTAAAGCTTCTATCTGTATTTCAGAAGATGATACTTTGATTGAATCATTGGAAATTGCTAAAGGCAGAATCCAAATTATGATCAACAAAGGAATGGATAACGACAGACAAGTTCTTCAAGGCTTAATCAACAAAGCAGATAAGAGAATTGCAGAAATTAAATCTGGTGAAAAACCAGCTTTAACTCCAGATGCAAATGCTAAATATTATGCTGAAGTTGTAGTTGATTTGGATGAAATTGCTGAACCAATGATCGCTGACCCAGACGTTAATAATAAAGACGTTTCTAAACGTTATACTCACGATACTATCAGACCATTATCTTTCTATGGTGGAGAGAAAAAAGTAGATCTTGGATTTATCGGTTCTTGTATGGTTCACAAAGGAGATATGAAAATCCTTGCTCAAATGTTGAAAAACGTTGAAGCACAAACAGGAAAAGTTGAATTTAATGCTCCTCTTGTAGTTGCTCCTCCAACTTACAACATTGTTGATGAGTTGAAAGCTGAAGGTGATTGGGAAGTTCTTCAAAAATACTCAGGTTTCGAATTTGACGATAATGCTCCTAAAGGTGCAGCTCGTACAGAATACGAAAATATGTTATACTTAGAGCGTCCTGGATGTAATCTTTGTATGGGTAACCAAGAAAAAGCAGCTAAAGGAGATACGGTAATGGCAACATCTACTCGTTTATTCCAAGGTAGAGTTGTAGAAGATACAGAAGGTAAAAAAGGAGAATCATTGCTTTCTTCTACGCCAGTTGTAGTTCTTTCTACGATTTTAGGTAGAACTCCAACTATGGAAGAATATACTGCTGCGGTAGATGGTATCAACTTAACTAAGTTCGCGCCTTCTAACAAACAATTAGTTATGTAATCGAAAGATTATTTAATCATATTTTAAAAGCCCGAGTCATAAAACTCGGGCTTTTTTAGTAATAATTGTTCTATTTTTTGTAACTTGTCATGTTCAAAAAAGAATAATAAAAACAAAAAAATCTATGGCTTTTGATATCGAAATGATTAAAAAAGTGTACGAAAACATGCCCGGTCGCGTTGACAAAGCGCGCGAGATTGTTGGTCGTCCGCTTACTTTAACAGAGAAAATTTTATACAATCACCTTTGGGATGGAAATCCTACTAAGGCGTTTGGAAGAGGAGTTGATTACGTTGATTTTGCACCCGATCGCGTAGCTTGTCAAGATGCAACTGCACAAATGGCATTATTACAGTTTATGCATGCTGGTAAATCTAAAGTGGCAATTCCAACAACTGTTCACTGTGATCACTTAATTCAGGCAAAAGTAGATGCTGTAACCGATTTGGCTAGAGCAAAAACACAAAGTAATGAGGTTTTCGACTTCTTGTCGTCAGTTTCTAATAAATACGGAATCGGTTTCTGGAAACCAGGAGCTGGAATTATTCACCAAGTTGTACTTGAAAATTATGCTTTCCCTGGAGGAATGATGATTGGTACAGATTCTCACACTGTAAACGCAGGTGGTTTAGGAATGGTTGCTATTGGTGTTGGTGGAGCAGATGCTGTAGATGTAATGTCTGGAATGGCTTGGGAGCTTAAATTTCCTAAACTAATCGGAGTTAAATTAACTGGTAAATTATCAGGTTGGACGGCTCCAAAAGACGTAATTCTTAAAGTTGCTGGTATTTTGACTGTAAAAGGTGGTACTGGTGCTATTGTAGAATATTTTGGAGAAGGCGCAACTTCTATGTCTTGTACAGGTAAAGGTACTATCTGTAATATGGGTGCTGAAATTGGAGCTACAACTTCAACTTTTGGTTATGATGATTCAATGAGCCGTTACCTTCGTTCTACAAATAGAGCAGAAGTAGCAGATGCTGCAGACAAAATCGCTCCATATTTAACAGGAGATCCAGAAGTATATGCTAATCCAGAGCAATATTTTGATCAAGTGATTGAAATTAACTTATCTGAATTAGAACCGCATTTAAATGGACCATTTACACCAGATTTAGCTACTCCAATTTCTAAAATGAAAGAAGAAGCGGTTAAAAATAACTGGCCATTACAAATTCAAGTTGGTTTAATTGGTTCTTGTACAAACTCTTCTTACGAAGATATTTCACGCGCTGCTTCATTGGCAAAACAAGTTGCAGATAAAAATTTAAAAACAAAATCACAGTTTACAATCACTCCGGGTTCTGAAGTAGTTCGTTCTACAATCGAAAGAGATGGATTTATTGATACTTTCCATAAAATTGGAGCAACTGTTTTCGCAAATGCTTGCGGACCATGTATTGGTATGTGGGATAGAGAAGGAGCAGAAAAAGAAGAGAGAAACACAATTGTGCACTCTTTCAACCGTAACTTCTCAAAACGTGCAGATGGTAACCCAAATACATTGGCTTTCGTAGGTTCTCCAGAATTGGTAACTGCTTTGGCCATTGCAGGTGATTTAAGTTTTAATCCATTAACAGATACATTAATCAATGAAGATGGGGAAGAAGTAAAACTTGACGCTCCAACTGGAGATGAGCTTCCTTCTAAAGGTTTCTACGCTGAAGATCCAGGATTTCAAGCTCCGGCTGCTGATGGTTCAGGAGTTCAGGTTGTTGTAAATCCAACTTCAGAGCGTTTGCAATTATTGGCTCCATTTAACGCTTGGGATGGTAAAAATATCACTGGTGCTAAATTGTTGATTAAAGCATTCGGAAAATGTACTACAGATCACATTTCTATGGCTGGACCTTGGTTACGTTTCCGTGGACACTTAGATAACATTTCTAATAATATGTTGATTGGAGCTGTAAATGCTTACAACCAAAAAACAAACTCTGTTAAGAATCAATTAACTGGAGAATATGATGCTGTTCCTGCTGTAGCTCGTTCATACAAAGCAGCTGGAGTTCCATCTATTGTAGTTGGAGATCATAACTACGGAGAAGGATCTTCTCGTGAGCATGCGGCTATGGAGCCTCGTTTCTTAGGAGTTAAAGCGGTATTAGTAAAATCTTTTGCTCGTATTCACGAAACAAACCTTAAAAAACAAGGTCTTTTAGGATTGACATTTGCGAATGAAGCAGATTACGATAAAATTCAAGAAGACGATACAATCAACTTCTTAGATTTAACAGAATTTGCTCCAGGTAAACCTTTGACATTAGAATTTGTTCACGCTGATGGTACAAAAGATATTATTTTGGCTAATCATACGTATAACGAAGGTCAAATCGGTTGGTTTGTTGCAGGTTCTGCATTAAATTTAATCGCAGCTGGAAAAGCTTAATATTTAAGATTCTATTATATTAAAAACCGCTCTGTGAAAATGCAGAGCGGTTTTTTTATGCTAATTAATTTTTGCTGGATTTGATTCTAATGTTTTAAAATGACTGGGTTTTGTTGTTTGAAATTCATCAATTGAAACGCTGTATGTGTTTGCTGAAGGAGTTTTGGAATAATCGTTAAAGCTATAGCCACCAATTATATAAAGTTTGTCATTGTAAAAATGCATAGAAGAAAACTTTAAACTGAGATCAATTTGGTATTGTTTCAATTGCTTTGTTTTTAAATCATAGGTATAAAGCGTTGCGTTTTCGAAAAAATAAATAACATTATTATGATACGTTATCGCAGGTCTTTCTAATCCCGAAAATAATTCGCCTTCAGTCTCCCATTTTTGTGTAATCAAATTAAAAGTTTCAATTTTAGAAAGTGGCTGGCCGTTATTTCCTCCAATAAGATATATTTTGTCATCAATTAAAATTCCGTTAGTTTCTTTTGCCGTTGGCATATTGTCCAATTCATACCAATAACCCGTAGTAATGTTGTACAAATGCACTTTGTTGGTAAAAGCTTTTTTGCCGCTTTCAGTCATTTTTACAGAACCGCCCATTACAATAATATTGTCTTTATAAGTAAACGAAGCAAAATCTGCAGCTTGATGCGGATTTGTATTGTCGACTTTTATAGTTTGATTGGTAAGATTTAAAACTTCAATCTGATCTTGTAAATATTCGAATTTTCCATTTACAGAAATTCTTTTTCCACCTAAAACATAAATTGAATTATCGTATAGATGTATATTATGATGTGCTCTCTTTGTAAATTTTATAGGAGAAACTTCCCAAGCATCAGTTTTAATGTCGTATGTCGAGAAATCTCCTTTATAAAATAGAAAAGTTGGATTTCGGCTTAATTCATTTTGAAGATCTTTCATAGAAGGATCAGGTTTTTCTGCGGTAACTTTTTTCCAAGCATCGGCTTCAGATGATCCATTTCCGCCTATAACGTAAATTTTATCGTCTTTTAAAAATGATCCAAAAGAGAAGATCGGATATTTTAAAGGTGCTAGTTTATTGAAATCTAGCTTAGATTTTAATTTTAGCTGATGATTGGCGGCAATTGTCAATTCCGATAAATTCTCAACTTCATTAGCTAGAAAAACAGTAAACTTTGCTTTTTTTAAATCTTCTAATTTTATTTTTAAACTTGTAAATCCAATATGGGAGAATTCTAAAACTTCATCATCTTTAAATTGAGAAAGTAGTTTTAAAGAGAATTTCCCGTTTTGATCAGTTATTGTTCCTGCTTTGCTTGACAAGGCAAATACATTGGTGTTTTCTATAGGAAGATTGTCTTTTTTAGAAATTACTACGCCACTTATGTTCTGCGAAACAGAAAAAAAAGGAATTAAGATAAAAAATAAGAGTATTTTTTTTGCCATTTTTAGGTTTTAAAAATTAGATTTTTTTTGGAAAAAAAGTTTTTGATTCGAAAAAACTAATTTTTAAAATTGTCTCAATTTTCGTACCGAAAAACATAATTTGAAATAAAATTAGTTTGCTTTGGCAACAGCAGATCCTTGCGACAAGATTTTAGTTTTGTTTGGTCTTGTCTTTTTAAATTCATCTAAATCGATGCTAACTAATCTTGATGACGGTATTTTAGAATAACTGTTTTCAAAACGCCCGCCCAAGAGATAAAGTTTATTATTGTCATAATACATAGCGGAATACTTTAATTCAATATCTATTTCATATTCTTTAAGTACGGTGCTTTTTAAGTCGTAGGTATACATTTTTCTATCCTCAAAAAAATAAATCATATTATCATGATATGTTACAGCGGGTCTTTCTAATTCTGAAAATGCTTGACCTTCTATTTGCCATTTTCCAGTAGTTAGATCAAAAGTTTCAATGTCGGATAATAATTTGCCATTGTCGCCGCCAATCAGATAAATCTTGTCGTTTATTAAAATCCCTGTAGTTTCTTTTGCAGTTGGCATATCGGGAAGTTCATGCCAATAGCCGCTCGTAATATCGTAAAGATGCACTTTGTTTGTAAAAACCTTTTTGCCATCTTCGGTTGATGATACCGAGCCTCCTAAAGCAATAATGTTGTCTTTGTACGTAAACGATGCAAAATTGGCCGCTTGATGCGGATTTGTAAAATCGATTTTACTGCTAAGACTATCAATATCTACAACCTCTATTTGGTCTTGTAGATACTCCCAAGTGGTTCTAATATTAACATAGATTTTTTTTCCGCCTAAAACATAAATGGAGTTGTTGTAATAATGTATGTTGTGATAGGCTCTTCCTTTTGATTTTAATTTTGAAATTGGTGTTGTCCAAGTATTAGTTTTAATGTCGTAAACAGAGAGATTTCTTTTGTAATGCTGTTTGTCCATAGTATATTGAGACTGGGCAAGATAATCTGTTAAGGTGAAATCGGCTCTTTCAGATCTAAGTTTCTCCAGCCAATCGATTTCAGGAAAAGGATTTCCGCCCATCACATAAATTTTGTCATCTTTTATGAAGGAACCAAATGCAAAAACTGGATATTTTAGTTTTTTTAGTACATTGTATTCTAGTTTTGGTTTTAATTTTAATGTAGAAATAACCACTACTGCGGATAGATTTTCAATGCTCTCTTCTAAATGAATTTTGAAATTTTGCCTAGTTAAATACGTTATAGATACTCTTGAAGTTGTGTATCCAACGTGAGAGAATTCTAAAACTTCTTCATTCTGTAATTTCGTTTTTAAGTTTAAGGCAAACTCTCCGTTTTGATTTGTTTTGGTTCCGACTTTATTCAACGTTGCAAATATATTGACGTCTTTAAGGGGTTCGCCGTTTGAAGACAATACGATACCTTTTATATTTTGGGAAATAGAAAGCAACGGAAGAAACAGGATGATAGCGAAGAGTATTTTTTTTGTCATTTCTTTGGTTTTAGCATTAAAAAACTTTTAAAAATCGATCAATCTGTAAAAATCTGCTTTTCAAAAAGTTGGCTCAATTTCTATGCCGATGTTGTTAATTTGAAGTAAATTAATTGTTAAAAATGCTGATTTTTTTACTTTAAAAAGTTAAATTCGCCTTTTAGGCAATATATTTGTCTTTTTTGAGTTGAAATTAATGTGTAATTAGAAAAAAGTGTAAGAACTTTTAAAAATAGAGTATGGTTTATCGGTTAATAATAGTATTGTTTTTTTTCAGTGTTGGAGCTTTTGCGCAGGATAATTTTATTAAGCACAAAATTTCGCAAGGAGAAAATCTTTCTGTTATTGCTAAGAAATATGGAGTAAAAGTTAAAGATATTGCAGATGCGAATCCGAATGCTCCTAAAATTCTAAAACTAAATTCGACACTTTTAATTCCAAACAAAAATAAAAGTACTGCAAAACCAAAAGCTAAAAATGTTGAAGTTGCAGTAAATAATACTCCTCCTAATACTTCTGGAACTCACGAAGTAGCCTCAAAAGAAACACTTTGGGGAATTTCTAAAAAATACAATGTTTCTGTTGATGATCTAAAGAAAGCAAATCCGCTTTTGGAATCAGAAGGTTTAAAAATAGGACAGCAAATCATTATTCCTTCGAATGATGTGGCTGCAGTAAACGAAAACCAAGCGGAAACTTCTACCGAAATAGTTTCAACCGATGTAGAGCTTGTCAGGGAAGTTAAAACTAAAGAAACAAAATATGGTATTTCTAAGGAATATGGCATTACCGTTGCAGAGCTAGAACGCCAGAATCCTTTGGTTAAACGAAAAATGCCAGTTGGATATCAATTGAAAATTCGTGTTCCAAAAGAAAAAGCAGATGCAATTCAGGCAGCACAAGCTTTGCAAGAATCAAACGTACAAACAGATGCTTCTTCGAATCAAGTAGCTGAAACTGCTCCAGAAATCAAAAAGGATTCTTCTTTTGTTAGAACAATAGGAAATAATTCGGAGTTAATAGATCAACTTATTGCAAATGCTACCGAAAATATCGGAACAAGATACAGATCTGGTGGAACAACTAAAGCAGGTTTTGATTGCTCAGGTTTAATGATTTGTACTTTTAATAACTTTGATATTAAATTGCCAAGAAGTTCTATAGAACAATCGCGTGTCGGAACAAAAGTAAGTGCTGACGAAGCTCAAAAAGGAGATTTAATTTTCTTTAGAACTAATGGCCGACGTCATATTAATCATGTTGGAATGGTTGTAGAAGTGGTTGAAGGCGGAGAAATTAAATTTGTGCATTCATCGACACATGGCGGAGTAATTATTTCTTCTACAAAAGAGCCTTATTATACAAGAGCTTTTTCTCAAGTAAACCGAGTTTTAAATTAAACTTCAAGAAAAGCACTTTTCAATATTTCCAATCGAAAGGGTTTATTCAAAAAATCAGAAACGTATTTGTTTTCTCTAATTTTTTTGATTTCATCAGTATCCAAAGTTGAAGAAAGCACAAAGATTTCAATCCTTTCTTTTACATTTTCAGGAAGTCTATCAAATTCTTCCAAAAATTCAAACCCATTCATAATAGGCATTTGAATATCCAAAAGAATAATCAATGAATTTTGGTTCTGATTTTTTAAGAGCCAATTCATTCCTTCTTTTCCATTGTTAGCGATGCAAACCGGATTAATATCAAGGCCTTTTTTAAGCAACTTTTTAGTGACAAATTGATCTATCAAATTGTCTTCTATGATTATAAATTGAGATCTATACGGCATACGAATTTGGTATTGTTACTATAAATTTACTTCCAACACTACTTTCTGAAACAACAGAGATATCACCTCTAATATTTTCAACAGCTTCTTTTACAATATATAAGCCTAATCCAGAGCCTTTGTTTTTATTTGTTCCAAAATACATGTCAAAAATATTGGGTTTATGATCTTCATGAATTCCGATTCCATTATCTGTAACTTCAATTTTATTTAAGCCATCGCTAAAATAAGTTTTAATCGTAATAAACATTTCTTGTTTGTTGCAATCGGCATATTTTATGGCATTAGAAAGCAAGTTGTTGATAATGATTTTTAAACGAAGACCATCACTTTCAATTTGATCAACCAAAAGTTCCTGCGTGAATTTAATTTTATTTGCATTTTCAATATGCATTAATTGTAAAATAGCTTCATTGCACAATTCTTTTAGACTTACAGGCTCCATGATTATTTCTTTTCTTTTGTTTTTAGAATAATCAATAATGTCGCTAATAAATTGATCTTGCCTGGCAAGGCTTTGATGCATCATTTGAAGATAAGTTCGAACTTGCTGCACATCATCTTCTAATGCGGTTATTTCAATAAGTCCTTTTAATGAGGTAATTGGCGATCTCAAATCGTGTGAAGCACTGTAAACAAATCGATCCAACTCACGATTTACTAAAACTAGATTTTCGTTTTTCACTTCCGTTTCTTTCTTTGAAACCAAAAGCCTTTTAACCATAATAGAATAATACATGCAAACGCTGCAGATTATGATCAGGATAAAAACGATGTTTGTAATTATCAGCAAATCTTTTATTTTTCTAGTTCCTTCTCCTAATGTATTTGAAAAATTACGCTCATTAATAGTCAATCTGTCGCTTATTGTGCTGATTTGTTTTAGAAATTTCTTTTGATCTTCAGCAGTTAGTATATTTCGATCTATTTTAGCATTAATCTGTTGGCCAATAACAAATAAATCGAAAATTAATTTATCACCTTGTCCCCATTCGTGTATCGCTTTAGATAAGAAGCTTACATTTTTGAAGTTTTCAAATAACCAGATAATGTCGTCTAAATCATCTTCTTTATTTCTGCCTACAAGAAATCCCTTTCTAGCAATTTTATTGTCTCCTGCTTTTAAAAGCGTGATTCTTGCAATGCCGTCTCCTTGAGGAACTTTTAATTCTTCTAGATACAATTTCCATTGTGTGCGGTTTTTTGTAAATAAATAAGTGATTAAGTGTCTCGATGCATCTTTTTGTCCTTTTGAATAATGCGACTCTCCGTTTACATATGCTCTATTGGCAGATAAAATTTTAATAGTAAAAAAATTGATGCAGATTAGTAATGCGCATGAAATAAAAACGATTAAAATGAGGATGAAAACATTTGGAAAACGAAAATTTTTTAAAGCTTGCAATTTAGACATAATCTTAAAATTAGTAGGTTGATGAAAAAGTGTCTTTTGCGTGTTGTTTTTGTATATGAATAAATAGTATGGGGAAAATTTAATTCGTATAAACATTAAACACTTGTTAATATATTTCGTGGTTTGTAAATGCTATTGAAATGATTCTCTCAAATATAATAAAATTTATCTTATAGTTTTCGCAAAAATAATCATCTTGGTACAAAAATATTTTTATTTAAAAATATTTTGTTTAACTATTTTTAAATCAATTAGTTGAGTTGTTTTGTGGTGTTGCTTTTTTCAAGTTTTGGAATTGAAAAAGCTAATTTTCAATCAGAATTCAAAATTCAAAAAGAAAATAAAGAGGTATGAAATATAAAAAATAAAGCTTCTTTTTGTTTAAGTTTTGTAATAGGCTTTGTTGAGGTGTTTTTATTAAAATTTAGCGTAAATAATCAATCGTCTAAAGGCATAGATTGATGGAACTTGAGGAAAATAAGCATCTATTCTTTTCTTAAATTCGGTTGCTAATGCTTCAAATTCTTGTTCTTTCAATCTTTCTTGATAAACAGTTAAAGCAGAGCCAGATATGAAGTCGAAAAAGTCGTCTTTTTTAGTAGAAATTAGAGGATAAACTTTCTCATACAAAACCAAATCTTTACCGCCGTTTTCGAACAAGATTTTAGCGTATTCGTCTAATGTTAATACCGGGGAAGGACGTGTCCAGTTTTTAAGATAAGATGCAAAAGGTTCTTCTTGAACCAATTGAAAAAGTATTTTATTAAGAATGTTTTCATTTTGCTGTGGCATTTGAACTGCTAATTGCCCGCCTGCCTTTATACGCGAGATAATTTTTGGAAAAAGTTCGTAATGATTGTCAATCCATTGTAAGGCGGCATTCGAAAAAATTAAATCCCACTTAGTTTCGTCGTTAACCTGCTCTAAAATTGGCTTTTCTTTAAATTCAAGATTTTCTAACGTTGGAGCTTTTGCAAGCATTTCAGCGGAATTATCAATGCCAAGAACAAATGGATGAATAAGTTTTTGGTGCAACTTTTTGGTAAGTTCACCAGTTCCGCATCCGAGATCTATAACTTTCAGATTTGGTTTATCAATAATATGACTTGTAAGATCATCAAAAGGTTTAGAACGTTCTTCTTTAAACTCATTGTATTTTTTAGGATCCCAAGTCATAATATTGTTTTTATTTAAAATTAAGGAAAATTTCTAACGCTTCAAAACTAAGGGTAAAGGTTGTCCCATTTGTTTGAAAGTTCCTGCGATAGTTTGGTCTTTTCCAAGAACACCTTCGTATTCTATTTGCAAATTGGCAACAGTAAATTTAAGCGTCGAATTTTCGAATACCGTTGTGGTTACTGGAATTCCAAATGCTTTTTGGTCAACGCTATCTAGTGTTGCGCTCAAACCGTTTTCAGTTTTTGTAATGTGTAAAACAAGATTAAGCTCGGCACCAGGAACTTTTAAAAGACCTTTCCAATCGCCAGTAATGTCTTGAGCAAATGTGCTTAAAGTAGCTAAAAAGAATAAAAGTAAAAAAGCGAATTTTTTCATGTGTTTTAGAATTATAATGGAAGATTATTTAAAGCTATAAATTTAAATTTCAGTGACCTTGAAAAAATGATTGATCAAATATAAGTAATTGAAAATGTTTTAGTTTACGGGAATACGTAAAATGGGGCTTTATGAAAAAACTGCAAGTAGAGGAGCTTGCAGTTGCATATATATACTAAAATTTATATGATTATTGAACGCTTACCATTAGGTGTATCGTTTAAAGATCTATCCCAAGAAATTCCTGATGCAGGAACTGCTCTTTCGCGTCCCCAAATTCTAATTGACTCAATTTTTTCTGGTGCAGTTTTGCTGAGAGGCACAATATTTTTAAAACATTTTTCGAAAAGATTATTATCTACAATGCTGTCTCCGTGAATTACTGCCTGTACGGCAATATCTCTCACCGCCCCCTCAATGTCAGAACCCGCGAAACCATCTGAAATCTCGATAAGTTTATCTAAAGTTTCTGAAGAAGGCTCATTCAGTAAATTGCGTTTTATATAAAGATTGATAATATCTTTTCTTTCGGTTTCTCCTGGAAGGTCAACAAAGAATAATTCATCGAATCGGCCTCTTCGTAAAAGTTCAGGAGGTAATTTACTAACATCATTGGCTGTAGAAACAACAAAGACTTTTGCCATACTCTCTTGAAGCCAAAATAAAAATTGGCCTACCATTCTTGTTGACGTCCCTCCATCATTAGATCCTGTTGCACCAGAAAGCCCTTTTTCAATTTCGTCAATCCATAAAACACATGGGGCAGCATTGTCAGCAGATGCGAGAGCTTCTTTAAGTCTATTTTCAGATTGTCCAAGATATTGCCCTTGAATAGCGGCCAAATCAAGACGATATAATGGTAAATTCCAATTTGCAGCAATAAATTTAGCAGATAAAGATTTTCCACAACCAGGAACTCCAACTAAAAGGACGCCTCTAGGCGGTCTCATTTTTCTGGCTTTCAGATCAGCAGTCAAAAGTTGTTTCTGATTATCAAGCCAGTGTTGTAAACCGGATAATCCTGCAACAGAAAGAGTCGAAGGATCTATTTTTACTTTTTCTAATCCTGAAATGTCACTAAATAATTTATCTTTTGCATTACTAAGTTCTTTTATATCTTCTTTAGTTAAAGAACCTTTAGCCATTTGCGTTGCTAAAACATTTTCAGCTTCTATTTTGGTCATATTTGCTAAAATAGTTGCAGCCATTTTGTAATCTGTTTCTTCCCATTCTAATGGAATAGAACCTTTATATGGCATAACACATTCCTTTACAACCTCAAGCATTTCATCTTCATTAGGAGCGTCTAATGTAATAGTCATTCCTAAACGCTGTAATTGAGGCCAAATAGTTTTTGTAGTAATTAAACATATACTTCCTCCGCGTTCGATAGCTTGAATGACACAATCATATAAATGTCTTGAAACTAAATTATCGTCTTCAATATCACTTACTTCTGTGAAAACAAAAGTTAAATTTTGTCTTTGTGATATATTTTGGACTGCATAATCAAGCCCTCCTGCTACTGAGCGATCATCATTGACACTCTTTTTTGATTTTATATCGATAGTTCCATGTGATAAATTATGAAAATAAATAGGAATATTGATCTCTTCTGCCAACTGTTGTATAACTTCCAAAACTCTAGCTCTTTCTATACTACGAATTGAAATAAAAGGTATTCTTGCTCTAAACATTCGCAAAAGCGAAGTTTTAAATTCTGTTTTATTTGCCATTTAAAATATTATTTTTCTGTTTGTAGGAGCGATTATAGTATTGTCTTTTAGAAAGGCTTTCGAATTAACTTCTTCTTCAAAACTAGATGTAAGTTGAAAAGAATTTAGCAAGATTACTATTTTTTCACTTTTTCCAGAACTTTTTGTATTATTGGTTTTTAATGAAGTTCTTATTTCAGTTATAAAGCTTTCCAAATCTTCGTTTAGTGTTTTTTGTAAATCTTCAGGTAAACTTTTTAATGAGATAAAGTTTTTTAGAGTTACAAGATTTTGCTTGCCATTTCTTAATGCAATCTCGAAATCGTCTTCTGTCTTTAAACTTTGTAAATCAAAAAATCTCTGAAATTTATCCAACCAGTTTTGTTTTCTTTTTTTATAGATTTCTTCAATTTTATTGTAGAAACGATTTGCAGTTCCAGCGTCAATAATAAAAGTTCCGAGATTAAGCTCTTCTAATACTGAATCATTTCCGTCGCCAAATTTATTGAGGAGATTTATCCATTCAGAATAAGTTACAGGACCTTTCATTATTGATTTTTAATTCTTGGATTAATAAATTGAGTTGGTGGAATAATATCCCAATCTGGAAATTTTCCGTTTTGTAACTCAGCTTCAGTTCTTCCTTGAAAAAGGTTAGGTTTTACTTTTGTTTCTTTTTTTATTTCATTTGCAATATCTTCAGATTCTTCAGAATGATTGCCTAAAATTATTTTTGTCATAATCAGTTGATTTTATTATTAAAGAATACTTCTAGCAGCTTCTTTTGATACGCTCGAAAAATCTTCGGGAGTAATAGATGAAATAAGATGTCTTACTTGTTCAGCTTTATTATCTTCAAAAAGATGTTCTATCCTGTAATCTACAGTTTCCGCAATGCATCCTCTTAATACTTCTTTTCCTTTTTGTTTTCGTTCAGTAACGTTTTCAATAATTTTATTTTTAGCTTTTTTTTGTGTATTAATAGAATTCCAAATAATAACAGCGCCAGCTCCTAATCCTAAAATTCCAAGGAATGCTTGAATAGTAAAAAGCCAAATGCCTAGAAGGCATATTAAAGCTCCAATAACTACGAAAGCGTATGGAAAAGAAAGTTTACCTAATTCTGTTTCTAAAACTTTATCATAAAAAGTTTCTTGTTCTTTTAGCAATTCGTTTTCTTCACTTCCATCTTTGGTAGATATTTTAAAATCGTCAATAGATAATTCAACAGATTGTGGGATTTTATTTCGATATTGAGCTGTAAAAGTGTCGTATGCTTCTAATATCCAAGGCTGGCTTATTGAAACAGCAAGTGCTTGCGTTACTTTTGTGGCACCTGACAATTCAGGATTAAAAGAAGCATTGGTTAGTAATTGTAAAAAATCAACCTGCTCATTAAAAATATGTTTTTCGGCATCCATAACAGCTTGGGCAGCATTTTTGTCTCCATCCATTTGAATGATAAGCTGATTGAATCTTACCTGTTCTTGTAAAGGAAGTTCTTCATCATCAAAATTTGTAACCAATAAAGATAAAATTTCATCTAACTGTACTTTTGCACTTTTTGAAAAATCTGAAGAAGAAGAGATAATACTGTTAAAATGAGCATTTATGATATTATTTGTTTTTGCTTCTTTTAAAGAGTTTTCCAATGAACTCCAATTAGCAGCAAATTTTTCTAATAATGGATATTTCCTTTCGGACAAAGGCCCTATTGCTTCGAAAAAATTAATCCATTGTGATTTTTGTTCATTTATAAATGTATCTCCTTGAGTAAGTTGATCTAGCCAATTTTTAACATTTGTCATCATTAATTGGCGAGCCGCAGGAGGAAAAACACCTGTTGTAACGGCTTCAAGTACAATAATAAACTCGCGGTCAAGATCATGAGGATTCTGATGCATAAAATAACGTTCAAGCCATTTTAAGCTTGAATCATTACGCATTAATCGACGCATAACCATCATAAAAAACAAGGTTGTTTTGTAATCATCTCTTTTTAGGGCTTCATTCAAAGCTTTTTCTGTAACAATTTTATCATTTCGTATCCATGCAGTTAAAGATACCAATGCGGGTGCTAACCAATATCCTGGTGCCTTTATCATTACTTCTTCAGTAGTAAATCTTAGAGTTTCTTCACTTATTACCCCAGTATCTACTCCCTGAAGAATTCCTGTGGCCATTCTTCTAACTTCAGCATAATAACCAAATTTTATTTGTAAATCCTGTTTTAGATTTCCTTGCCTAGTTTCTGCAAGTTGTAAAGCTTTGTGTTTTAAATCTGCTTCTACAAAATCTGCGAAAGAATCTGCAAGTTTTACCAATTCACTTTCTAATTGATCTTGTTTAAAATTCAATGTTCCTAATTCAGAATGAACACCTTTCATATCTGAGCTAATAGACCTTAAAGCACTATTTATTATGGAAAGGTCTGCATAGGAGATTACTTGTTGTGACATAGTATTTAGTTTAATTGTTATTATAATTTTGATGCAGTTCCGTCTTCTCGTATTAGAATGATTTTGTCGTTATAGATTTCTACTATTGCATAAGCATTATGGTTGGCTAATGATCTTGCTTTCTCAAATTGAGGTTCCATTGCTTCTGTAATTTTATAGTGTTTGATAATCTGACTGCCGCTTAAATCAAGCGTATGTACTTCATAAGGATGCCCTAAAAAACATTTTGAAACGATGCCTAACGGGAGACTGGCAATGTCAGCTGTACCAAATTCTTCTTGAACCGCCTTGATAAGTTCAACCATTCCTTTTGTATTTGTTAATGTTTTAGCATCAAGTCCAGCAATTAGATTTAAATACTTTTCCGAACGCTTTTTTAATAAATCCCTATCACTAACAAAACCTTGATTTTGGTATTGTTTATTCATGTTAAGATCTACATTGTCATTTTGTAAAATTATTCTAGCCATCTTATTTCGAATTGAAATTTTATTTTCATCAAATTTAGATACTCTAAAAAGTTGTGTTTTATGGAAAACCGTAATTGGGCTTATTAAATTCTAGGATTTGCATAATTGCAGAATATGCTTTTTTTAAGAATTTATGGAATCTATAATTTGCAGATTAAGATTTCCAAAAAAAGTATATCTTTAGCCTACTTAAACCAATAAAAATGCAAGAAAACGACCAAGAAAATTTTAAAAGAGAACTCGGGCTCTTAGATGGAACCATGCTTGTGGTTGGCTCTATGATCGGATCCGGGATATTTATTGTAAGTGCCGATATTGCCAGACAAGTAGGTTCGGCAGGATGGCTTACATTGATCTGGCTTTTGTCTGGATTTATTACTGTTGTCGCAGCAGTTAGTTACGGCGAGTTGAGTGCGATGTTTCCTAAAGCTGGAGGGCAATATGTTTACTTGAAAGAAGCATATAATAAGCTAATTGCCTTTTTGTACGGCTGGAGTTTCTTTGCAGTTATTCAGACTGGAACTATCGCAGCGGTGGGAGTTGCTTTTTCTAAATTTGCAGCTTATTTGTATGAACCGTTAAGCGACGAAAATATTCTCTACGAATTAGGCGCTTTTAAACTGAATGCTGCTCAATTAGTTTCGATTTTGACCATTATTATACTGACTTTTATCAATAGTCGCGGAGTAAAAAACGGAAAAATTCTGCAAACTGTTTTAACAATAATTAAAATTCTATCGCTTCTTGGATTAGTCATTTTTGGATTAACGCTTGCCGCGAAAGCTTCTGTTTGGGATGCCAACTGGGCAGACGGGTGGAGCACAAAAACATTTGATAAAGAAAGCGGTTCTTGGTTGCCAATTAGCGGAACGGCTTTGATTTCTGGAATTTCAGCTGCAATGGTTGGATCATTATTTTCTAGTGACGCTTGGAATGGTGTGACTTTTATCGCGGGGGAAATCAAAAATCCGAAACGAAATGTTGGACTTAGTCTGTTTCTAGGAACTTTTATTGTAACGTGTCTTTATGTTGTAACAAATCTTATGTATTTGGCTGTAGTTCCGTTTGATGAGATTGCAACAGCAAAGTTTGATCGTGTTGCGGTTGTAGCTTCAGATTATATTTTTGGAAATATAGGAGCCTTAATTATCGCAATTATGATCATGATTTCGACTTTTGCCTGTAACAACGGATTGATTATGGCTGGAGCAAGAGTATATTATACGATGGCAAAAGATGGTTTGTTTTTCAAAAAAGCAGCTGTTTTAAATAGTTCAAGTGTTCCTGCTTGGGCGCTTTGGGCGCAGTGCATTTGGGCTTCGGCTTTATGTTTGACAGGAAAATATGGCGATTTATTAGATTTCGTAATTATCATCGTATTGATTTTTTACATCCTGACTATCTACGGAATTTTTCTTCTAAGAAAAAAGATGCCAGATGCAGAAAGACCTTATAAAGCATTTGGATATCCGTTTTTACCAATGTTATATATTATCGTAGCAACAGCAATTTGCATTTCGTTACTAATTACAAAATTTTCAACTTGCGGGTGGGGAGTATTAATTATGTTAACCGGAATTCCAGTTTACTATTTAACAAAACCAAGCGAATAATATTTTTGTTATAAGCAGAAAAAATTACTTAAATAAAAAAGCATCTTGAAAATCAAGATGCTTTTTTATTTTGATGTTTATTAATATCCAGATAAATCATTAGTAATTCTATCTTCTGTAGGTCTTAGAAAAATAAGATAAATGATGAGAAGGATTCCGAATATTATGAATTCAGGTTTTATGAATAATATTAAAAATGCAGCGCCTTCTAAAACAGCCCATCGCATAATAGAGGCAGCTTGATAAACAGGCAGTTTGTCTTCGAGTTTCAGTTTCGGATCAATCTGTCTTAATTGTGTTTTAAACAATATGCTGCTTAAAACTAAAGCTAGAATCGGAATTGCAAGATATAGTGCTGAAACAGAATCAATAATAGGAATCTGTAATGTTTCTAATGAAATATCGCCCATAATAAAATAAGCGATAACTGTTCCTGCACAAATAGCAAGATGGATAATTTGCAAAGCTTTGATTTTTTCGGTCATGATGCGGTTTAGATTTGAGGTTGAAAATGCAAGTTAAGGCTAATTATCTTTAAATGAATGTTTTATTTTCTAAACGGAATAGTTTGCAAACAAAAAAAGACACTATAATTAGTGTCTTTTAAATGTAAATAATCGTTGAAAACTCTAGTTATATTACAACTGGTTCGTCAACAGATTTTATAGTTGAATTAATAATAGATAAAGTAAGAGGATCAGTTTCTCCAGAGAAGAAAGCGTCTAAAATTTCTTGAAACACAGGATTTGAATTTTCAACCAAAGAAAACAAAGTCATACATGAACGCAATTTTCGAGCATCTAAATCTCCAAAAATTCCATCAGCTGATTTCATTTTAAAAGTTAAAAGCAACTCTGAAATCTCAATTAAATGTTTTCCTAAAATTGGGTGTTCCAAATAATCTGTAGCTTCTTTTAAATCATTAATGGCATAAAGATTTGCAGTATCGCTTTTTCCTAAGCCTTTTATTTGCGGAAAAATGAACCACATCCAATGCGTTTCTTTTTTCCCTTTACTGATTTCAGAAAGAGCGGTAAGATAAAGTTTGTTCTGTGCGTCTAAAAAACGCGCTAAATCATTGTTCGAATAAGCCATTACGGTATTGTATTTTAAAAAAGGTTGCAAAAATAGTAAAAAAGATAGGTTTTGCCTAGTAAAAGGTTCATATAGTGCATGTTTTAACTTTTTAAAGAAGGAATATCTTACGTTGATTTGAGTAAAAATTGCTTCTTTTTAAAGATTCAATGCTATAAAAATCAAAGATTTCGATTGGTTCTTCTAAAGGTAAGATTGATCCTTGGCAAAACATCTCGAGCTGTTTTCGGAACTTGATGTTGCCAAAAACTATTCGTCGTTCCAGCCATCAATAAGAAGGATCCATGATGTAAAGGAATCTCAATTGGCGGAATTTCTTTCCTGAATTTATGTCGAAGTTTAAACATTCTCGTTTCTCCAAAAGTAACCGAAGCAATAATAGGATTTGGTCCTGTATTATCTTCTCTGTCGCTATGCCAGCCCACGCCATCATTTCCGTCGCGATATAAATTGAGCAGAACGGCATTAAAATCAACCTGTGTTTCTCTTTCAACGCGGCCTCTTATTTTTAGTAATTCGTAGGTCCAATCTGGGCCTTTTGGATCTGCGCCTTCGTTATCTTTGTCTTCGTACCAAGCAATCATTCTAGGAACCGTATAAGTTTTATCATAAATCTCCATTTCATGTTCTCTCCATTTGGTCTTGCGAAGTATTCTTTCATAAAAACTATCAGATTCTTCCTTGGTGAAAAAGTTGTCAATCAAAATCAATTCAGAATCTGGAATGTCAAATATTTTTTTCCCTCCCAAACCTGTAGTAAATAATTCGGTATCGCTAAATAGTGTCATAATTCAGATTTTAGTTTTACAGCTCTATTTTATTTGTATTCGGTTTAGGAAACGAAAAGTTTATTAAAGAATATTTTTTTTGGATGTTTTTCTGCGTAAGCAAAAATTAACTGTTCTATATATTGATTGCTTTTATATGGCGTGACATAATTTTTAACCTCATCAGAATCGTTGATCGCAATATCTCTCGGAATGTAGCCCATTCCATAAAAATGACCATTTTCAATCCAGATACAGCTTCTTTCATCTGATGATCTTCCTTTGTCTATAATGGCAAAACTTGGTCTGTTGTTTAATAAAAAATCAATTGCATTATCGACTTGTCTGTTGTGAAGTATCGGATCTGGCAATTCTTTTATTTCATTATTATAGAAAAATTCGCCTTCCTCAGGTCTTGAATATTTACAGAAACGATGATCGATTTCAAATTGTTCTGCAAGATTTCGCAATAAATGAATGCCAGTATGTTGGTTGTTGAATTCGTGAATACAAGTTTGGAATTTGCTCATTTTTCCGATTGCCAGATATTTATAACCGTTTCGAGCTTCGTATTGGTAAATGCCAAATTTAGCTTCAAAACGTTTTAAAGTTCTATTGTAAGCCGGCCAAAGTTTTTTGATTTCGGTACATTCTAAAAGAAGCGCCATAAGTTCGGTCGCACAGATTTCGAAAGAAATTCCGTGAATATCTCTTAAAAAATGTTGCCTTTGAGGATTAATATTATTTCCTGTAAAGTGCGATGTAACTCGCTTTTTTAAATTGATAGCTTTTCCAACATAAATTACTTTTTTCTGCTGATTGTAGAAATAATAAATTCCAGGTTTAGCGGGTAAATTATTAAAATCGGCTGCAGGAAGATTTGGCGGCAATCGCTGATCTTCTGATGTTTTCTTGATCATTTTATCTATTTCTCCAGCATCGTCCCATTCTAATAAAAGAGAAAATAATAGAGCAGTTGCATCGGCATCTCCACCAGCGCGGTGTCGATTTTCTAAAGAAATATTTAAAGAATTGCACAGATTTCCTAAACTATAAGAACCTAATCCGGGTTTGATTTTTCTCGCAGCACGAACGGTACAAAGTTTTCTCGCAGACCATTTAAAACCAGCCTGCTCCAATTGATGATGAACGAACGAATAATCAAAGTTGACATTGTGCGCAACAAAAATTCTATCCGTTAGCATTTCTAAAACTTTTTCTGAAATATCATCGAAGATTGGCGCATTGGCTACCATTTCATTATTAATTCCTGTCAATCCAAAAATAGAAGGAGGAATATCCTGTTCGGGATTTACAAGTGTTTCGTAACGATCCAACACATCTGTACCGTCATGAATAATAATGGCAATTTCTGTAATACGGCTTCCACTGGCGTTACCGCCTGTGGTTTCAATATCGACTATGGCATATTCTTGCTTCTTCATTTGTATATAACGTAAAATGTTCTTTTTCTGTTGTTTAAGCTTTAACCGTAATAACATCTTTAAGAGATGTGGAAAATTTTGGAGATAATCTGTTTTGCTTCATTTTCCATTGTCTTCCTAAAGATTGCACTCCGAATTTAATTTTATTGTTCCCGTAATTTTGGTTCATTTTATCTATCACACTCATTAATGGCTGATGTTTTGGATTTGAAGTTTCGAATAAATTCAGTTGTGTTTCACTGTTTGGCGTTAGTCCCATTACAATTACACCAGCTTTTTTATAACGATATCCTTCTTTGAAAATAGTTTTAAATCCTTTCTGTGCAGCAGCATTAAGTTCTATGGTTGAGTTAGTTGGAAAATCAGTTGTAATCGTAATGCTTCTTGAATATTTAGAATTTTCGTCGCCCAAGAAATCAGTTTGAATAAAAACCGTTACCATATTGCAATGACAATTTTGACGTCTTAATTTTTCGGCGCAAGAAGCTGTAAACGTGCTAATTCGTTCTGATATTTCTTCATAAGTAGTATATCTTTTTTCGAAAGATCTTGTAGTCGCAATCATTTTTCGATCTGCCGCTTCTTCTAATTCTAAAGTTGGTTTTCCTTCTAATTCATGCTTTAATCGAAGTCCGACTACAGACATTTCTTTTCTTACCCAAGCATCTGGAAGTTGAGTAAATTCATAAGCCGTATTGATTTTTTTAGCTTTAAGTCGTTTGGCATGTTTTCTTCCAATTCCCCAAACATCTTCAATTTTAGTCCATTTTAAAGCTTTAACTCTTTTTTCTTCAGAATCAATACAATAAACGTTCTGTGTGCGATCGGCAAATTTTCGAGCAATTTTATTTGCCATTTTTGCCAAAGCTTTGGTGGGTGCAAAACCTACACTAACAGGAATTCCCGTTCCTTGTGTTACTTCTTTTCGCATTTTTAAACCCAATATATTTAGGTCAAATAAATCGTAACCTGAAAATTTTAGGAAAGCTTCATCAATACTGTATATTTCAATTTCTGGAGTATAAGTTCGAAGCAGATTCATAACCCGATTACTCATATCGCCATAAAGCGGATAATTAGAAGAATAAACAAAAATATTTTTTTCTTTAAAAATAGCTTCATATTTAAAAGCCGGAATAGCCATAGGTATTCCTAGAGCTTTAGCTTCATCAGAACGCGAAATAACACAACCATCATTATTAGAGAGAATTACAATAGGTTTTCCTCTTAAATGCGGTTCAAATACTCTTTGGCAAGAAGCATAAAAATTGTTACAATCGACTAAAGCAAACATTTCTAAACTTAAAAAGATTTAATACAATGAATTACAATTCCCCAAATCACAAAATTATTTTCTGGAGTTACTTTTATAGGCTGATAATCTTCATTTTCGGCAATAAGCCAAATAATGTCTTTTTCTATTCTGATGCGTTTTACAGTAAATTCGCCATCGATTTGACAAACAGCAATTTTATTGTTTTGAGGCTCCAAGCTTTTATCAATAATTAATAAATCACCGTCATTGATGCCAACGTTTTTCATAGAATGTCCTTTTACTCTAGCAAAATAAGTCGTGTATTTATGTTTGACGAATTCTTTGTTGAGATCAATCGTTAATTCTATAAAATCATCAGCAGGCGAAGGAAAACCAGCACTGATACCCACATCAAAAAAAGGCAGTTTTATTTCCGAACTTATATCGGGAATATAGAATTCTATTGATTTTGTGGTATTTATATTTTTCAATTTCATGATCACTTCAAAAAAGAGTATTTTTTCATATTACAAAATTAGTACAGGTGGTAACATTTTTTCGTATATTTGCTGTTCCAAATTATAACAAATTAATTATGTCCTTATTTTCAGACAACATCCGAGCATTAAGGGTTAAGCATAAAATATCTCAAGAGAAATTAGCTGAAAACCTTAGCATTACCAGAGGCAGATACGTAAAATATGAAGATGGAACTTCAGAAGCTCCGTATGATATCTTGAAGAAGATTGCCTTGTATTTTCATATGAGTATCGATTTGATATTATCTGTCGATATACGTAAAATTGATGTGCAAAATTTGATAAAACTGGAAGGCAACCGACTTATTTTGCCTATTCAAGTGGATAGTTTTGGAGAAAATTTTATTGAAATTGTATCTCAAAAAGCAAAAGCAGGTTATCTAAACGGCTATGCTGATCCAGAATATATTGAAAGTTTACAGCAGATTACACTTCCGTTTTTAGGACCTGGAAAACATCGCGGATTTCCCGTTGAGGGCGATTCAATGCCTCCTCACGAAGACGGTTCTATTATTATTGGTCGTTATGTAGAAAAGCTAGGAGAGGTCATGGATGGAAAAACTTATATTCTGATTACTAAAAATGAGGGAATGGTTTATAAGCGTCTCAATAAAAACAAAAAGAACTCTTTGGTTTTAGAATCAGACAATAGTTTTTACCCGAATTATGAAGTGAAAGCTTCTGATATTTTGGAGATTTGGGAATACGAATGCAACATCGGACGCTCGGATAAAAAACAAGAAATGACAGAGACTGGAGCAATGAAAGATTTGCTTTTGGAATTGAAACGTGAAGTTCGAGAGATTAAGAATAATACTTCGAATGCTTAAATTCATTAAAAAAATTAAATTAAGAATTAATGATATTTATTGTTCATACAGGTACAGTAAGTTTTATAACAAGAACAGAATTAACACTTGCAGAGTGGGATAAACGATTTGATAAGTTTCTAAGAGTTATTGGTTTTATTAGTGATGAAGAATTCCTTGATGAGCTTCGGTTTTCATATCGTGTTGATGACAAAACTGTTGAGGAGATTAATGAAATAATCAGCAAAAAGAATTTTGTCAGTATCAGAATTAAAAGCAACATTTTTAAAGGTTTTGAATACGCTGAAAATTATTTAAACTTTATGAATGTCGAAGGACAAATTTTGTATTTCGAAGATTGGAATTTTATATTTCGAGTATTTAATGAAGAATACTTTCTTTGGTGCTTTTTAGGCGGAATAGCTGATGTCCAAAGAGAAATCAAGTTAAGCGAAGAGGATATAAAAAAATATAAAGAAATTGGCTTAGCGCAAATAGATTATTTGATTGATAATTTACAGAAAATGGATTCAATCGAATACGAAAAAGCAATTGCCGAAAATAGAAAACTACTTTAACAGAGAACTTTAATGAATATCCAAAAGGCTAAAACCGAAGATCATATCCGTTTAACGGAAATCACCAAAAAGTCAAAAGCCTATTGGGGATATTCTGAAGAACAAATGGAGAAATGGAGTAATAATCTAACCGTAACTGCAGATTATATCGAAAGAAATCCTGTTTTTAATTTAATTGATGAAAATCAAATCATTGGTTATTATTCTTATTTAAAAGAAGAAGATAATCAAGTGAAATTGGACAACTTATTTATTTTGCCTGAATATATCGGAAAAGGATTTGGTTTGTTTTTAATGAATGATTTTTTGGAAAGAATGAGAAACGAAAAATTCAAAAAAATCATTTTAGATTCAGAACCTAACGCCGAACAATTTTATCAAAAAATCGGATTTACAAAAATCGGAGAATTTGAAACTTCCATCAAAAATAGATTTATGCCGATTATGGAAATGAAACTATAATTTTTCGCCACGAATTCACGAATTATTTTAAATAAAATCCGTGAATTCGTGGCGAAAAAGTTTTTTTAATTAAATTTTATTTTAAATCAATTTTTAATTGCATTTCATTTTTCATATGCAATAATACCTCAGCATTTCCCATGGCATCGTCAACAGGATTATGTGTATGCTCTGTTTTTCGAAGATGTTTCCATTGGGCAAAAGTATCATTTACTAAACCGCAGTATAAATCGCCTATTCTTCTTGATGAATATCCAAAAGGATTTCTATTTAAAAAATGATGAAAATACCAACAGATAAACATCCAATCAAAACCATTGTTATCACTGATAAATATTGGTCTTCCTTTTGAATTCTCTTTTATCCATTCTTCGAAATTTAGCATTACGGTTTTAGGATCATCAAACTCTAAAGTTGTTTCTCTGTCGAAACCTGAAATTGCTAAAGCTTGCGGATCGAATTGATTGGAAATAGGCTTCAGTTGTCCGTAAAATGTTTTGTCTAATTTGTCATTTACAATGACAGCACCAAAAGAGATCATAGAATAATCTCCTGGAATCGGCCCGTCTGATTCGATATCTACAACTATATAACTCATTTAATTTTTGATTTGTTTTCTAACAAACTTAAAACATTAAATAAAGAAATAATCGTATTTTAAGACAAATTATAATTTAAAAAACCTTCGCAAATCCCAAACCATATTGTTGGCCATTATAAAAAGGCATAATCATAGAAGTCGATTTATTTTCGGCAGATGATTTAAAAAGCTTTTTAGTGATATACGGATTAATCCAATAAGCAACTTTCGTGCTCAAAATCCCAATTCCAGCTCCAGCAGCAACATCGGTCAGCCAATGGCGATTATTGTAAATTCTAAAAAGTCCGGTTCCAGTTGCAACAGCGTATCCTGCAATTCCGTACCAAATCGATTTGTCTTTGTATTCTTGATATAAAAATTCGGCTCCAGCAAAAGCAGTTGCAGTATGTCCAGAAGGAAAGGAGTTATTCGAACTTCCGTCAGGTCTTTCCTCATGTACAATCGATTTTAAACTCAAAACCGTTGTTGCCATAATAATATACGAAGTTGCAAATATGACCGAACGATCGCGCAGATTATTTTTCCCCTCTACGCCAAAGGCATTCAGAGCGTAAACAGAGGCAGCGGGTGCGTATTGTGAGAAGTCATCAATTGTAATTTTCTCGTCAATATCTTCTTTAACTTCTGCTCTGATTTGCGAGTTAAAACTCAAAAGCTGATCACTTTCTAAGCCAATTACTCCATAACCAATCAATACCGTTGGGATTATTAGTTGTTTGTAATTGAATTTCAAATGATTTGACGTACTGTCAATTTTTGCAATAGAATCATTTTGCTGCGCGTTGGCAGAAAAGAATCCAAATAAAAATAGGAGGAAAATCGCTTTGTAGAACATTTTTTTGGGCTGTTATATTTTACAAATTAACGAATGTTTTGAACCTAGTATTTTGTACTTAATTGAACCTTAAGTGAATATTAATTAAGGATAAAATTCAATTATAAAGATATTATATTTTTTTAAATTTTTATAAGAATTGTTTTATTTATTTAAACTTTTAAAGTAAACCAAAACGTACTTCCCAATCCTAAATTACTTTCTACGCCCACATTTCCGTTTTGCGCTTCAATAAATTCTTTGCTGATCGCTAAACCCAATCCAGTTCCTGATTTCTGACTTCCCGGAATTTGGAAATATTTATCGAAAACTTTGTCTTTGTATCTCGGTTCGATTCCTTTTCCAGTATCAATAACCTGAAAAACCATCTGGTTATTTTCTTCTTTTAATTTAATGAGAATCGTACTTTTTTCAGATGAATATCTGATCGCATTTGATAAATAATTAATCAAAACCCAGCCTGTTTTTTCAGCATCGGCTTTTACGTTTTTGAGATTTTCATCAGCATCCACAATTAACTGAATTTGTTTTTGATCTGCTTGAACTTTTACAGCTTCTACGGCATATTGTACAATTTCATGCGGATTGCTTTTGCCGATATTCAGCTGAATATTTCCAGTTTCCAATTGTGATAGATTCAACAATTCCCCTGTGATTTTCAACAAACGCTGACTATCATCTTTAATACTTTCAACCAATTGTTTCTGGTCGTCGTTCATATCGCCCGTTTTGGTATTTTCAAGCAATTGAAGACTCAATTTTATAGACGCAATCGGAGTTTTTAATTCGTGTGAAACGGTTGCAATAAAATTGGTTTTAGCAAAATCCAATTCTTTAAAAAGTGTAATATTTCGCAGAATAATTACATCTCCAATATTGATTTCTTTTTCTTCGCCTGTTGGTGTTATCGTGATATTGTGGATTTCCTTTTCGAAGTAACTTTCTTTTCCGTGAGCAAAAATTTTGAGAGGCTGTTTTTTCGGAGTTTCATTTTCTTTCAGAATTAAAGAACGAATTAAATCATTCGAAATTGCTAATTCAGATGCCTGTTTCCCAATAATATCTTCCGATTTCAAACCAATAATTTTCAGCGCTTCATCATTCACAAACAAAATAATTCCCTCGTTATCCAAACCAATAATCGGATCGTTCATATTATTGATCAATGTTTCCAATCGTTTTTTCTCAAAAAGAAGTTTATAAACATTGCTGTCATGATATTCCTCCAGTTTTTGCGCCATGGTATTAAACGACTTGGCAAGATCTCCAAATTCACTATGACTTGTAAAATGAACGCGTTCCGAATAATTTTTATTGGCAATTTCCTTAATACTCAGCGTCAATTCTTTAATCGGATTCGCAATATTATTCGGAAGATTAACCAACAAATTAAAAGCAATTAAAAAACACAAAGTCCCTACAATCGCAATCGACAAATTAGCCGTTTCAGCTGATTTTTTAGCAATATCACTTTTCTGTTTTATGGCGTCGAGGTTCAATTTCATGATCGCAAAAATATCCTGACGAATTTGTGCTTTTACAGTTTCATCAGCAGTATTTTTAGATAAAAGAGCAAAGCTTTCTTTCAGTTTTTCGGTCGCTTGTTTTTCTCCTGGTTCTGTAATATTTCGGGTTTGCTTTTCGAGATTTTCCTCAAAATTCAAAATCGTTTTCTTCGAATCCAATTTCATTCCGTCCAAAGCAAAAATCATATTTCGCGAATATTCCAGTGTGTTGTAATTCGATTTCAGAATATTCTCTGTGTCCTGCTTAATCAAAAAAACAGAATAAGCACTCACTAACGAGAGAATGATGATCATTAAAAATAATAATCCAACACCCAGATTCAATTTGGTTTTAATTCTCATAGAAAACATTTTTTTTCACCATATAAGTGATATAAGTTCATTTAATTAAATGAGCTTAAATTTTTTTTGTGTTTAAAGAATCTGCTTATATTTCTTATATGAACTTATATGGTTCAAAAAATCAAGACAGTATAACAAGGTCGACATTTGACAATGACAATTTATTCAACAAGCGCCTGAAAATTGTTGTAGACAAAATTACTTTAAATAAATTCAAATGCGGTTTCCCAATGCAGACAGTTGTAATTTGTTTTTCTTCTACGGTTGTCAAAATTGCATTGGCAATATTCGAATTTTCTAATTTAATAACTTCGGCTCCCAATTGCACAGCGAGCTTAAAGTTATTAATTAAATGTCTTTGTTTGTCAAGCGCAATTCGTGTACTGCTTTCTTGTGGTGTTTCGACATACAAAACATACCAGATTCCGTTATAATAACTTGCCAAACGAGCTGCTTTCCGAATTACGATTTTAGCCGTTTTTTCATTACTGCTAATGCAAGCCAACAATTTTTCATGACGCAAAGCATGCAGATTCGGAACTTCATTTTCTACTTTTCGTACGACTTGACTTGCCACTTCTTTCAAAGCCAATTCACGCAACTGGAGAATTTGTTCCGATTTGAAAAAGTTCTGTAAAGCCATCTGAATTTTATCTGGCGTATAAATTTTTCCTTCTTTCAAACGAGCAATCAAATCTTCGGAAGTCAAATCGATATTCACCACTTCATCGGCCAGACGCAAAACATTATCTGGAATTCTTTCCTGAACATCAATGTTTGTAATACGTTTTACATCTTCATTTAAACTCTCAATATGCTGAATATTGACTGCCGAAATCACATTAATTCCAGCTTCTAGAATCTCCAAAACATCTTGCCAGCGTTTTTCGTTTTTGCTTCCTTCCACATTTGTATGCGCCAATTCATCAACGATAACCACTTCTGGTCTAAGGTTGATGATAGCCTGAACATCGAGTTCTTCGAGTTCTTTTCCTTTATAAAAAATTGTCCGCCTCGGAATAACCGGCAGACCAGACAATAACTCATGCGTTTCCTTTCGCATATGCGTTTCGATGTAGCCGATTTTTACATCGATTCCGTTTTTCAATAACGAATGCGCTTCCTGAAGCATACGGAAAGTCTTGCCCACACCAGCGCTCATCCCAATGTAGATTTTAAATTTCCCTTTCCGAGATTTCTGAATCAAATCCAGAAAGTGCTGTGCGTTATTTTCGTTTTCCATTTTTAGGGTTTTTGCCACTAAGGCTCTAAGACACTAAGTTTTTTTGTTTCACGCAGATTTATAAAGATTTAAGCAGATATTCGCAGATTATTTAAATAAAAATCCAATTTAATCTGCCTTAATCTGTAAAATCTGCGTGAAATAATTTTTTAGAAACTAATCGCCAAAGCAGATGTTACAAAAGTATTCGCATCTGTTGGCAGATTGTTTTTGGTGAAAATTTCATCTTTGCTTGACAGATTTCTCGCTTCAATCCTAAACATAACATTATCAGTAATTAAGTAATCAAAGTTAGCTGAAAATCCGTAAGTTTTGAATCCGTTTGGTGTTTCTGTCGCGATAATTACACCTTTTTCATCACTGTAATATTCACCTCGTGCCGCCAGCTGAATTTTATCTGTTGGCTTATATTGCAGAATCAAAACAGGCGAAAACCACGTATCATACTTATTACTATTTTTAGCCGATTGTTGTGAACCAATATCAAAACCAGCCGTTAGATTTGTTTTTTCTGTTACTTTAAATTGTCCGTAGAAATTATTAAAGTAACGCCATTTTTTATCAATATCAGGTTGTTCGTTTCCTGCGTAGGTACTCCAATTCAAAACCACTTTGTCTGTAGGTTTAAATGTAACCTGCGTTCCAAAAGCCGGAGTTTGATTCCCGTCTATTTTCTGAATTCGCTGCCAGCCGTTCAAATACATCGCAGCCAAATACCATTTTCCAGAATCAGAAGTATATCCAATTTTTACACCCGCTTCATAATAAGGCGAATTCTCAGCCAGAATGCTTCGAGTTAAATTCGCACAATCTTTTCCAATCGCACTTTCAAAACCAATATGCGCTGGCATAATTCCCGCATCAATCCACAAATCATGTTTTTGTGAAATCTTCACACCAACATTTGCTTCATAAATGTTTTTCAGCAAATCCTGTTCAGCTGACATATTATATTGCGCATAAGTTCCTGCCATAAGCGCAAAATTCCCTCGAACATTTCCTTTCGAATAATTCACTTTCGCCAAACCCAAATTTAGATTTACTTCATTGCTTCGGTTATAATTATAAAAAAAGTTTGGCCGTGTATGATTTTCCGGTTTCCCGAAATCATAACTATAATAAACGTCTACATATCCAGAAAATGTAAACGGACTTTTAGATTCTTCTTGTGCATGTAAATTGCTAAAACCAAAAGCGATTAAAGCGGTAAGTATTATTTTTTTCATAAGTCATTGCGAGGAACGAAACAATCGCCCTCATTAATTAAATTAATATTTAGTAGATTTTTTAGGAGCTATTTCCCGCTATCCGTTTCAATCTTTTGTGCCGAACCCCGGCACAAAAGGATTTCCACTACTATCGGGGCTAGGACATTTGGGGTAAAAAGGCGTCTAGTATCCTAACAGGTTTCCAAAAGTTGTTAGGTATTTTTTTTAGTTTAGTTTGTCATTGCGAGGAACGAAGCAATCTCACTAACAATTAAGGTTGATTTTGTAAATGAGATTGCTTCGTTCCTCGCAATGACATAAAAATGACGAAATCACTTTGGCATACCTACAAGGTTTTGAAAACCTTGTAGAAAAAAAACTTATAATCTTAGCAACTTAGAACCTTAGCATCTTTTAACGCAACGCATCTAAAGCCACATTCAACTCCAAAACATTCACAGTTTCAGGTCCAACAACAGCTGTATTAATTTTTGATTCCACCAAAGCTTTTACTTTAGTTTCAGCTAGGTTTCTTTCTCTAGCCACGCGTTTTACTTGAACTAAAGCGCCTTGAGGAGAAATATTCGGATCTAAACCACTTCCTGAAGCAGTAACCATATCAGCTGGAATTTCAGCTTTTTTCAAATAAGGATGAACTACAAGGAAAGTATCGATTCTCTTTTGAACCAAAGCTAAATACTCCGCATTGCTCGGACCTTTATTGCTTCCAGCACTTCCCGCAGCATTGTAATCAACTGCCGAAGGTCTTCCCCAGAAATAATTCGATTTATCGAACTTCTGTCCGATTTTCTGATAACCAATGACTTTTCCGTTAACCGAAAGTGTTTCTCCTTTTCCTTGATTAGGAGCAATTTGTGCGATTCCGTAAATCGCAAGAGGATAAATAACTGCGAATAAGATTAAAGTAACCGCAGTAAGTTTTAGGAGTGAAAAAATTGTTTTCATTTTTTTGAGATTCTAAGGGACTAAGTTGCTAAGATTCTAAGTTTTTCTTCTCAGAACCTAGCAATTCAGAACCGATGTTTTTATTTTAGTTTTTACAAACCTGTCGGGTTTAATTTTACATGAATAGTGCAACAATCACGTCGATCAGTTTGATTCCAATAAAAGGAACAATCAAACCGCCTAAACCATAAATCAAAAGATTACGTTTTAGAATCGCGCTCGCACCAATTGGACGATATTCAACACCTCTCAACGCCAGCGGAATCAAGATCGGAATGATAATCGCATTGAAAATAACAGCGGATAAAATAGCACTTTCTGGACTGTGCAAATGCATGATGTTTAAACCTTGTAATGCAGGAATCGCAGTAATAAAAAGTGCAGGAACAATGGCAAAATATTTGGCAACGTCATTGGCAATTGAGAAAGTGGTTAAAGTTCCGCGAGTCATTAAAAGCTGTTTTCCAATTTCGACAATCTCGATTAATTTTGTTGGATCATTGTCAAGATCGACCATATTTCCAGCTTCTTTAGCAGCTTGAGTTCCGCTGTTCATAGCAACACCTACATTGGCTTGGGCAAGGGCAGGAGCATCATTTGTTCCGTCTCCCATCATGGCAACGAGACGACCTTCAGCTTGTTCTTTTCGGATGTAATTCATTTTATCCTCAGGCTTCGCTTCAGCAATAAAATCATCAACTCCAGCTTTTTCAGCAATAAATTTCGCAGTAAGCGGATTATCACCCGTAACCATAACCGTTTTGATTCCCATTCTGCGTAAGCGCTCAAAACGTTCTTTCATTCCGGTTTTAATGATATCCTGCAATTCGATAACACCTTGAATTTCGTTGTTTTTGATGACCACTAAAGGCGTTCCTCCGTTAGAAGAAATTGAAATAACTTGTTGTAAAGTATCTTCAGGAAAAGCATTTCCAGCTTGTTCTGCGATTTTTTTAGCAGCGTCTTGCGCACCTTTTCGAATATTGGTTCCGTCTTTTAAAACCACACCCGAAGTTCTGGTTTCAGCCGTAAATTTGATGGTGTGTGAGATATCAGAGGTTGTTTGTAAAAAGCTCGCTTTTGCTTCATTTTTCACATCGATCATTTCACTTAATTCTAAAATACTTTTTCCTTCAGGAGTATCATCTGCAAGGGAACTCAACACAGCAGATTTAACGAAATCTTCGAATGAAATGCCTTTTGTTGGGTAAAAATTGGTTGCTTTTCTGTTTCCGATGGTGATTGTTCCCGTTTTATCCAAAAGCAGAACGTCAATATCTCCAGCTGTTTCAACTGCTTTTCCCGATTTTGTGATCACATTGGCACGTAAAGCTCTGTCCATTCCCGCAATTCCAATGGCAGAAAGTAGTCCTCCAATTGTCGTTGGAATCAAACAAACAAACAAAGCAATAAAAGCAGCAATAGTAATAGGAGCGTTGGCATAATCAGCAAAAGGTTTTAAGGTAACGCAGACAATCACGAAGATTAAGGTAAAAGCGGCTAACAAAATAGTCAAAGCAATTTCGTTTGGCGTTTTCTGACGGCTCGCACCTTCAACCAAAGCAATCATTTTATCCAAAAAGCTTTCGCCAGGTTCTGAAGTTACTTTTACTTTGATTTTATCAGATAAGACTTTTGTTCCTCCAGTAACAGAAGATTTGTCTCCGCCCGCTTCCCGAATTACAGGAGCACTTTCCCCCGTAATCGCACTTTCGTCGATTGTAGCCAAACCTTCAATAATTTCTCCGTCGGCAGCAATTAAATCGCCTGCTTCACAAATGAAAATATCGTCTTTTTTTAATTGTGAAGAACTGATATTTCTGATTTCTCCATTTGGCAGAATCTGTCTTGCAGGAGTTTCTTCACGGGTTTTTCTTAAACTATCGGCTTGTGCTTTTCCTCGTGCTTCGGCAATAGCTTCGGCAAAATTGGCAAACAAAAGTGTCACGAATAAAATTAGGAAAACAATTAAATTGTAAATAAAACTGCCCTGATCTGTTGCGCCCATTAAGATCGAAACGCAAACGGCAAACATAATTGCAGTTCCAATTTCTACGGTAAACATTACCGGATTTTTAATCATCATTTTTGGATTCAGCTTCACAAAGGACTGCAATAATGCTTCTTTTACCTGTTTGCTTTCAAACAATGATGTGGATTTATTAGTTGTCATTTTCTTGTAAAAAGTTAAATGTTATTTGTTAAATGTCATGCGATGCAAAAACACATAGTTTATAGAACATAGCCAACGGTTTCAACCGTTGGGACGCAACGTATATTTTCAATCTTTGTCCCCAAAGTTGAAACCTTGGGCTATGTTTTTAATTACTTTATGTTGTTAAAATGCCTAACATTATTAAAGTGAAAAGTATTCTGCCAATGGTCCCAATGCCAACGCTGGAAAGAAAGATAAAGCAGCAACAATAGCGATTACAGCAAAAATCATAATTCCGAAAATTGTTGTATCAGTTTTTAAAGTCCCTGCGCTTTCTGGAATGTATTTTTTATTTGCCAATAAACCTGCGATTGCCAAAGGTCCAATAATCGGAATGAAACGGCTTAACAGTAAGACAATTCCTGTAGTGATATTCCAAAACGGATTATTATCGCCTAAACCTTCAAAACCAGAACCGTTGTTGGCCGCGCTCGAAGTATATTCGTATAACATTTCAGAGAATCCGTGATTTCCTGGATTGTTCAGCCAGCCCGTTGCGTTTCCGCTAAACCAATAGCCCATTGCAGTATCATTAGCAGCAAAATAAGAAGCTAAAGCTGTTCCGGCTAAAATCAATAAAGGATGAAGAATAGCAATAAAGGCAGCAATTTTTACCTCCCGAGCTTCGATTTTCTTTCCGAAAAACTCAGGAGTTCGACCAACCATTAAACCAGAAATGAAAACAGCCAGAATAATGAAAATGTAAAAGTTGAGGTAACCAACACCGCATCCGCCGTAAAATACATTGACCATCATAGCCAATAACTGCATAGCTCCTGAAACTGGCATTGAACTATCGTGCATACTATTTACAGAACCTGTAGAAATTACCGTTGTAGCAATACTCCAGAAACCTGAAATAGCTGGACCAAAACGAACTTCTTTTCCTTCCATCGCTCCGTTTAATTGAGAAATTCCCATTTTTTCGATCGCAGGATTTCCACTGATTTCGCTTGACATTGTCGGAATTACCAAGAGTAGGAATCCAACCGTCATTACACCAAAAATGATGTAAGCAAATTTTTGTTTTTTAAGGAAGAAACCAAGCGCAAAAATCATCGCAAATGGAACAATCATTTGTGCCCAAAGTTCAACAGCATTCGTAAAATAAGTCGGATTTTCTAATGGATGAGCAGAGTTAGCTCCGAAGAATCCACCGCCGTTTGTACCAATATGTTTAATGGCGATAAAAGCAGCAGCTGGTCCTCGAGAAACTTCAACGTGATCACCTTGTAAATTAGTAATAGTATCTTTTCCTTCAAAAGTCATTGGAGTGCCACTAAAAACTAAAGCAATAGCTACGATTGCAGAAAGTGGCAATAAAATACGAGTACAGCTTTTTACAAAATAGTTGTAGAAATTCCCTAGTTTGTCAGTTGTTCTTTCGCGCATAGCGTTAAAAACCATAACAGCAGCAGCAATTCCAACACCAGCCGAAACAAATTGTAAAAACATTAATACCATTTGCGATAAATACGAAACTCCGCTTTCACCAGAATAATGCTGTAAGTTACAGTTTACGACAAATGAAATAGCAGTATTAAATGCCAAATCAGGAGACATAGACGGATTATTATCTGGATTTAGTGGTAAAGAGCCTTGAAAAAGCAGGACAAAAAAGCAGAGAAAGAACCAAACCATATTGATGCTTAAAAGCGCTTTTAGATGCTGTTTCCAGTTCATTTCTTCAGATGGATTGATACCGCTGATTTTAAAAATAAATTTTTCAAGCGGATTGAAAATCGGGTCAAGAAGTGTTTTGTTTCCTAAAAAAACCTTAGCAATATATTTTCCGAAAGGAATCGCTAAAACAATAGTTAGGAGAAAAATACCTATGACACCTAGTAATTCTGTATTCATAATGAGTGAGTTGTTGATTGTAAAAAGTGAGATGTTATTTGTATGAAAGGCACCTAACATTTCACTTTTGACTTTTTACATGATTTAAAATTTTTCAGGTTTAATTAATACATAAACCAAATACACGAAAACGGCGATTGAAACAATAAAGAGTGCAGTCATGATTTAGATTTTTTCAAAGAATTCAACAGAGAGAAAACAAATGGTAAACAGTAAAACGGCAAGCCCGAGTAAAAGAAAAGTGATCATAAGGAGGAATTTTAAATTTAAGATTTTGGATTTTAGATTATTGTGCGAAACGATTAAACAGTTAAACAGTTAACCGATTAAACATTACACGCCAGACGCATTAACCTGCTTGATATATTCTGCTTTAAGCGTTTGTGGGAAAAGATGCGAAATATTGCAGTGGCGCATTTCCATAAAAGACGAAACCGAAAAAACATACACGTTTGAAATAGCATTTTTAGTTTCGATGCTTCCAGTAATAAATAACCGTTCAGCAAGCGCTAAACATTTTTTAGCCCGAACGATATTACCGCTGATAATATTTTTTTTAGTTATCTCGGCAAAGCGTTCAGCTTGTTTGTAAATAGAATTAACTTGATTTTTCATGAGAAGGAATTTTTATGTTCTTCCTCCTTATGCCAAAATATATTCCGAAAATGTAGAGTAGAGTGTAAGGTCTTGTAAAATAAGAAGTTGTTGTTTTATGACAAAAATTAGGCATAAAAAAAGCCTATCAAAATGATAAGCTTTTCTCGTTTTGATATGTTTTTGTTTCCATATTGGAAGCTCCAACGGAGCGAAATATTTATAGAAACAATACGTATAATTATTAAAGCCCTAGCGGGGCGGCATATTAGAATGTGGGTGTCGCTCCGCTGGTGCTTTTTGTCGATGGGAATATATTATTCTATAAATATTGCGCTCCTCCGGAGCTTTTCAACATCAAATTAAATATTGATTTTGGAATTTCAACAATTTGGAATTTATTCATTGAATTCCGTATTCCTCAATCTTTCTATACAAAGTCGCAATTCCAATTTCCAACAATCTAGCCGTTTCAGCCTTATTCCCTTTGGTATAATTCAAAACCTTTTGAATATGCAGTTTTTCAATACTCTGCATCGAAAAAGCCGACATTGATTTTGTGTTTTTCTCTGTTTGATGCTGCATTTCATAAGGCAGAACATCAGAAGTCAAAGTATCGCCACTGCTCAAAATAACCGATCTTTCAATAACATTTTTGAGTTCGCGGATATTTCCCGGCCAAGAATAATTTTCTAATTTCTCTATAAAATCAGCTGAGGTTTCTAATGTTTTTTTATTCGTTTTTTCCGAGAACTGTTTCACATAAAAATTAGCCAACAACGGAATATCTTTTGCTCTTTCGCGAAGAGAAGGCAATTTGATTTCGAAAATATTCAAACGGAAATACAAATCAGAACGGAAACGATGCGCTTCACTTTCTTCTTTTAAATCTCTGTTTGTAGCGGCAATTAGTCTAAAATTTGATTTTTTAGAAGTCGTGTCTCCAACTGGAATATATTCACTAGTTTCTAAAACACGCAATAATTTCGCCTGAAGATCGATTGGCATTTCTCCAATTTCATCTAAGAATAAAGTTCCACCATTTGCTTCTTCAATAAAACCTTTTTTATCTTTTAAAGCTCCAGTAAACGCACCTTGTTTATGACCGAAAAGTTCGCTTTCTAAAATTTCTTTGCTGAAAGTACTGCAGTTTAAAGCCACAAAAGACTTTCCTGCGCGATTGCTATTTTCATGAATCGCTTGTGCAAAAACCTCTTTTCCAGTTCCTGTTTCGCCTGTCAATAAAACAGTCGAATCAGTTTTGGCTACTTTTTGAGCCAGATCAATAACCTGTTCAATTCCTTTTGATTTTCCGATTATCGTATTAAAAGAATATTTATCGCCAATTCGTTTTTCAAGCTGTTTTACTTTTTTCTGTAAATGCACTTTTTCGACGGCTTTATAAAGAAGCGGAATAATCTTGTCGTTATCATCGCCTTTTACAATATAATCGAAAGCACCGTTTTTCATTGCCTGAACTCCATCTGGAATATTTCCAAAAGCCGTCAACAAAATAACTTCTGTCAAAGGAAAACTGCTTTTTATGTTTTGAACAAAATCAACGCCGTTTCCGTCAGGAAGTTTTACATCACACAAAACAACATCAATATCGGTTTGCTCCAGTTTTTTAAAACCAGATTTTAAATCTTTCGCTTCAAAAACTTCAAATCCTTCCGATTTAATAATACGAACCAGCAGACTTCTCAGTTTTTCTTCGTCGTCTATAATTAAAATTTTGTGTGTCATTTGCAGAGATGCTAAATCAAATTTTGGTATTCGATGTACAAATTTAGGTTTAAAATAGGTTCACTTTTTTGATTCTGCAGAAATTATTTTCAGGTTAATAATTAGTTTTAAAATATTTGTTTCGAAAAGAAATGTACTTTTAGTTCGAAAATGAACCACTAAAAAATCATGTCAAAACGAATTCTCCTTATAATAGTTATTGTAATATTTTGCAGTTTCAACGTTTTTTCAAACGGAATTATCGAAAAAGATTCTTTAAAACCGAAAACCATATCATTCAAAATAAAATTAAAATCGACTGATAAAATCAAAGTTGAGGTTTCTCCTTTAAAATATAATAAACATTTTGCGTACAGTTTTACGTTAGACGATGGGTATCGCTCAGCTTATTTAACAGCTTTTCCATTATTGAATGGCGGAAAAATAAGCAAATCATCTATTAACGAATGGAAAATCGATCAAGGTGGAGACGGAACAACTTCAGAAGGACTTTTCTATTCTGACGGAATGGGAAATAAAATTCCATTTAAACTAGCATTAGCAATAAATGGAGGTTCAATTCGTGATTTACCCGAAAATCGCGGACATCTTTCATGGGCTGAGGTAAAAGAAATGTACAATGCTGGCTGGGATATTTTGAATCACGGTTTTCATCACGCCACAAAACACGGAACAAATTATTTGATAGAAGTAACTGGAAATACAACTTCAATCAAACAAAATCTTAATTTCAAAATGTCTCATTTTGTGGTTCCGGGTGGAGAAGGCGATGAAAAATATTATTTAGAATATGAAAAAGACGCACTTAATAACGGACATTTTTCGGTAGCATCATATTATGGTGTCGGTCCAGTTTTTAAAGTGGATTCAAAAGTAGATTTAGATAAAATGATTTCTGCTAGAACTTTTGTTCAGAGTTCAAAAGATACAATCACGTTTAAAACTACGGATCGTTATCTAAAAACTTTAGATTCGATAGTGAAACAACCCAATACCGTTTGGTTTAACGAATTCACCCACGGAACAGGAAACACAAACCTGTGGAATCTAAGTATGCGTTTTCCGGATTTCAAATATTATATGACAACGCTTGCCAATAAATATGGAGCAAAAGGAAATGACTCAATCTGGATGGCGCCATGGCAAGAAGTTTACGAATACATTTGGTTAAGAGATAGGCTAAAAATCGACTTTCAACAGAAAAATAAAGAAGTAACCGTTACAATCCAGCTTCCAGTAATTCCAGAAACTTTTAGAAACTATGATATTTCATTGAATATTGAGACAGTATCAAAATTTGAAATCGAATCCAATCAAAATTTGAAAATAAAAAGCGACGGAAAAACAACCCATAAACAGATTTCGATACAATTGTAGGGGTAGTATTTGTAGTTACAAATATTATAATTCTATTAACATTAGAAAGTAAAAGGCATTCGTATAAATGACTTAATTTTGCACTTTAGCCTTAATTTATATGAAAAACCCAATTTCAGTCTCATTATTAGAGCTCGCTATCATTACTCAAGATAGTAATGCCACAGAAACATTTCAAAAAACAAAAGATATAGCGCAATTAGCAGATACTCTAGGATATAAGCGATTTTGGCTTGCAGAACATCACAATATGGCACACGTTGCAAGTACAGCAACTGTAGTTTTGATAGGATACGTTGCAAGTCAGACAAAAAATATTCGCGTAGGTTCTGGCGGAATCATGCTTCCTAATCATTCTCCTTTAGTTGTAGCCGAACAATTTGGAACCTTAGAAACGCTTTATCCCAACCGAATTGATTTAGGTTTAGGAAGAGCGCCAGGAACAGATCAGCCAACTGCCGAAGCAATTCGTAAAGACTTTTTCGAGCAAGCACAGCGATTCCCACAAAACGTAAGCAAGCTTCAAGAATATTTTTCGTCTGAAAATGCAACGGGAAAAGTTCGTGCATTCCCAGCGGAAGGCCTAAATGTTCCCATCTGGATTTTAGGTTCAAGTATGGATAGTGCAGCTTTAGCGGCAGCTTATGGATTACCTTATGCTTTTGCTGGTCACTTTGCACCAAAGCTGATGATTCAAGCATTTGAGTTTTACAGAGAAAATTTTCAGCCATCAGAGTATTTGGATAAACCAAAAACAATGTCTTGTGTAAATGTAATCGCTGCCGATACAAATGAAGAAGCAGAGCTATTATCGACAAGTCTATATCAAATGTTCCTAAATCTTATTAGAAACGACCGCAAAGGTCTGCAACCTCCAGTTCCATCATTAGATGATATTATGAATGAAGCAGAACGTTTCCATGTCAACCAAATGACAGCAGGAACCTTCACAGGAAACAAAGAACAACTAGTAACCGATCTGAAAAAGTTTATAGACTACGCAAGAATCGACGAGCTAATGGTAACAAGTCCAATCTTCGATCACCAAGCAAAATTAAAAAGCATCGAAATCACCAAAGAAGTAATAGACGCTTTAAATCAATAATGCACTATTATAGTATAACTTTTACTCTCTATTATATATAAGAGTAATTTTTATTTCAACCCGACAGTTTTCCAAAAGCTGTCGGGTTTGTTTTTACATATATAATGTATAAGTATAAAAATGTCGTTCGAGCGAAGCCCTTCGAGTTTTGTAATTTGAATAATTGGATTTTTAGGAATTAGGAGCTGTTTCCCGCTATCCGCTCCAATCTTTTCATGGCGAACCCCGCCATAAAAAGGATTTCCGCTTCTATCGGGGCTATGGGATCGGTCTTCGGAAGAGGATTTTCGGGAAAAAGAAGCTCTGGCAGGCATAAGAAATCATCAAAAAACGGAACCAAAGGCTAAAAATCCAATAAAAACGGAGATATGAAGCCCCCGAAAAACTGGAAAAACGGAAATCGTTTCAGAAAAATCCCACGCAAACCGAAAAAATATGAAAATGTAAAGGGGACGTTGCCAGTAAGTTAAGAAATAGTTTTAAAAAAGAATGAAAAAAGGGCGGGAAAAGTGTTGGAAAAGCGGAAAAAGGTTCTACTTTTGCACCCGCAACAGCGAAAACGCTCTTAGAAATTCAGGCAGGCAGTAGGAATCGTAACGGAAAGAAATTTTTGAAAAAAAGATTCGGAAAAGCTTGCGGGAATTGAAAAAGCTTTTTACATTTGCACCCCGC
>NZ_JBHNPP010000012.1:0-163079 GCF_042436695.1 Flavobacterium sp. HJSW_4
TAGAAAAATCCAATTCTTGATAAGGTGTATCTAAATGAATTGGACCAACAGAAGACACATAAGCATTGATTTTAATTTCAGGCAACATTTGTTTTGCAATTGCGCCTGCCACTACTCTACTTGCTGTTTCTCTTGCAGAACTTCTTCCGCCACCACGATAATCACGGAAACCATATTTCTGATCGTAAACATAATCAGCATGGCTTGGTCTGTAGTTATCTTTTATATGAGAGTAATCATCTGATTTCTGGTTGGTATTCGGAATAATGAAACCAATTGGAGTTCCAGTTGTTTTTCCTTCAAATATTCCTGATAAGAATTGAACGCTGTCTGGTTCTTTTCTTTGCGTAACAATTGCCGACTGACCTGGCTTTCTTCTTGCCATATCCACTTCAATTGCTTCAAAATCTAATTGAATTCCCGGAGGGCATCCGTCGATAATACCGCCTAAAGCTTCACCGTGAGATTCTCCAAATGTAGTTACTTTATATAGTGTGCCGAAGCTATTTCCTGCCATTGTGTTTTGTTTTGAGCAAATGTAAGTTTTATGAATTAAATTAAAAAATTTAAAACTGGTATTATTAACGAAACATTAAACGGAATAAAAATCACAATTTGGTAAAATTACCCGCTTTTTGATAACCTTTTAATAAAATCAAATTTCACAAATTTTCATTCATTTGTAAAACTTCAAATCAAGAAAAATTGAAAAAAAGAAATGTCGAATTGGTCATTCTTTCTGATGTTCACTTAGGAACTTACGGAAGTCATGCTAAAGAATTAAACAACTATCTTTCAAGCATTAAACCCAAAACTTTAGTCTTAAACGGCGATATAATTGATGCTTGGCAGTTTCGTAAATCTTATTTTCCTAAAGCACATTTACGAGTTATTCAGCGTATAATCGGAATGGCTTCTAAGGGAACAAAAGTCTACTATATTACTGGAAATCATGATGAGATACTTCGAAAATTCAGTGATATGAGCATGGGAAATTTTTCTCTTGTTGACAAATTAGTTTTAGAATTAGACGATAAAAAAGCCTGGATTTTTCACGGAGATGTTTTTGATGCATCTGTTCAGCATTCAAAATGGATTGCAAAATTGGGCGGACTAGGTTATGATTATTTAATTTTAACGAATCGATTCGTCAACTGGTGTTTGGCAAAACTAGGACGCGAACCGTATTCTTTTTCTAAAAAAATTAAGGCAAGCGTAAAAAAAGCCGTAAAATTTATTTCTGATTTTGAAACTACAGCAACTGATTTAGCTATCGAAAAAAATTACGATTATGTAATCTGCGGGCATATTCATGAACCAAAAATCATGACCAAAGAAAACAAACATGGTTCTACTTTATATCTTAATTCTGGTGACTGGGTAGAAAATTTAACCGCTTTAGAATACCATAAAAAACGTTGGAAATTATTTTCTTACAAAGCCAGTAATTTTGCAGAAGAAGAAAATCTTTTAGAAATGGAAGATTTGATCACTTCACAGCTTATTTCTTCGATAATCCTAAAATAAAGACCTCAGAAGCAGTTTTTTAAGAATTTTAACTATCGAAATTCCTGAAAATGTAAATTATATAACAATTTTCAAAAATATTATACGTTCTCTATTTGACTGATATAATACATTTGAAAAAAATTAATTAACCATTTTTATGAAAAAGATACTTTTATCTGCCATTATGCTTCTTGGTTTAGCATTTACGGCTCAATCACAAGAAATTTCAAAACACGCTTTAGGATTACGTTTGGGGGACAATAACGGATTTGGAGGAGAAATATCATACCAATTAGGATTAAATCAAAAAAACAGACTAGAGTTCGATTTAGGCTGGAGAAACAGTAGAGATGTTGACGCCGTAAAAGGAGTAGCACTTTACCAATGGGTTTGGAACATTGACGGAGGTTTTAACTGGTACGCTGGTGTCGGTGGAGGTTTAGCTTCTTGGAATTACGATTACTACAGTAACAATTACAGATATAAAGATAGCGGAACTTATGTTTTTGCAGCTGGAGATATTGGTATTGAATACAGATTTGACGAAGTGCCAATTACTTTATCATTAGATGCAAGACCTGAAATTGGTTCTGGATACTATGACGACGATAATTTTGGATTTGACGTTGGTTTAGGCGTTAAATTCAGATTCTAATTAAAAATAAAAAATAATTGTAAGAAGAAACCTGTCGTTTAAAAGCGACAGGTTTTTTTTATGTTTTCAAAAGAAATTAAAAAGGGCTTCGACTCCACTCAGCCTGACAAACTTTGAAATTGCTTCCTAAGAAACAATCAATGTCAGGCTGAGCGGAGTCGAAGCCAATTCCTATTTATTTTATTTAATAATAATTTCTTTCTTAGAATGAATTTTCACAACTGTATAAGGATATGAAATAACCTGCATTGTCATGACATCTTTAGCTGGGCTATTTTCTTTTACAGTGATAATGATATTCTTATCTGTTTCTTCTACTTTTTCGACATCAATAGAATAACCGCTTGTATTTTTTTCGCCCATATTCAAAATCACATAATTATAATCTTGAACATCTGGATCTTTCATTTTATGAGCCAAATTCGGATCGTTTTCAAGCATTTTGATTTCATTTGGTTCAGTCAAAATTTCGAAAAATTTAATATTTCCTCCGCCGTCTGTTTGTGTTGTCAAAACCTCATACAATGACGGATTCGAACTTTGAACTTTCTTAACTCCGCACGAAACCAAAACAAAAATCGCTAAAACAGAAATTACTTTTTTCATTCTTATCCTTTTAAATTAGTGCTTTTCATACTTATAATCGTCAACCGCTTTTTGGTATAAAGCTTCATATTTCGGCAAAATGTTTTTGATATCAAATTTTCTCGCCACTTCTAGAGCATTTGCTTTAAACTGACTTAAAACAGCATCGTCTTTCAAGATTTTCAATGCATTTTGAGCCATTTCTTCTACGTTACCAACATTACTTAAGTATCCAGAAAAACCATCAAAATTAACTTCAGGCAAACCTCCAGAATTACTAGAAATTACTGGAACGCCACATGCCATTGCTTCTAAAGCTGCCAAACCAAAACTTTCTGTTTCAGAAGGAAGCAAAAACAAATCGGTCATACATAAGATTTTATCAATCTCATGGCTATTTCCAAAGAAAATAACTTTATCTAAAATTCCCAATTCCTGACATAAAATCTCAGCTTTTTCTTTTTCAGGCCCATCTCCAACCATCATCAGTTTAGCTGGAATTTCTTTTTGAACATTATAGAAAATCTTAATAATATCCGGAATACGTTTTACTTTTCTAAAGTTACTAATATGCGTAATAATACGTTCGTCCTCATTTGCCATTACATAACGGTGGCAAGGTGCTGTTGGATCTTTCTTTACTTTATCCAATTCGATAAAATTCGGAATCACTTTAATTTTATTCTTGATTTTGAATAATTTCAGAGTATCATCTTTCAAACTCTGAGAAACCGAAGTCACATAATCTGATTTATTGATACTGAAAGTTACCGCAGGTTTGTAAAACGGATGATTTCCAACAAGTGTAATATCAGTTCCGTGAAGCGTTGTAATCATCGGAAGATTAATTCCTTCATTTTTCAGCATTTGCTTTGCCATATAACCCGCATAAGCGTGAGGAATAGCATAATGCACGTGTAGAAGCTCTATTTTGTACAATTTAACCATATCGACCAATTTGCTCGACAAAGCCAATTCATAAGGCTGATAATGAAACAATGGATATTCCGGAACATTTACTTCGTGGTAATGAACATTCGGATTTAAAAGTGCCAATCTAACTGGCTGACTGTATGTGATAAAATGTATTTCGTGTCCTCTTCTGGCTAACTCGAGCCCTAACTCGGTGGCTACTACACCACTACCTCCAAAAGTAGGATAACAAACTATTGCTATTTTCATGGATTAAATTTAATTCTACGAAAATACTCAAAAATAGCGTTTCATCAGGCTTTTAAATTGTTAGTTTTTTGACAAAATTAGATTAATCCTAGTTAATATTATTTTTAAGAAGCACAACATTAGTAGTAAAAAAGAACAGTTGTCCCGCTTTCCGCTATATCTTTTATGGCGAACCCCGCCATAAAAGGATACCGCTCCAATCGGGGCTAGATTAGAACTTTTGTTTTACATCAGAAATTGAGTTTCCTTAAACAATGCGACACTACTAAACTTGAAACACGAACTTTAAACCACAAAAAAAGGCACAAAATCTAAATTTCATGCCTTTAAAATATTTTACAAATAAATCTTAGAAAAATCTGCTATGCCAACTCTCGCCAGCAGGAACTTCCCAAGCATCGTTAAACTCTTCGATATTGGTAACCAAATTATTAAATACAATTGTATTCGCTGTTACCGCTTTATCTTTAACCATTTTCTTGAAATCAATTAATGGTTTATGAGCAATATGTTCTCCTAATTTAAAAGTAACGTTCATTTTATCTAATAAATCAACGTCATATTTCTTTTCTAATGCTTGAATAAATTCGACAGAACTATCAATAGAACATCCCGTAGCAGCTTGAACATCTTGGTTTACTGCCAATATAATAAAACGATTGTATTTCAATAAAAATGAAGCTTCTAGACTTGTGCCGTGTGCAGCCCATTGTTCTACAAAAGCTTTCAAATCAGTTTCTATTTCAGAAAACTCTTCCTCAGAAAACTTTCTGTTAGATTGGTAAATCCAAATTCTAGATTCACCTGGTAAATTTTCAAAAGGTATATACATTTTAAAATTTGTTTTTGTTTGTTTTTGTTTCAGGTTTCAGGTTTCAGGTTAAAACTTTGAACCTTTGCAACTTTGCAACTTTGTTACTTTGAACCTTAGATTACAAATCTTGTGCATTCGCAATTAATTCAGCAACATCCATTACTTTTACTTCTCCTTCTTTATGCGCGTGTTTAATTCCGTCAGTTAACATTGTATTACAGAACGGACAACCAGCTGCAATAATATCTGGCTTAGTTTCTAAAGCATCTTCTGTACGAAGAACGTTTACTTCTTTGTTTCCAGGTTCAGCATCTTTAAACATTTGTGCTCCACCTGCTCCACAGCATAATCCGTTTGCTTTAGAACGTTTCATTTCAACTAACTCAACATCTAATTTCTGAATTAAATCTCTAGGCGCTTCGTAAACTTTATTTGCTCTTCCTAAATAACAAGGATCATGAAAAGTGATTTTTTTCCCTTTAAATTGTCCGCCTTCAACAGTTAATCTTCCATCATCAATTAACGATTTCAAAAATTCTGTATGATGAATAACTTCGTAATTACCTCCTAATTCAGGATATTCATTTTTAAGTGTATTAAAACAGTGCGGACAAGCTGTAACGATTTTCTTCGCTTCATAAGCATTCAGAACCTCTATGTTCATCATGGCTTGCATTTGAAACAAAAATTCATTTCCAGCTCTTTTTGCAGGATCTCCAGTACAACTCTCTTCTGTACCTAAAACTGCAAAAGAAACATTAGTACGATTTAAAATTCGTACAAACGCTTTTGTAATTTTTTTTGCTCTATCATCAAAACTTCCTGCGCAACCTACCCAAAACAAAACCTCTGGCTGTTTTCCTTCGGCAAGCATTTCTGCCATTGTTGGTACTACTAAATTTTCTGACATCTCTCTCACTTTTGTTTAATCGGTTAATCGTGAAATTGTTTAATCGCTACAAGCAAAATGACAATTCTATAAAAACCGAAATATTATTTTAAAATCGATTAAACGGTTAAACAACTAACCGATTAAACAATAAATATTAATTCTCGTTTTTCCAATTTAAACGGTCTTGCTGACTGTATTGCCAAGGCGCACCGTTATTTTCAATATTAGTCATCATGGCGTTTAATGACATTGGAGCAGCACTTTGTTCCATCACCAAATAACGACGCATATCCATAATAATAGACAACGGACTAATATTTACTGGACATTCTTCAACACAAGCGTTGCAAGAAGTACATGCCCACAATTCTTCTGGAGTAATATAATCGTTTAAAAGTGATTTATTATCTGGAACAAAAACACCTTTATTAGCATCGATATTTTTACCAACCTCGGTCAAACGATCTCTTGTATCCATCATAATTTTACGTGGAGACAATTTTTTACCTGTTTGATTTGCAGGACAAGAAGAAGTACAACGTCCGCATTCTGTACACGTATAAGCATTTAACAACTGAACCCAGTTTAAATCCTGAACATCGCTTGCACCAAATTTAGAAGGAGCTGCATTTTCATCAACCGGAGCAGCCGCAAACGGATCTGCATTTGGATCCATCATTAATTTTACCTCTTTTGTAACTGAAGCCAAATTATCAAATTGTCCTTCTGGTTTTAAGTTCGCAAAATACGTATTTGGGAAAGCCAAAAGAATGTGCAAGTGTTTGGAGAAGTATAAATAGTTCATAAAAACTAAAATACCAACAATATGCAACCACCAGAAAACTTCAAACAATAATCCAACAGCTTCATTAGATGTACCATTAAAAATTGGTGCAATAAATTGGCTTATCGGATAACTTCCTGCTTTATGAAAATGAGAATATCCTCCAGGAACATTCTGTAAATGCAAATCTGAAGCATTCATCAATAAAAACAGAATCATCAGAACTGTTTCAAAATACAGAATGTAATTTGCATCACTTTTAGGAAAACCATTTAAATCAGAATTAATAAAACGCTTTAAGCGAATTACATTTCTTCTAATCCAAAAAGTAACTACAGCAATAATTACAAGTATTGCTAATATTTCAAATGAAGCAATTAAAACATCATAGACTACACCTAAATACGGAGCAAAAACTCTATGTGTTCCAAAAAGTCCATCAATAATGATTTCTAATAATTCGATATTAATTATTACGAAACCTACATATACAAAAATATGAAGGATTCCTGCAACAGGGCGTCTCACCATTTTTGATTGTCCAAGAGCAATCAATGCCATGTTTTTCCAACGAGCTTTAGGATTATCTTTTCGATCTACATCGACTCCCAAATTAATATTTCGGATGATTTTTTTTACGCTCGCTGCAAAAAAACCGAAACCTACTATAAGAAGTACTGCGAATAAAATATTATCTAAATAACTCATTTATAACTATTTTTTATCAGTTGAGTTTGTTTCTTCTGTTGGTGCTACGTATGGTTTATTTTTCTTTCCAAAAAGAGAAACGTTTACGTAACGAGTTGGATAAAGACGTACATCTTGCAATAACAATTCAAGCTCTTTTGAAGTTTTTGCTAAATTATTGTACAATGCCTCATCATGTAAAATTTTACCTGCAGTTCCTTTTCCAGAATTCAAATTACTCATTAAGACATCTACTTTAGCTAAAGTCTGGTTCAAGTTACGAACTGTTTTACCCAAATCTGCTTTGTTTAATGAATCTGAAATTTTATTGAAGTTACCAGACATTTTATTGAAATTTGAAACCATTCCATTAATCTGTCCTTTATTAGTATCTAAGATATTGTTAAGACTTCCAGAAGCTTTGTGAAATTGTTGCATTGTCTGGCTTAACTCAGCAATTGTTTTCTTCAGATTTTCTTGAGTATTTTTATCTAAAGTATTATTCAATCCTGTCACCAAATTATCAATATTCAAAAGCATTTTATCTAGCTTTTGCTGAATTGGTTCAATTTTCCCTCCTAATGATTCAGTCAATCCTAATTCAACAGAAGAAGTTAATTTTTGTCCGTCTTCCGCTAAATTTTTATCAGCAAAATTTGGAATAATTTTAATTTGTTTTCCTGCGATTAAACTCGGAGAATAGATCGCCGCTGTACTCGTTTTAGAAATTGGAAAATCTGTTTTTAGTTGAAGTTCTACTAGTAATTTACCAGTTACTTCATCAATTGTAATTTTATTTACTTTACCAATCGCAAGTCCATTAAGGGTTACTGGAGCTGATGGAGATAAATCTTCAACATTATCATATTCAGCATATAATATAGTATAATTTGTAAAAAGGTCTCTTCCCTTTAAAAAACTATATCCCCAGATAAATAATAAAATAGATGCGATGACTAATATAGCCGTTTTAATTTCTCTTGTTAGTTTCAAAATTCTAAGTGTTTGTACAAAATTAATATAAATATTCGAACTTGCGCTTATTATTTAATCGCGTCCTGAATACTGATTTTTTCACCATCTTTAGTTGCCACTAAAAATGCAGCGCCATATCCTTTACTTTTAGCTTCTTGCAGATATTTTTGTGCTGTTTCGTAACTTGGAGTTTCTTCGTAGAAATATTTATAAATATTATTTTCGTATACCATCGTTACATTTTTCAGTCCTTTAAAGTTTTTAGGCTCTAAAGGCGTTTTTTTAATACTTGCAATAAGTTGTACTTTAAAAAAAGTTCCTTTTGGAGCACTTTTTACCACTGCAACTGGTGTAGTTGTTTTTGGTTTTGCGGGAGTAGTATCTCTTATGGGCCGACTCTCAGTAGCTTCCGCTCCTGACCCAAAATATTCACGTTTATAACTTAAAATTGCTTCTGCGATTGCTTTTGCGATATCGTCCTGACCTTCTTCAGAATTCAAAATATTTCCTTCTGTCGGATTAGATACAAATCCTGTTTCTACCAAAACCCTTGGCATATATGCTTTATGAAGAACCATGAAAGGAGCTTGTTTTACTCCACCGTGACGAAGTTTTTTTCCTAATTTCTCAAAATTCTCTTCGATTTTAGTTGCAAGCGTAATACTATTATCTAAATATTCTTCTTGCATTAAAGTCATACCAATCATCGATTCAGGAGAATTTGGATCGTACCCTTCATATTTACGTTTATAGTCTTTCTCTAATGTAATTACCGAGTTCTCTTTTTTCGCTGCTTCAAGATTTGATGCCACTTTACTTAAACCCATTACATATGTTTCGGTTCCGTCGGCTGCTGTATTTTTATTAGCATTACAGTGAATAGAAACAAAAATATTTGAATTTGCTCTGTTGGCAATGTTAGCTCTTTCAACCAAATCTATAAAAACGTCTGTTTTACGAGTATAAATTACATTAACATTAGGATTAAGTTCTAAAATCTTCCCCACTTTCAAAACAATAGCTAAAGCAATATTCTTTTCAATTCGTCCGCTATAAACAGCGCCAAAGTCATGATCTCCGTGTCCGGCGTCAAGTGTAACCTTAAATACATTTGACTGACTATGAGCACAAAAGGACGATATTATTAGAAATAAAGTAAATATTACCTTAAATTTGTTAATTCTATTCATAAATCTAAAAGTTAATTTTAATAAAATGCAGCTGTTATAATTTTTAGAATTGATTATTTTTGCCAAAAAATTATATGTAAGTTTGACATGTCAAAAAACAAGCCATAATTTTACAAAAATAGCATTTAAACCTTTGCATACAAACTTATTTAATATCGTTTTAATATCATTTTTCCTAACTATAGGTTGTGGTAATGTATATTCGCAAGAAATAAAAAACAAAAAAAAACCTTTACCTGCTGTAAAACAAACAGATAAAGAAACCACTGCGATTACAGACACCATAAAACTTGATACCGTCAAACCAAAAAAGACTTTTTTGGACGGAAAAGTACGATATGTAGCAAAAGATTATGCCAAAATTGATCAGAAAAAAAAGCTGATCACTTTATATAATGAAGCCGAATTATACTATAAGGATGTCGAATTGAAATCGGGTATAATCGTACTTAATTATGAAAAAGATGAAGTTTATGCAGGAAGAATAAAAGATTCTGCAGGTGTCTTAAGTCAATATCCTAACTTCAAACAAGGATCGAGTGAAGTTCAGCCAGATTCTATTCGCTTTAATTTTAAAACGAAAAAGGCTTTAATTTATAATTCGAGAACAAAGCAGGGAGAGTTAAATATTAAAGCTTCTGTTACCAAAAAAGAAAATGACTCCGTTTATTTCTTAAAAGGTGCGCGTATAACGACTGCCCAAGATATCGACAATCCAGAATATTACTTTCAAACTAGCCGAATAAAATTTGTGCCTGGTAAAAAAATTGTTGCTGGTTTAACGCAAATGGTAATTGCTGATGTCCCTACACCTCTTGCATTGCCTTATGGTTTTTTCCCGTTAAGCAAAGAAAAAAGTGTTTCTGGTATTATTATTCCAAGTTATAACGACTCTAACACCCGTGGTTTTTCATTACAAAACGGAGGTTATTACTTTGCATTAAGCGATAATTACGACTTGACCGTCCTCGGAGATTATTATACAAATGGAAGTTACGCTATGCGATTTGAATCGGCGTATGCTACACGATACAAGTATAGAGGAAATGTTAATATTCGTTTTGAAAATTTAATTAGCAGCGAACGCGGTTATCCAGATTACTCAAAACAAAGTATTTACAACATTCAGTGGTCACATTCTAAAGACACAAAATCAAATCCGAATTCAACTTTCTCTGCTTCCGTTAACATGGGTAGTAGCAAGTACTTCAAACAATCTATCAACCAAGCAAATATTGGATCGAACTTGAATAACACATTAAGTTCGTCTATTTCATACAACAAAACATTTAATACCATTCCTGGTTCACGTATTTCGTTATCTGCAACCCACAGCCAGAATACGCAGACAGAAGACATTATTATGACCCTTCCATCCTTACAAGGAAGTATTGACCGTGTATATCCTTTTGTTGGAAAAGATGGTGTAAAGAAAGGATTAATTAAAAACATCAACTTACAATACAATGTAAGCGGTAAAAACTATTTTAAAACAAAAGATTCTTTGTTTTTCAAGCCTCAAATGTTTGATGAAGCTCAATTAGGAATGCAGCATACAATTCCGTTGAGCACTAACTTTAAAATTTTCAAATATTTTAGTGCTGGAGCATCTACAACTTACCAAGAAACATGGGTTAACAAAACAATTCAGAAGGTTTACGACCCTTCTTCTGCGCAAACAGTTAATCAAAATGTAAATGGTTTTGACTCTTTTAGAACTTACAATTTCAGCACCAATTTAGGTACGACGATTTACGGAACCTTTAATTTTGGAGATGATAAAAGAATTCAATCTATTCGACACGTAATGCGTCCGAGCGTTACTTATGCTTATACGCCAAGTTTTGAAAAATATTACGATACCTACGCAGTCGACGCTTCTGGAATAATTACTTCTCAGTACACAAGATTTGAAAACGGTTTATTTGGAGCGCCTGGAAAAGACAATTCAAACATTGTTGGTTTTGCCTTAAGCAACACTTTTGAAGCTAAAGTGAGAGATCGAGACAGTACAAAAACAGAACCTAAAAAGATAATGCTGTTAAACAACTTAAACTTCAGTACAAGCTATAATTTCAATGCAGACGGAAAATCTACTTTTGGATGGCAGCCTGTATTAGTTAGTGGTGGAACACAGTTTTTCGACAATAAAATGAATATGAACTTTGGTGCAACATTAGATCCTTACGCGATTGATAATGGTGGTAACAAAATTGATAAATTCAATATTGACAATGGAGGAAGTTTGTTCAGAATGACAAGTGCAAACGTAACTTTAAACTACTCATTCTCGAATAAGGGCGACAAAAAAGAGAAAACCAATTCTCAAAGTCAGCGTAATGGTGGACGAGACGATGATTTGTTTGGTACCAATACCGATTTAAATGACAGCCGTAACAGCCAGTTTGAAAATGATACTGAAAATGATGTTATCACAGAATTCTTTAATTCAAAAGTTCCGTGGGATATGACACTTGCCTATTCGTTAACGTATTCAAACGTAAAACGAGAAAGCACTATTTCTGGAAACTCTATCATGGTTTCTATCAATACCGATCTTACTCCTAAATGGAAAGCTGGGGTTTCTACAGGTTACGATTTTGTTCAAAAAGGAGTTACCTTTACACAATTCCGTTTTGAAAGAGATTTATTAAGCTGGAGAATGGCTTTTAACTGGCAACCTTTGGGTACAAACTCTAACTGGAATTTCTTTATTGGAATTAAATCTGGTATGCTTAGCGATATCAAATGGAACAAACGTAGCGTTTCAAATAGATAAACTACTTTCGAATCAAAATAATTTTATTATGAAAAAAATCATTTTCACCGAGAAAGCTCCGGCTCCAATCGGGCCGTATAATCAAGCCGTATTATCTGGAAATACACTTTATGCTTCTGGACAAATTGCAATCAATCCAGAGTCAGGAGAATTAATTACAGACAATATTAATGATGAGACGCACCAAGTGATGCAAAACATCGCTGCAATTCTTGAAGCAGCAGATATGACTTTTGAAAACGTTGTGAAGTCAACAATCTTCATCATGGACATGAATAACTTCGGAGCAATAAATACCGTTTACGGATCTTATTTTAACGAAAAAACCGCTCCAGCTCGTGAAACGGTTCAAGTGGCTTGTTTGCCAAAAAATGTTAATGTAGAAATTTCTATAATTGCTGTGCAATAGCATCTAATAATAATTGTGCCGTTGCTTCATTGGTTGCCAGCGGCACATTATGCACATCGCAAACGCGAATTAACATATTAATATCTGCTTCGTGCGGATGACTTGATAGAGGATCTTTAAAAAAGAAAACCATCTGTGTAATTCCCTCCGCTACTCTTCCTGCAATTTGCGCATCGCCTCCAAGAGGTCCAGAAAGCATTCTTTGAGTTTTAAACCCAGCAGCTTCTGCTTTTCCTCCCGTAGTACCTGTACCAATCAGCCTTATTTTTTCATTGTGTAAAATAGCTTCATTTTTGATCAAGAAATCAATTAAATCAGCTTTTTTACCATCATGAGCAATAATGGCAATTTCCATAAAACCAGAACTATTGATTAGCGACATGGTAAGCAATTAATCCATCAATAGGTCTTCTTAAAACATTACCTAATTGAAGTTCATATTTATTGAATGTCTCTTGTAATTCATCTTTCAAGTAAAATGCAATAGAACCAACAAAATGTACTGGAACTTCTTTACAGTTATCGAATTGTTTGATGTAATTCTTAACGAAAGATTTCATTCCTTTGAAGATGATTTTTCTGCAGAATTCTGTGTCTTTATGCTTGATCAAGAATTTAGCGTAAGTAGCTAAATAAGCATTAGGATTTGCTTCTTTATATAATTTATTTTTAATAAAATCTGGATCAACGTCGTACTCTTTTTCAAGTTCAACAGCCAATTCTTTAGGCATTTTATTAAAATAGTATTTTCTAATTAATTCTTTTCCAAAAACATTACCACTACAATCATCCATAACGATATATCCTAATGATTGTACTTTTTGGTGCAATACTTTCCCATCAAAATAACTGCAGTTAGAACCTGTTCCTAAGATTGAAACTATCGCCTCTTCTCCTTTTGGAGTTGTTGCATAAACAGCAGCGTAAGTATCTTCTTGAACATCTACAATTGCGTTTGAGAAATATTCTTGAAAAATTCTTTTTAACCACTCTTTCATTCTGTCAGTACCGCAACCAGCACCGTAAAAGAATAAATGTGTAGCATTCTTTTTGTTTTGTAAGATATCGAAACGGTCATTTAATCTGTCGATGATTTCTGGCTCGTCTAGAATTTCAGGATTTAATCCTAAAGTTTGTGTTGTGAATAGTACTTTTCCATTATCATCTATCGCAATCCAATCGGCTTTAGTAGATCCACTATCAACTATTAATTTCATTTGTTTAGTTTTTGGAATTAGGTTTCTCTACTCTCAATTTAAAAGTGTAAATTTCACATTAATTATAGAGGTAACAAAATAAGAAAATCCCGTTACTTACATAACGGGATTTTGCAAAAATATATATTATTATTTTAAACCTGCAATATGTACAGATAAATCAATTAATTTGCTTGAGTATCCGTACTCATTATCATACCAAGAAACTAATTTGAAGAAAGTTGAATTTAATCCAATTCCTGCACCAGCATCGATGATAGAAGTTCTTTTATCTGAGATAAAATCTTGAGATACAACTGCATCTTCAGTATATCCTAAGATACCTTTTAATTCATTTTCAGAAGCTTTTTTCAAAACTGCCATAATTTCTTCGTAAGAAGTTTCTTTAGCAACTTTTACCGTTAAATCTACTGTAGAAACGTCAGCAGTAGGTACACGGAAAGCCATACCTGTTAATTTTCCATTTAATTCTGGAATAACTTTTCCAACCGCTTTAGCAGCACCTGTTGAAGAAGGAATGATGTTGATTGCAGCAGCACGTCCACCTCTCCAGTCTTTTCTAGAAGGTCCGTCAGCTGTCATTTGAGTTGAAGTTGTAGCGTGAACAGTAGTCATTAAACCTTCAACAATTCCGAAATTATCATTGATAACTTTAGCTAATGGAGCTAAACAGTTTGTAGTACAAGAAGCGTTAGAAACTACTAAATCAGAAGCTTTTGCAGTTTCGTGGTTAACTCCCATTACAAACATTGGAGCATCAGCAGAAGGAGCAGAAATGATAACTTTTTTAGCACCACCTTTAATGTGCTCATTTGCAGTTTCGATAGTTGTGAAGATACCAGTACATTCAGCTACCACATCTACATCAACTTCGTTCCATTTTAAGTCAGCAGGATTTCTTTCTGCAGTGATACGGATATTTCTTCCGTTTACATATAATTTTCCTTCTTTAACTTCTACAGTTCCGTCGAAACGACCGTGAACTGAATCATATTTTAATAAGTAAGCTAAATGATCTACGTCTAACAAATCGTTGATTGCAACAACTTCTACATTATCTCTATTGAAAGACTCTCTAAAAACGATTCTTCCGATACGTCCAAATCCGTTTATTCCTAATTTTACTTTTGACATTTTACTAAATTTTTGCTTTTGTTTTTATTACACTAATTCAAAGTCTAATTTCCTCACAATAAACTTCTCTTTCTTTTTAAACTTTATATTGGTTATGTCGACATGATGTCAGACACTCTTAATAACTCTCTATCAATCTCTGATTTACCTTTAATTGCTTGCTCAAGTGGCGTTAAGATTACTTTATCTTCACGAAGTCCAACCATATAATTCGATTTTCCTTCAATTAAAGATTCAACTGCTTTTACACCTAAACGGCTTGCTAAAACACGGTCAAAACAAGATGGAGAACCACCACGCTGCATGTGTCCTAAAACAGAAACACGTACATCGTATTCTGGTAAATTAGCTTCAACATAATCTTTTAATTCGAATACGTTTTTACCAATTTTATCTCCTTCAGCAATAACAACAATACTTGATGATTTTCCTGATGCTTTACTTTTTTGAAGTGAATCTAAAAGACGATCTAAACCTAAATCTTCTTCAGGAATAAGGATTTCTTCTGCTCCTGCACCAATACCGGCATTAAGAGCAATGTGACCAGCATCTCTACCCATAACCTCTACAAAGAAAAGACGGTTATGAGAACTTGCAGTATCTCTAATTTTATCAATACAGTCTACAACAGTATTTAAAGCAGTGTCATACCCTAAAGTAAAACTTGTACCATAAATATCATTATCAATTGTACCAGGAATTCCCATTACTGGGAAATCAAATTCTGAATTAAAAATCAATCCTCCAGTAAAACTTCCGTCTCCACCAATAACAACCAAAGCATCTACACCAGCCTTAACAAGGTTTTCGTGTGCCTTTTTTCTACCTTCAGGGGTTCTAAACTCAACTGAACGAGCCGATTTCAAGATCGTTCCACCTTTGTTTACAATATTATTTACGCTTCGTGGTCCCATTTCTTTGAAGTCTCCTTCAATCATTCCTTGGTACCCTCTATAAATTCCGATGCATTCTATATTATGGTATGCGCAAGTTCGAACAACTGATCGTATTGCAGCATTCATTCCAGGTGAATCTCCTCCTGAGGTAAGAACACCTACTTTTTTTATTGTTTTTGGCATTATTTAAGTATTAAAGTGTAAAATTAGCAAACATTCATCACTTTTCAGGTTGTGATTATCATAAATTAATAAATTCTGTTAAATTCAAACGTTTTCGTTAATAAGTTTTTTCTAGGAAAAAATTTCATTAAAAATAATAAAACAGTATTTTTTTAATTAAATCGTCAAAATTAACAATACCCTGATGAAGTGTTATAAAAATCAGAATTTCCCGCTCACATGGAAAATTTTATTAGAGTTCCTAAATTTAGCACAAAAAAAACCATTATGAGAATAATGGTTTTATAAAAGTCTATTTTTAACAAAGTGTTAATAATCGTTGTCCGGAATCATTCCTTGATTATTGTTAGGAGTGGTTTGTGGCTGGTCTTTTTTCTTTTTCTCTTCCTCTTTCTTCCTTTTCTCCTCGTCTTCCTTGGCTTTCTTTTTGTTTTTTTCTGATTCTTTCTTACTTGTAAAATTCATGTAATCCGGATTCAAATAAGAATCTTGCATTTGATCTGCGGAAGAACCCTTTACGGCTTTTTCAATTTTATGGCTTTTAAACAGCTTATTTACAAGCTCGCTAAAGGTATCAAAATCTACTTCGTACGAAATACCGACTCCTTGCGTATAACCAATTCCTTGTCCTATATAATTAATGTCATTTTCTTTATTGAATAAACGAAGGTTCATCGTACCATCTTCATTTACACGATACAAGATCTCAATATCTCCGACAATCGCAGATTCGTTTACTCCTCCAACAGGAACTCCTAACTTACCATTAATCGTAATACGTTCATTTACCTGAGACGATATATTAGCCACAAACTGACCGTCAACCTCCTGCCCTGTTCTTCTATCTGCTGCAATATAATTTAAGTCAATATTTACCTTATCATTATCCGATTTGATAATTCCTCCCAACAAACTCGAAGCCGTTTCTGTTAATGTTCCAGAGAAATCTCCTTGACTGAATCCGTCGGTACTCATAAATGAACCCGTTGACAGTAAATAAAGCGCCTGTGTCTGGCGAATATCCTTATCATCAAGTTTATATTGAATCTCCGATTTTAAAACATTACTCACAGAAGGAAACTGAATATCAAAATTAGGCTCTGGACTCGCCAAATCTCCTCTTAGCCCGATAACAACCTCTACTGGAACTTTTTTATTGAATGAAGAAGTATTATCCAAAAGCACTGCTGGATTGGCCTGCGTTTTATAAACGGCTTCCAAATTCAGCTGAGCACGCATCGGGTTTCCTTCCCAAATAATCGAACCTCCTTTTTTAACGGTAAACTTTTTATCGATAAGTCCGCCGTATTTAAAATTATAAGTTCCTTCGTATGCCTGGAAATCTCCCCACATATTAAATTTACCCAAAGTATTGATTTTAAATAAAAGCGATCCATATCCTTTTCCTTTCATACCATGCCCAGAATTTCGATCTAGAATAACTTCTACTTCGGCATCTGGCGTAATATCAAAATCAAACTCTAGTTCAAGTCCGTTATAATCTCTCGTTTTTTCTACAATTCCGTTGGCGAGATTATACTTTTCTTTTGGCGTTACAAAATGAATCCAACTGCTTTCTCCAACACTTTGCGTATTATTAATTGGAATCTTAACCTCAGTTCCTTTTTCAGATTTTGCATCTACTTTAATAAACAGCGCATCAACAGGACCTTTTATACTTGCCGATCCGTTTATAAATGCCGTACCGAAATAAGCAGCATCTTCACTATCTTTTGTATCAAGCGCTACTAATCGTTTAGAAGTAATATTTAGATCTAATTTCCAATCGCCAAAATTATTATGCTCAATGCTTCCATTCAGCAAACCTTTTGTATGATATTTAGTATCTGTCAGCTGATTATTCCTAAACAAGAATTTTTCGTTCGTTAAGTCAATCACCGTTCGATCACTCAATTCATAATCCGTATTTAAATACGGAATTGTCATTCCAGCTTTTTCTACATACAGACGACCATTGATTTCTGGTTTTTTTAAATTTCCAACAACTGAAGCATTTCCAGAAACAGAACCACGGACATTAGATATAACATCTCCACCGATAGTTCCTAATGTGGCCAGATTGAAACCTTCCAGTTTCAAAGTCATATCCATAACGGTTTCTTTGTTCTCTACTGCAAAAGTTCCGTTTGCTCTAAACGATTCTGTAAAACCATTTTGAATGGATGAATTGACAGTGAATTTTTTAAAGCTCTCATCTCCAGAAATATCAAAATTAAGCGTACCCAATTCTGTTTTATTCATGACGAGATGGTCAATTTTTATGGATGCCGTGGGTTGATAAACATTCTTGTTTTGTTTATAATTGACACTTCCATTCAAATTACCATTGAATACAAATTTGGAATTTACAGGCGTAATTTTATTGATATCAACATCTTCAAAAGTCAGTGCCAGATCTTTGTAATCTGTTCCTTTAATAACTCCGTTAAGATCGATTTTCTGGTTTTCGTGAGATAAGACAATATTATCAAATGAGAAATTCTTAAAATATTGATCAATTACAATCTGATTATCTTTCTCAGCATCTTCATTTAAGTACCAGATATAGTCCTTAAATTTCATTTCCGATTTCTTGATTCCGACAATATTGTTTTTATTCTTATCAATTGTATGATACAAATCTAGATTAAAGTAATCTTCTCCTTGATTTCCTCCTTTAAACTCCGAACGCACATAAAGAGTATCATTTGCCGTAACATTAATCAAGTTAAAATCACGTATTTTATAATAAGGCGTTTTAATACTGTCTAATTCAACATACGCATTATAAAGCGGGTTTTTATTATCGATATTAATACGGATATTATCAAATGTATTTTTGTCTGCTGTAATTTTTTTAGATCTGAAACGGAATTTAAATTCTTGCAAATCAGAATCTATTTTTCCTCGTACAACAGTAGACGAATCAATATTTATTTGCGGATAAAGCATTTCAACCACTTTATCATAAACACGGAAATTGAAACGCAAAAATTGCCCTTTTCGAACTTTGTACGGTTTATAATTGGTGTACAAGCTACCAACTGAATTCATGACCAATTTATCCAATTGATCAAATCTAAATTTACCCACAATTTTTCCGTCGACAACATCATTTGAACTAATGGTAATGGTTCTTAAACGATCGGCATCAAAACTCGAATTCAAATTCACTTGATCAAAAACATAAGTTGCTTTTGGATTTTGATATTCAGCATCATTGATAAAAATATCTCCCTGAAGATTTTCAATAGAATTTCCAGTCAGCTGAACGACAACATCTCCTTTAAATTTCGAAATAGAATCACCAATAAACTTAAGTTTTCGTAAATCTGAATTTTCAACATTAATATGAAAGTCGTAACGATTCTCTTTTTTACTTAAATCCAACAAACCATCAAAACTTAAATTCAAGTTCGGATCGTTTATCGCGATTTGTCCTTTATAATAAGGAAGCTTAAAATTCCCGTTTACTACAATATTATTATAGGTATATTTATTGTAATCTAATTTCGAAATATCTCCTTTAACAACAGTATTCAAATATTTCTCAGTAAAACCAACTCCATCTACATCAAGATTTAAAGTAGTTCTTCCAATATCTTTTCGGCCTAAAACAGTTCCAAGATCAAAATTTGTCAAAATGATATTTCCAGAATAAGAAGCTCGGTCAATAAAATCCATATTATTCAGATGGAGATCTACTTGCCCGTTCCCAAGATCGGTTGCCATTTTAAAATCGGTTTCCAAAGCTGTAGTAGAAACTTTTGCTTTTCCGACAATATTAAACTTACCGATTTTCTTCATTTCCTTCGGAAGCCTTTTTCCTAAAACAACTGGAAGAAGAATCACCAAATCATCATAACTAGAAAGCAATTTATCAAACTTTCCATCCATAGAAAACTTCTGAGTTTTACTTCCTAAAAGATTTCTAAAATTGATTGTTCCATTAATTTTTGATCCGTTTGTATCGCTTAATCTCAATCTTGTAAGCGTCATATTATTTAACGGACCGTCTAATTTGGTTTTAAGTTTAAAATGCTGATTTTTACCTAAACCGTCGTAAAAATGACGAATATCGTTTGTAGCAATAGAAGAAGAATCTATCAAAACATCAAATCGAACTTTGTCTGTAAAATCAAGAAAATCTGATGGTTTATAATTCAAAATTGCTACACCATAAATCGAAGACCTTTTTGTTTTAATAGCCAGATTTTCAACTTTAATCTGTTTTTTAGTATAACTAAATTTCCCCGCAAAATTGGAAACATACAAACCACGGTGATCCATAAAAGAAAACCTATGAATATTAGTATTTACATCTGGCCCGTACAATTTAAACTCGCTGATATAAGCGTTTAGTTTTGTAAAATCCAGAAATTTAGGAGTCGTTTTATTTTCATCAACAACAGAAAATCTTCCTTTTTCGATGTAACCGTTTTTAGCCGTCAGCAAAAAGTGTTTCGTTGATTTTTTCTTTGGAGTATCTTCAACTTCAAAAGCTTGTATAAATTTGTTGATATTGTTCTCGTCTTCACCTTTATAGGTTTTCAGATTAAAAATCAAACCTGTCAAACGCAAATCTCCAAAAATAAGATCTCCGTCTAATAATCTGCTGAAACTGGCAATGTCGGTTGTAATAATATCCGAATAAATCATCGTTTTTTTATGATGATCTAAAATCGTTACATTCTTCAATTTTACTCCGCCAAAAATATTAATTGCTGTTTTTTCAACATTAATATTGACTTTGTAATCTTCGTTTAATCGGTTGGTAACATAATTCGCAATCTGTGTCTGAACGACAGGAAGAGATAGTATGATAGCGAGTGCTAACAAAAGTAAAATCAACCCAATTAGGGTTCGTGATATTATTTTCTTTACTTTTCTGATAGCTTCTTTAATTTTAGTTTTTCTTTTAATTTATTTTGAACAGACAAAGAACGGCTGTTTTTGATAAAAATTCTTTAATTTTGGGGCACTGCTTAAATCAAAGAAATTTAAAAATTTGATTTGTCAAATATAATTCAAAATTTGTGCCTTTATATGCAAAATCCAGAGGTTTTTATTCTAGCCATCGAAAGTTCATGCGATGATACTGCTGCCGCGGTTTTACATAACGACAAAGTATTGTCAAATGTTGTAGCCAATCAATTAATTCATAATCAATACGGAGGTGTTGTTCCTGAATTGGCCTCACGCGCGCATCAGCAGAATATTGTCCCTGTAATAGATGCTGCACTTCGCAAAGCAAATGTACAAAAAGAACAGTTAAGCGCAATCGCATTTACGCAAGGACCAGGATTAATGGGCTCATTATTGGTGGGGACTTCCTTCAGTAAATCATTATCTCTAGCCTTAAATGTGCCGCTAATTGCTGTAAATCATATGCATGCTCATATTTTAGCTCATTTTATTGATGAAGAAGGCTACGATAAACCAGAATTTCCTTTTTTAGCTTTAACAATCAGTGGCGGACATACGCAAATTGTAAAAGTGAATAGCTTTTTTGATATGGAAATTATCGGAGAAACCACAGATGATGCTGTTGGTGAAGCATTTGACAAAAGTGCCAAAATTCTAGGACTTCCTTATCCTGGCGGGCCTTTGATTGATAAATATGCGAAAGAAGGAAATCCGAAAGCGTTTCCTTTTACAAAACCGAAAGTTCCAGGATTAGATTTCAGTTTTTCTGGATTGAAAACAGCTATTTTGTATTTCATTCAAAAAAACAAACAGCTGAATCCGAATTTTATTGAAGAAAATCTGAATGATATTTGCGCTTCTATTCAACATACGATTATCGAAATTTTGATGGATAAAATAAAATTGGCCGTAAAAGAAACCGGAATTACTCAAATCGCTATTGGCGGAGGAGTTTCTGCAAATTCAGGAATTCGAGCAACATTAAAAGAAACTGAAAGCAAATACGGCTGGAAAACTTTTATTCCGAAATTTGAATACACCACAGACAATGCTGCAATGATTGGAATTGTAGGCTACCAAAAATACTTATCTAATCGTTTTGAAACTTCTGCTGTGGTTTCTAAAGCAAGAATCGAATTTTAATCATGCAGTTATTTTTCAATCCGAATATAGACGAGACAACGGAAAGTTTTTCTTTTGATAAAGAAGAAAGCCGTCATATTATAAAAGTGCTTCGAAAGAAAGACTCAGATATTCTGCATGTTACCAATGGTTTTGGTTTATTGTTTGAAACGCAGATTACTTTGGCTTCTGACAATAAATGTATTGTGGAAGTACTTTCTATAACAAATGCCGAAAAACCTAAATTCCATTTGCATTTGGCTGTTGCGCCAACCAAAATGAATGATCGTTTTGAATGGTTTTTAGAAAAAGCAACCGAAATTGGCATTCAAGAAATTACGCCTATTTTCTGCGATCGTTCTGAACGAAAAGTAATTAACAAAGATCGTTTCGAAAAAATCATTTTATCGGCAATGAAACAATGCAACGAAACATTTCTGCCAAAATTAAATGAAGCAATTTCGTTTAAAGACTTCATTAAACAACAACAAAATGGGCTGCAGTTAATTGCGCATTGCGAAGAGACCGACAAAAAATCGTTGAAAGAGGTTTTAAAACCTAATGAAGACGTTACGATTTTAATTGGTCCAGAAGGCGATTTTTCTGAAAAGGAAATTGCATTGGCATTAGAAAATAATTACAAGCCTGTAACTTTAGGAAACACACGTTTAAGAACAGAGACAGCTGCTATTGTGGCTTGTCATAGTGTTGTCTTTTTTAATGAAGTTCCTAATTAATTCGTTTTAAAGTATTATGAGAAAAATATATCTGCTGTTTTTATTAATTTCTGTTTCTTCTTTTTCACAAGAAATTGCTTTGCTTAAATACAGCGGAGGTGGCGATTGGTATGCAAATCCGACTTCGTTACCTAACTTGATTAGTTTTTGCAACGCCAATATTAACACTCGCATCAAAAACAAACCTTCAACTGTAGAGCCAAGTAATCCGGATTTGCTTTCGTATCCGTTTGTACACATGACAGGTCACGGAAATGTTGTTTTTAGCGATGCCGATGTGACAAACTTGAGAAATTATCTAACTGCCGGCGGTTTTCTTCATATTGATGATAATTACGGAATGGATCAATTTATTCGAAAAGAAATCAAAAAGATATTTCCGAATAATAATTTAGTTGAAATTCCTGCTAATCATCCTATTTTTCAAAAGCCGTTTCCTTTCCCGAACGGATTACCGAAAATTCACGAACATGACGGAACACGTCCGCAGGCATTTGGAATTTTTATCGACAATAAACTTGTTTTACTTTATACTTACGAATGTGATTTGGGCGACGGCTGGGAAGATCCAGAAGTACACAACGATCCCGCAAACGTAAGAGACAAAGCGCTGAAAATGGGCGCTAACATTATCAATTATATTTTTACCAATTAAATTTTAGAAGGTGCAGTTAACTCACGAAGAAAATCAATTTGAAAGAAAAACGTTTCCCATTACTTTAGTATGCGATCATATTTACTTTCAGCAGAATATTGGTTCTTTATTCAGAATTTCTGAAGCTTTTGGAGTTGAAAATATTATCTTTTTCGGAAAAGACATTCCGCTGACGCCTCGCAAAATCAATAAAACTTCGCGTAGTACACATCTTCATGTGGCGCATTCTGTAATTGAAGATTTTACAGAACTTCAATCTTTTCTTCTAGATAATGATTTTGAAATTATCTCTTTAGAAATAACTTCAGATAGTAAACCTTTAAGAGAAGTCGTTATTCCAGAAAACAAAAAAATCGCACTTTTAATTGGAAGTGAGATCAATGGAGTCTCAGAAGAACTTCTAAAACTTTCTCATCAAATTGTGCATATTAATATGTTTGGCAAAAACAGCAGTATGAATGTTGTTCAAGCCGCTAGTATTGCACTTTACGAGATTACTTCTTTATAAAAAAAAGTTAAAAAATCGCTTTTTTTCACTTTCAACACAAATTCTACTGATTCAGCAGACACGAAAAAATCGTTAAACTGCAAATAATCAAGATGAAATGCATTAAAAAAATAAAAAAGAAAGAAAAAACTTACTAATATTTTTGATTTATTTTTTGTAGGAATCAATGTTTGTAAGGGATTGTAAAATTTCTCACAAAATAATCTTTGTAATATTTTTCCACTTTATATTTTTGTTATAAAATTGCTGCAATGTTTAACCAATCAACGTTTTTATAACAAAAAAACCAAGTTATTATGAAAAAAGTTATTATTACCACATTTGCAGCAATAATGCTGTTTGCTTGTCAAAATGATCAATCAGCTGAATCTGCTAACCCAGATGCAAGTGTTGCTTCTAGAAGAGGATGCGCAACACAAGAAGTTTTAGAAGCTCAATTAAAAGCTGATCCTTCATTAGCTATTAGAATGAATGAGATCGAAACTTTTACTGTACAACATGCTGGTTCAAGTTTTACAGGCCGTCTGGTAAATGGAAAAATTGAAATTCCAGTTGTCGTTAATGTTTTATACAGAACGGCTGCAGAAAACATTTCAGCTGCACAAATTCAATCACAAATTGATGTGCTAAACAAAGATTTTAATGCTTTAAACTCAGATTACAATAATGTACCAGCATTATTTGCAGGAGTTAAGGCTAATATTGGAATTTCGTTTGTTTTAGACCAAGTTATTAGAAAATCTACAACTAAGACTTCTTGGGGAACAAATGACGCGATGAAAAAAACAGCTCAAGGAGGACTTGCTCCAACTACTCCAACTACAAAATTAAACATGTGGTCTTGCAACATTGGAGGCGGAATTTTAGGTTATGCACAATTTCCTGGAGGTGCTTCTGCAACTGACGGAGTTGTAATCGATTCTCGTTACTTCGGATTATCTGGTTCTGCAAACGCTCCATTTAATTTAGGAAGAACAGCTACTCACGAAGTAGGACACTGGATGAATTTACGTCACATTTGGGGAGATGCAACTTGCGGAAGCGATCTTGTTGCAGATACTCCTACTCATAATACTGCAAACTACGGAGTTCCTGCATATCCACACTACAGCACTTGCTCTGGAACGCCTGTAGAGATGACAATGAACTACATGGATTATGTTGATGATGCAGCAATGTACATGTTTTCAAATGGACAAAAAAGCAGAATATCAGCTATTTTTACAACTGGAGGAGCTAGAGCCTCATTTGCACAATAGTTGAATCAAAAAAATCAGTCAAAGCGAGATGTTTTCATCTCGCTTTTTTTGTTTATGCCTAGATTTTAAAATGCTTTTTCCTATATTTATAATCTAAATTTTAAACATGATCACGTCAAAAACCATTTCGCGAGGAATCTTAAGAGCATTAGCAACAATCGTAATAATTGGCCTCGCTTTATATTTTTTATATGAAATTCAGACAGTTATTGTATACTTATGTGTTTCTCTAATATTATGTTTAATTGCCAATCCTCTGGTTTTATTTTTAAAAAACAAACTGAAATTCAGCAATTCGATGGCAGCCTCAACGACGATCATCCTTTTTGTATTTCTGATTGTTGGTTTTATTCTTTTATTTGTGCCTTTAATTATTTCTCAAGCCAACAACTTAGCGCTTTTAGACACTGCACATTTACAGTCTAAATTTATAGAAACAGAAACACATCTTGAAGAATACTTTAATATTCAACATATTGATTTAAATAAAATTATAAAAGATTCCAAACTTACTTCGCTGTTAGATTTTAGCTATTTTACAGGATTTATCAATTCAATCATTAATTTCATGGCCGATATGGGAATGGGATTAGTATCGGTATTTTTTATTACATTCTTTTTTATTAAAGATCAAGATATTTTTAAAAATCAAGCAAGAAGAGTACTTCCTGACTCAAATGAAGATAAAATTCTGAATTCTATCACAAAAATCAACCATTTATTAACCCGATATTTTATTGGATTACTGTTACAATTAATAGTTGTATTTATTCTCTACCTAATTGTATTGCTAATCTTCGGAAATAAAAATGCTTTTGTAATTGCTTTTTTATGTGCAATTCTAAACATAATTCCATATTTAGGACCAATTATCGGAACAACTTTGGCGGGAATTCTAACCATGATCAGTATGATCGGTCAAGATTTTCAATCTGAAATATTGCCAAAGACAATTTATGTAATTATAGGCTTTTTGGTAGTTCAAGCAATTGACAATAATATTAGTCAGCCAATAATTTCATCAAAAAGCGTAAATTCGCACCCGTTAGAAATATTCTTAGTAATCTTGATCAGCGGTATCACGTTTGGAATTGTAGGTATGATCATTGCCGTTCCTGCTTTTACAATGATTAAAGTGATTTTAAAAGAATTTTTTCCTGACAATAAAATTGTATCCGTATTAACCGAAAGAATTTAGCTTTGAACATTTCCCTTTTGCATCCAGATATTCAACAATTTATCATTCAAAATACTGGTGCAGATACAACAAAATTGGCGCTGCAGAAAAATCCGTTTCCAGAAGTGGATTGGATTTTAATTTTAAATCAAATTGAAGCGCGAACAAAAGCTAAAGAAAAACTTCCGACTTGGTTTGGTGCGGAAAACATTATTTATCCAAGTAAAATCTCAGTCGAACAAACTTCCTCAGAAAAAACAGCTGCTTACAAAGCTTCTTTAATTTCTGGCGAAACTCTAATTGATTTAACTGGAGGTTTTGGCGTTGATGATTATTATTTTTCGAAGAAATTCAAATCGATAACGCATTGCGAAATCAATGAAGAATTATCTGCCATTGTATCACACAATTTTGATCAGTTAAAAGTTGAAAACTGCACTTTTCATGCTGGCGATTCTATTCATTTATTAGAAGAAACCAATCAGAAATTTGATTGGATTTATATTGATCCTTCACGAAGAAATGACAGCAAAGGCAAAGTATTCATGCTGAAAGATTGTTTGCCAAATGTTCCAGAACTGCTTGATTTTTATTTTGAAAAATCAGATTCTATTTTAATTAAAACTGCTCCGTTATTAGATATTTCAGCAGGATTATCAGAATTAAAAAACGTAAAGAACATTCATATTATAGCGCTTGAAAATGAAGTTAAGGAACTTCTTTTTGAGATTCATAAAGATTATTCAGATAGAATAACTTTAAAAACTGCTAATATTTTAAAAGAAAAAACAGAAACTTTTGAGTTTGTTTTGGGCGATGAAATCTCTTACGCCTCTTTAGACTTTCCGAAGAAATATCTTTACGAACCTAACGCTGCCATTATGAAATCTGGCGGTTTTGATGAAGTAAGCATCGCTTTTCAAATTGATAAATTGCACAAACATTCGCATTTGTATACTTCTGAGAATTTAATTGATTTTCCAGGAAGAAAATTTGAGATTCAAAAAGTCATTTCATACAACAAAAACGAAATGAAAAATGAGCTTGCCAATCAGCAGGCCAATATAACTACACGCAATTTTCCAGAGACCGTAGAAAACATTAGAAAAAAATGGAAAATAAAAAATGGAGGGAATTTGTATTGTTTTTTTACAACTGATGTAAAAGATAACAAAATAGTTTTAATTTGCACCAAAATAAACTAATACAATGAAACAACTAATTACACTAACTCTTTTCCTATTAACCTTTACCGCATTTGCCCAAAAACCTTGTGAATATAGTGTAAATGTAAATGACTCAATTGGAAGCTATAAAGTAACAAATGAGTATTTAATGAGCGAAAAATATTTTGGAGGAAACTTTGATTATATCTTCTTTTCATTAGCTCAAACAGACGGATTGCCTACTTTAAATCTACAGTCTATTCAAAAAAGTAAAGATTTTATTAAAGCGAACTGCTTTGATAAAAACTCAAAAATCTTTTTACAATTAGAAAACGGCAAGATTGTAACCTTGATGCATATTAATCAAGAAAATTGCGGAACATTAATTCGTGATGACAAAGGTTTTAATAACCGCATAAACACAGGAATTTTTATGTTCATGAAAGATAATTACGAAGAACTGAAAAAGTCGCCTATTTCAATTATGCGAGTAAAATATCTTACCAATATTGAAGATTATATTGTAAAAAGAGAACTTACCTCTGAATTAAACGGAAAGGTTACGCATCCTAACACTTATTTCCAAGAAAATATAAGATGCGTTGAGTAATCAATCGCATTTCCATTTCTGATTAGAAACTTTATCTTTTAAACCTGTTTTTAAATTATAATGCCACCACTCAGAATCGAATGAATTGAAGCCATTTTTAATCATAGTACTTTTTAAATACGCTCTTTTTAAAAGTATTTCTTTTGAAAGCTGTTTGAAATTATGACTGGCCATCGTTCCAAAAAAATCAAAAGAAGTTCCCATATCGACTTCTTTTCCTGTTATATCAACCAAAGAAATATCTACGGCTCCTCCTCTATTGTGGATGGAGCCTTTTTTTGGATCGGCAACATAAATAGGATTCGATACAATCTCCCACATCTTTTTCTGAATATCCAAAGGCCTATAACAATCATATAACTTGATTTTGTATCCTTTCTTCTGAAAATCTTTATTGGCTGCAATTAATGCTTTTACGGTCTTTAAACGAAGCATACATTCTGCACAATCGTACACTTTTGTTTTCAGAAAATTATCCTCAGTTGCATATTTCATATCATAGACAAAATCATTGCTATAATCTCTCAGATTTACAAAAGTTGTATCAGATATTTTAGCTTCAGCTTTAGCAGTATAAACTTCATTTTGAGCTTGTAAGAAGCTAATTCCTAAAAGAAAAAAGACTAAAGTTTTTAACGTGTGATTCATTTTCAGACAAATTTTAAAAATTGAAATTAAACAAAAAAATCTTAATAACCGATTTTCGTAATTTCTCTTTAAAGTTAATTTTTTACTTTTTTGAATCCATAATCAGTATTAAATTCCTTTCAAAGCAAACATTATTTTTAATATCTTTATGAAAATTAGATTATTACGACTTTGTAAATTAAATTATTAATTCTAAAAAACAGTTATATGAATTACAGAGCCAAATACGTTTCAGCAGCCATATTGACTAGTTTAATCTTTTTTTCTTGTAAAAAAGAAATTATAAAAAGTGTTCCAAAAACAGATTCCACATCTATAAAAACAGAAGCTTTAAAAGCTGACAGCACCGTTTTAAACCCGACAGATTCTTTGTATAATTTAGTAGACAAAAGCGTCATCGGAACACAGTTTTTAACGAAAAGCAGTTTAGCGCCAAGATTAAAAAAACTATTGGGAACCGATTACGACCAAATGGTAAAAACTTGGAATACAGAAACTCCTTTTGAAAAGCAAGACAATATACTTCACGCTTGGGGATGCAAACAGCATGATTGCAATTCTTTTTCGTATGATTTATATATTGATGTTAAAAGCAACAAAATTAACATCTACAAGTTTGCTGAATCTAAACTGACAATTTTTAAAGAAGATGATTTTAATATTGAAATTAAAGATGCTTTCCTAAAAGATTTAGACATTAAAAAGCAAAATGCCGAAATTAAAAATTAAGTACAATCATAAAAAAAGCGGTTTAAAAACCGCTTTTTTATTTGATACTTTCCAGGACTATATTTCTCCAGTCACTAAAATATTTTCTTTTACTCCTTTGTTTTTCAACATTCTGAAATGAGAACGAACAGCGTGATGAAATGGATATGAAGTATAAGGTAATCCATATTCTGCTGCATAGCGTTTTATAATTGGCGTAATATAAGGATAATACGTATGCCCCACCGCTGGGAAAAGATGGTGCGCAACGTGATGAGTAAATCCGCCGTATAAAAAATTCGCCAATTTACTTTCTGTACTAAAATCCTTAGTCACAATCATTTGGTGAACTACCCAAGTATCAGAAAGATTTCCGTCTTCATCTGCGTGAGGAAAGTGCGCATCTTCATCAACATGAGTTGAAACCAATGCGACAACACCAGTTGCACTACCGCACAAATGCATCAATAGCCAAGCAAAAAGCACTCTATGCCAAGGCTGATTTAAAAGCATCATCGGTATAAATAGCAGGTAAATTAAATTAATAATCTTGGCTGCAAACAATCTGTAAACTTCTTGCCTTGGAATCTTATCCACGACTTTCTTTACATAATTATCCTTTGTGCCAAAAAAGTCTTTAAAATCTCTTATATAAAGCCAATTTAGGCTATAAAGAGGATAAATAAACCACATATAAATGTGTTGATACTTGTGATAATTGAACAACGGGCTGTTTGGAAAAATTCTAATGATATCGCTCTGTTTGATATCAACATCCCAATCGGGCACGTTTGGGTACGCATGATGCAGACCTATATGACGTCGCATCCATAACCAATGATTACTCCCGAAGAGTTCTAAAACATACAAAAACCATTCATTGTGTTTTGGCTTTTTAAACAAAGCTCCGTGGGCAGCATCATGAAAAGCATTTATAAATAAAACGATCATTGTAATACCAGACAAAATATAAAACAGAAATAGTAATGAGGTCTGGTTCCCAAAAATTAAAATACAGGCGTAGAACAAAAAAAATACTGCTAGAAGTCCGAGAGACTTCACCACATTTAATACATACAAGGACGAGTTTTTTAAGACCGTTTCATTCACTTCTAAACGCATCTTTTTAAAAAAATCATCCGTTCCTGGTTTAACATAAACCGGTCTTTTTAATTTTTCCATGTTGGTTACTGCTAGAAATTGTTAACCAAATTTAATAAAAAAAAACTTAACCTATTAGCATTGAATCAATTAAAAACGAAGTGTTTTAAATCAAAAAACCACTCTGTTTAGAGTGGTTAAATTTAATGTTGTTAAATTAGAATTGTCAGATGCTTTTTTTGGGAAAACTTTTTATCATTCCTCAAACTTTTTGTCGGCCAGACGCAGTCTGATATTATGAATACGACCTTCTATTTCTTGCAAATCATTTAAAATAGTTTGTTTTTCATAAACTGCTCCAGCTTCATTAACCATATTTTGCTCATCGGAAGCAAAAAGGTCATTTAAATCCACATCCGGAAAATTTTTACTTAAGCTAATAATAAATTCAGAACCAATATTAGCCGTTCCGTGTAAATATCTTCCAATCATTGCTGGGCTAAATCCTAGAATTGCCCCAACTTCTTTTTGTTTTAATCCTTTATCCTTAAAGAATTTACTTAGTTTCTCGTGATACATCATCATCATTAAAATTCATCCAAAATATAGCCAAAATATATTTTTAACACTAAAAAGAATAATAAATATAATATTATTCTTACATTTACATACACCAATAATCATGTCATTAATAATTAGCAAATATATGTCAAAATTAATCAATAATAGTGATTTTAAAGAAGATAATTCTCACAATAAAAAAGCTTATGAATTTATAGCTAAGCATTTACCAGTTACCTATGTTGATCTTACTATTGCTTGCATCGTTCAAAAAGGCCAAACTGCTCCAAGTAAAGCATTAATTCGAAATGTAAGAAACAAAACAATATTCAGAAACGATATTTTATTAGCATTAGTAGAAGTAGCTTACGAAAACAAACAAGCAATTGAAAAAATAAAGCTTTTAACGTCAGAAACCTAATAAACATAAGCACACTCTCAATCAAAGATTCATTTTATGCCAAATCAAAATCCCAATAAAAAACAAAACAACCAATCAGAATCCATTCAAAAACAATTTGAAACCTCAAATAAGATCAATTTTGAAAATATAACCTATTTGTACGGAATGACTTTTGAACAATATAAAGAAGGCCTGGAAATTCATTTAAAATGCTTTAATCAGATGGAAAATGCGAAAAGAATAGTGAATTAATTCTTCTTCTCAGAATTGTTTAAATCAAAACAAAAAAATCATTTCATCTAAACATAAAAAAAGCCACTCAATTGAGCAGCTCTTTTTTTATTTTTTCGAATGACTTACAAACAAATCGTACAATCTATTTGCATCGACATCAATTTCTGACGCGGAGTACATTATATTCAATTTTGAAGTTTGCTCATCATAAGCCATTTTCCACAGAAACTTAGAAACACGACCGTCATACTTTGCTGTATTGTCAATTGTCACCACAACCAAGGTATCACCTCCTACTTTCTGCAATTGTAAACCTGTAACATCTACCCATTCTATTCTCCCAAAAGCCTTAGCCACTGGAGTTGTTCTTCCTGAAAAACCATTGGAGTCTATCTGAATTAATGGAGATTTATCTTTTACGTTTGCAAGCATTTTAAAAGTCAGAACAAGCATTATCAAAAGAATTGCGCCTGAAGCAATTGATAGTTTTATTTTGAATATTCCATCAAAAATTCCGATACCGTATAAAAGTGCAATCGCTAATAAAATACTGATTGAAATGGCGTATAAAAGTAAGCTTCTAGTTTTCTTGGCGTTTCGGTATAATTTTATTTCTTCATTCATGGAGTGTAGTAAAAATTTTTATTTGTTATTAGAATTAAAAATGAAGAAGCAATTTACTATAAAATATTTTTAAAAGAGCTAAAATCCCCACAAACATTGACTTTAAAGCGAAAGCGTTTTTAGATTTTCAAACATTAGCATTAATAGAAATAATTTCAAAAAACAGAAGTAAATCTATTTATTCTTAGAAATCATCATTCTTAAACCATTCTACATCAATTTTTTATCCAACTGGAAATTGTATAACTTCTGCCTGAAATTAAATACTTCCGAACGCTATTCCCATTTGTACCTTTATTTAAAATTAAATATTCATAATAAAAAATATAGGTTATGGCAGAAATCAAAATTGAGAAAAAGAAGCCAATTTGGCCATGGATTGTAGCAGTCCTATTGATCTCAGCACTTGTATACTATGTCTTTTTGAGAGATGATCAAGTGCAAAACGAAAACAGAATGGAAATCGAAAACAATTCTAGTGTAGATAGCACAGCAAATTATTAAGGAACTATGGAAAATAAAGATAGAAATTTATACAGATTAGATGAGCTTTCAGATTATAAAGTTGCTTCAAACTATTCTGATGTAAGAGGTTGGAAAATTGTAGACGCAGACAACCGCACAATAGGAAAAATTGATAATCTTTGGGTTAATAAAGACATGCAACGCGTTGTTTATCTTGATGTTAATCTAGACAAAGGATTAATTGAAGACAGTCGTAATGAAGTGCATGATGCAATTGCGAATGAAAATGGAAAGGAATTTATCTACAAAGATGGAGACAGCCATATTATCATTCCAATTGGTTCTGTGAGCATAAATAAAGACACTAAAATTGTCATGGCCAACAACATTGGCTACGATACCTTTAGAAAAACAAGCCGATACAACTGGCAAAATGATTTTGATAGGGAATACGAAAGAAGAGTATTGAATTCTTATTATCCTACAGAAGAATCGCGCCTTGCTTCTGAAAGTAATGACGATACTTTTTACAAACGAAGAGAATTTGACAATTATTAATACTTCTTTATTGGTATTTAGAAAACTCAAAAAAATAAAAGATCAAACGTTTAAAAATGTTTGGTCTTTTTTTATTTGAATAAGTTCTGAAGTGTAACCAATATAATAGTGATCTAGCCATTTTGAATATAAAATATAAAAATGACTCATAATAATCCGAATTAGCACAAAACACAAAAAGCCACTCGATTTGAGTGGCTTTTTTTGTGATCCCAGAAGGATTCGAACCTTCGACCTACGCATTAGAAGTGCGTTGCTCTATCCAGCTGAGCTATGGAACCGTTACTTTAAAATTTCTAAGAAAAAAATCAAAAGTATTTACATAAAAACAAAAAAACCATTCGAGTGAATGGTTTTTTGTGATCGCAGAAGGATTCGAACCTTCGACCGCCTGCTTAGAAGGCAGGTGCTCTATCCAGCTGAGCTATGCGACCATTATTTCAATTGTAGTCGGGGTGGCAGGATTCGAACCTGCGGCCTCCTGCTCCCAAAGCAGGCGCGATAACCGGGCTACGCTACACCCCGAGGCAAAAATTAAGCGGAGAGACAGGGACTCGAACCCTGGCGACGGTTACCCGTCGACAGATTAGCAATCTGCTCCATTACCGCTCTGGCACCTCTCCTTGCTCAAGGAATTGCTTCCGTTTTGCGAGTGCAAATGTATAACAACATTCCATATCTCACAAGCTTTTTTTTGAGTTTTTTTAGTTTTTTTTCATCTTTTTTCAAAACCACTTCACAATCAAACAAATAGAATTAACAAAAATTTCACCCTAAATTTAAATTCACCTCGATCTAACACAAAATTTGAATTTATTCAAATAAACATTAAATTTGCTTACTAACTATTATTAAACAGAAAATGAACAAAAGAGTTGTTATCGTTTCTGCCGTTAGAACACCTATCGGAAGTTTCATGGGCGGGTTATCTACTGTACCTGCACCAAAATTAGGCGCTGCTGCCATAAAAGGAGCGCTTTCAAAAATTAACCTTGACCCAAAATTAGTCGATGAAGTTTTCATGGGAAATGTAATTCAGGCGGGTGTTGGACAAGCTCCAGCGCGTCAGGCTGCATTATTTGCCGGATTATCAGAAGAAGTTGCTGCTACAACAGTAAACAAAGTATGTGCATCTGGAATGAAAGCCGTTATGTTTGCTGCACAAGCAATCGCATGCGGAGACGCTGAAATTGTTGTAGCGGGCGGAATGGAAAGCATGAGCTTGATTCCTCACTATGTACAAATGCGTGCTGGAAACAAATTTGGTCCTGCAACTATGTTGGACGGAATGCAGAAAGACGGTTTGACAGATGCTTATGACAACAACGCAATGGGAGTTTGCGCCGATTTATGTGCATCTGAATACAAAATCAGCCGTGAAGAACAAGACGCATTTGCAATTCAATCTTATGAAAGAAGTGCAAAAGCTTGGGACGCTGGAAAATTCGACAATGAAGTTGTTCCTGTTGAAGTACCGCAAAGACGTGGCGAACCTATTATATTTTCTAAAGACGAAGAATATACTAATGTTAAATTAGATAAAATTCCATCTTTAAGCCCTGTTTTCACAAAAGATGGAACTGTAACTGCTGCAAACGCTTCAACAATTAATGACGGAGCTGCTGCTTTAGTTTTAATGTCTGAAGAAAAAGCAAATGCTTTAGGATTAAAACCTTTAGCTTACATAAAAGGCTATGCAGATGCTGCGCAAGAACCAAAATGGTTTACAACAAGTCCAGCAAAAGCACTTCCAAAAGCTTTAAACAAAGCAGGAATTTCAATCTCAGATGTAGATTTCTTCGAATTTAACGAAGCTTTCTCTGTTGTTGGATTAGCGAATGCAAAAATATTAAACCTTGATAACGATAAAGTAAACGTAAACGGTGGTGCAGTTTCTTTAGGACATCCTCTTGGAGCTTCTGGAGCGCGTATTATTGTAACTTTACTTAATGTTTTAGAACAAAACAATGCAAAAACTGGAGCTGCTGCAATTTGCAACGGTGGTGGTGGCGCATCAGCAATTGTTATCGAAAGAGCTTAAAACAATATCACAAAAAATCAGGAGTTATAAATGTAACTCCTGATTTTTCAACTTATAAATTTCCTTAAATGTTTGGAATTTGCAATTTAGCCATAGTACCCGTTCGAGCTGAAGCCAGCGACAGAAGTGAAATTGTTACGCAGCTTTTGTTTGGCGAACATATCGAAATTTTAGAACGCCATAATCAATGGGCCAAAATAAGAATTCAATTTGATGATTATGAAGGCTGGGTAGATTCTAAACAATATCAGGAAATTACCAAAGAACAATTTGATCTGTTGAGCAAAGAGTCCATTATTTTAAATGCTGACTTAATTGACTACATCACCGCACCAAACAATCTATTGCTTCCAATTCCGCTTGGAGCTTCATTATCTTTTCTAAATAATAGCGAAATCAATATTTCAAGCTTTGATTTTGAAGGAACCAAAACCAGCGGTATCAAACCTAAAAGCGCTTTAATAAAAACGGCTTTTATGTATTTGAATGCTCCGTATTTATGGGGCGGAAAAACACCTTTTGGAATCGATTGTTCTGGATTCACTCAAATGGTTTACAAATTAAACGGCTATAAAATTCATAGAGATGCTTCTCAACAAGCGCTTGAAGGAGATCCGTTAAGTTTTATTGAAGAATGCGAACCAGGCGATTTGGCTTTCTTTGATAATGATGAAGGAAATATTACCCACGTCGGAATCATTATGGAAAACAATTACATCATTCACGCAAGTGGAAAAGTTCGTATTGACCGTTTGGATCATACTGGAATTTACAATCCTGAATTAAGAAAGCATACCCATAAATTACGTGTAATTAAAAAGATTATCTAACCTTCAAAAAAGCAAAATGACTAAACTTGATTTATCCAAAACAGGCTTTCAGATTAACAGCGTAAACATTGAATTCCCAATTGATATAACAATTTTAAAACAAGCTTTAGGAGACTCCCGATATATCAAAAAACAATACAATCATATCTACACTTGGGATGATTTAGGCATTATGGCTTTTTCTAAAGAAGGAAATAAAGTTGAAAGCCTTGCGATTGAATTTGAAGTTAGAGAATATGATTATTGTGCAAAAAGCATCTTTACAGGAGAATTTATTTTTGACGGACAAGAATTATTTCAATACTACGAAAACAATAAAAATCAGCTGGTAAAACTTTTTAAAGGAGATCGAAGCGGCGCTTTCATTCTTAACGGAATAAGTGTTTGGTTTGATAAAGAAGATGGCAAAATTACAAGTTTGAGCATTTCAGCCAACGAAGAAAAAGAAAAGAAAAGAACCGCAGCTGTTGATCCTGAATTCCAATTATTTGAACCTTTATGGCAAGAATGGATTTCGGAAATCAATAAAATTGTTTCAACTAATAACGATTACTACAATCTTACAGACGGAATTTCTGAAGAAGATATTCAAGAACACAGAGAACTTGAAGATGACATTACAATACCGCCAGCACTAGTAAACTTTTACAAAGTTAAAAATGTAGATTACGATCCTGTAACGGCTGTTTTTCAATTTGGAGTAAACAATTGGAGTTATGATTTAATTCCGTTTGAAGATATTGCAGAAGAATGGAATTCAATTCAAGATTTACAATTTGACGAAGAAGATTTACCAGAACAAGAAATAGATTTCGAAAAAATCCAAACCAACAACTACGCCAATCCAAAATGGATTCCGTTTGCAACTGGAAGAAATGGCGATTATTTAGTTTATGACACAGATCCTGCTTCAAAAGGAAAATTTGGCCAGATTATAGAACTACAAAATGAATCTTGGTCAAGAGATATTGTCGCAGATTCTTTAGAAGAATTAATCAAAAACGAAATCAATAATTTAAGAGAAGGTAAAACCGAACACTTTGATTTTATTATTGGAAAAGAAAGTTAAAGCGCTCGGATTTATACTGATATTTTTGTTTTTTCTCTCGCAGATTTAGCAGATCCGGCAGATTTATTTTTTCAAATATTTCTTTACGCCCTCTATATCAACGTATTTTAGTGATCTTTCGTCAATAGCACCAAATCTTTGAAAATTCATTTTAGCTTCCGCTAAAGTCATATGATTTGGTCCGTCTCCTCCATTTTCCCAAAAACAAACAGGACAAATATCATAAAAACCGTCTTCTCCATAATCAATTGAAAAATATTCACAGCAGGGACATAAACCTGCTTTTTCTATTTCTCCAAAAATCTCCTCTTTAAAATCAGGATTTAAATCTTTTAACTTGATTTGCAGATATAAATTAGTAACATGTTTTAATCTGCCTACTTGATAATCAACTAATAATGTTTCTGATTCATCATTCAAAAACGGCTTTGGTGTTTTATCAATTATTTCAATCATAGCCTCTGAGATTTTGGGATAAGAACCCTCTTGTACAGATTCTTTTATTCCCTCTTTATCTCCAAAAAACCAATAATTATGTTCCAAAATATCCAATTTCTCTTTGTCAGACATTTGTTTCAACTCATGAATTGCAATTGTCTTTTTGGCATCATATCTCTCCATCTAACTTTTTTGTGCAAAAACCTAAGCGCTCAATCGAATCGTCTTTCTAAACTCGGACGGACTATTTCCTTTTTGTTTTTTAAAGAATTTATTAAAGTGGCTTTCATCGGTAAAACCAAATTCATAGGCAATTTCATTAATACGCTTATCGCTGAATTGCAAACGATGTTCAATCAGTTTCGTTTTATAATTACTAATATATTGCTGCATCGTTTCGCTCGCATGTTTCTTAAAATAACGACCTAAATACGTATTCGAAATTCCGAAATAATCACTAATAGATTCCGCTTTAATCTTTTCAGGATAGTAAATATTGTTCTGAATATATTGCAGAATATCCATCGCTTTCGCTTCTGTACTTATTGAAACTTGCTCAGGCAAATATTTTGCAATATTTCTCGCTACAATAATAATCAGCGTATTCACCAATTGCTGAATCAATTCCTGATTGTAAACATCTTTATCCTGATGTTCACGGCAAATCGCTTCAATCATCACTTTTACCAAGCATTTATCAGGATCATTTTTTAAGATACAACCCGGCTGGTGATTCGCATTTTGAAGAATATACTCCAATCGCTGAATATTCTCATTCTGCAGACTCGAATTTTTCAAATAAATATCATTAAATCTTAAAAAGAAGAACTTCGTTTCAGTTTCAATCGTAAAATTATGGCAATCTTCAGGCGTTAGCAAAAACAAATGCCCAGGATCATATTCAAAAATATTCTTATTAATACATTGTCTTCCTGTTCCTTCCAAAATATAAACCAATTCGAAAAAATTATGACGATCTCCCACATCTGGATATTCATTCAACGTTTCAAAAGAAACCGTAAAAGGCTCATATAAGTTTTCTTTTTTCATAATTCAATTTATTTGAAGATGCAAATATACCTAAAAAAGACAAATATATACCAAATTAGAATCATAAAAACGGTATAATTTTGCCTCATCAATTTTAAACGAAAAAAATCACTATCATGGAATATAGAAAGTTAGGCAACTCAGAACTAGAATTATCAACCATCACTTACGGTGCTTTTGCTATTGGCGGAACCATGTGGGGCGGAACAGAAAAGAAAGATTCAATCGACTCAATTCACGCATCAATCGACCACGGTGTAACTACAATTGACACCGCTCCTTTTTACGGATTTGGCTTAAGCGAAGAAATGATTGGAGAAGCAATTAAAAGTCAGGATCGCTCTAAAATTCAATTACTTACTAAATTTGGTTTAGTTTGGGACGGAAGCAATAACGGAAAAGGCGATTTCTTTTTCGACGCAGATGACAATGGTAAAAAAGTTCCAGTTTACAAATATTCATCAAAAGCAAACGTAATTAAAGAAGTTGAAGAAAGCTTAAAACGCCTTCAAACCGATTATATCGATTTATTGCAAATTCACTGGCCAGATTCTACAACACCAATTTCTGAAACAATGGAAGCTGTAGAAAGTTTAATCCAACAAGGAAAAATCAGAGCTTTCGGAGTTAGTAATTACAACGTTTCACAAATTCAAGAAGCACAAAAAACAATTCAAATCGCTTCAAACCAAGTAGCTTACAGCATGTTGAATCGTAAAATTGAAGACGAATTAATTCCGTTTACAGTTTCAGAAAACATCGGAATCATTGCTTACAGCCCAATGGAAAGAGGTTTATTGACAGGAAAATATTTCACGGACAGCAAATTAAAAGACAACGATCACAGAAACGGCTATTTCAGCCAATTCGATCTTCAAAAAGTAAAAACTTTAGTCGAAGAATTAACTTCATTAGCACACGCAAAAGAAGCAAGTTTATCGCAATTAGTTCTTCGTTGGACTTCTTTACAAAAAGGAATTGCAATAGTTTTAGCGGGAGCAAGAAACGCAGAACAAGCGATTTCAAATGCCAAAACAATGAATTTCGATTTATCAGCTTCAGAATTAGAATTCATCAATCAGGCAATTGCTAAAATAAAATAATTCTCTTTTAAAATATTTAAGCACATAGAAACATACTCTTTCGTTGTCGTTAAAGGCGTTTCACTTGTATAATCACACATAGCTATGTGTTAGAAACGAGTTTCTTTCAATTCCCTTTTCACGAAAGAAAAACCTATGTTTCTATGTGTTTAAAAACAAAATCTCAAAAAGTATAACAATTTGGGTGTGTCCCAAGGGCCGGGCTATCCGTTGCAATCTTTTATGCCGAACCCCAGCACAAAAGGATTTCCACTACTATCCCTCACACATCCGTTTTCATAAGAACAATTAAAATGAAAAAGATATTTATAATTAACGGCGGACAAAAATTCGCGCATTCAGGAGGAAAATTCAATAAAACCGTTCAAGATTGGACAGTAGAATTTCTTTCTAAAAACAATGATTACGAAATAAAAACAACTCACGTTGAAGACGAAATTGATCTTCAAAAAGAAGTAGAAAAATTCGTTTGGGCAGATTTAATCATCTATCACACACCAGTTTGGTGGTTTCAAATTCCGAACCTTTTCAAAAAATACATCGATGATGTTTTCACGCAAGGACACAACAACGGAATTTACAAAAGCGATGGAAGAAGCCGAGTAAATCCAGACATTAATTACGGAACTGGCGGACTTTTACACGGACGCAAATACATGCTTACCACAAGCTGGAACGCACCTGCAACGGCTTTTACGCTTCCAGGAGAATTCTTCGAAGAAACTTCTGTTGATGACGGTGCAATGTTTGGCTTCCACAAAATGAACAAATTCACAGGAATGAAACGCGTAAACGGATTCCACTTCCATGACGTAGAAAAAGGTGCCACACCAGAAAATATCGTTATCTTTAAAGAGAATTACACGAAACATTTAGAAGAAACCTTTAAAAACTTATAATTATGATTTCGATTACAGCAATTTTGAAAAGTAAACCAGAGCATTTAACTGAAATTCAAAACTTGATTACCAATTTAGTAAATGAAACTAGAAAAGAAGCAGCTTGTATTCGTTACGATTTACACACTTCTGAAAATGTTTTTATCCTTTGGGAAGAATGGAAAGATCAAGCTGGTTTAGATTTACACAACAGCCAATCATACTTGAAAGATTTCATTAAAAATACTGAAAGTCTAGTTTCGAGCCCAATTCAAGTTTACAAAACTGCACAGATTCTATAAAGGTTTTTCGCCACGACTCGAGCGATAGCGAACAGGCGAAGCAATTCACGAATTAATTTAAATCTTTACACATAGATTTTAAAAAATAAATTCGTGAATTCGTGGCGAAAAAATTCCTGCATATTTATTCAGAAAAAAGCTAAATTGCCTCTCATTCAGAAACATAAAAACTCATGAGTCATTATCATCTTGCTGAAATCAATATTGCCAAAATGAAAGGAGTCGACATCAGCGACCCTATAATGAAAGAATTTGTAGACAATTTAGATACTGTAAACCGTTTAGCCGAAGAAAGCGAAGGTTTTGTTTGGAGATTAAAAGACGATACAGACAGTTACAATGCCACAAGTCTGAATCCGTACAATGATGAACAGATTATTATCAACGTATCCGTTTGGGAAAGTATCGAAACATTAGAACATTACATGTACAAAACGTTTCACAGCGAATTTTTAAGACGCCGAAAAGAATGGTTTCAAAAATTCGGAAAAGCGCATACCGCAATGTGGTGGATTCCAAAAGGACAAATCCCAACTATGGAAGAAGCTGTAGAAAAATTAGATTACCTGCAGAAAAATGGACCTTCAGAATTAGTTTTCGATCTTAGAAACAAATATCCGATGCCTATTAACGCATAGTTTTTTTCGCCACTAATTTCACTAATTTTTCTTTTCCAAACTAAAAAATTAATTCGTGCAAATTCGTGTAATTCGTGGCAAAAAAACCTTTATTTAATTCCGCCAAAAGCTCCGAAACACATGTTTTTGTGTAAAATTTCAACTTTTGAAAAACCTACTCTTTTCATCAAGTCCAATTGATAATTCATAGATCTTGGAGTGTCTTCTTTTTCAATATAATCCAAAACTTTCTGACGATACTCCGCCCCTCCTATTCCTTCCAAATATTCGCCATAACGTTGCCAAGTATATTCATTTAACAAATCGGTATCTTGTGTGATTAAATCAGAAATCATTAAACAGCCTCCAGGCTTCAATAATTTGAATAATTTAGTGAAAGTCGTTTCCCAATCATTATCATCGCGCAAATGATGCAAAACCGCTCCAGCCAAAACAATATCAAAACTTTCTTCTTCCAAATCTACTTCACGAATATCGCCTTGCTTTATTTCGACTTTTCCGTTTGTTACTGCCGAAATCCTTTCAAAAGCACGATCCAACATTGGCAAACTCAAATCGACCAAAGTGCAATTTAAGTTCGGCACTTTAGACAACATCATTAAAGTATAATTTCCTGCTCCACAGCCTACATCCAAAACATTTTTGGCATTCGGCACAATTCGTTTTGAAGCTTCAGTTATTAATTCTAAAGAAATTGTAGCATCAATTGTAGCCACTTGTCCAGTTTCTAAATTTGAAAATCGTTCGACATCATTGTCAAATCGTTCTTTGATTTCTTCAATAGTTGATTTTTTCATGGTCTTTTGTTTTTTTAAATTTTTCACGCTCCCGATAGCTATCGGGATTAAAAGAGATTAAGGCAGATTTAAAAATGATTTTCTTTCTCTTATTCTTTACGATTCAAGTAAAAAAAAAATCTGCTTTGATCAGCTTAAATCTGCTAAATCTGCGTGAAACTTATTTTTTATTTTTCTTTAATCTCTCGCAGATCAAGCAGACAAAACGAATCTTTTTGCTATTATATGATTGGGATATTATTATGATTAAGATGATTTATCTAAATTAATAATCTGCTAAATCTGTTTAAATCTGCGAGAGGGTTATTTTTATATTTCAAAACTACTTCTTTCATAAATACTTTAAAAATACTATTTTTATCAATTAATAATACCTTAAAAGTATCATGGAGTTACGTCACCTAAAATATTTTTTGGCTGTAGCCGAAGAACTGAACTTTACCAAAGCCTCAGAAAAACTCTTTATTTCACAACCGCCATTAAGCCGACAAATTGCAGAATTAGAAGAAGAACTTCAAGCAAAGCTTTTCATTCGAAACAATAAAAAAGTAGAACTCACCGAAGCTGGAAAATATTTTAAAGAAGAAGTAACAGCACTTTTTCAAAACTTAGAACATATTTCTATCAAAACAAAAAAGATTGCAGAGAACGTTTCAGGCGAATTCAGAATCGCTTACATCAGTTCGATTTATTCTTCTGTCATTTCAGATTTAATAAAACATCTGAAAGCACAGTTTCCTTACGTTAATTTCAAACTTTTCGAAATTTCCACAACCAAACAAATCGACGCTTTAGAACAAGGAAAAATCGAAATGGGAATTATTAGATCGCCCATTCATTCACCAAAAATAAAATCGCATTTATGGTTTAAAGACGGATTTTCATTGGTTTACAATAAAAATGCTTTTCAAATAAAATCAGAAAGCGATATTTTAAAACTAAAAGATGAAACATTTGTATTCTTCAATAAGGATTATGCACCACATTATCATGAAGTTTTGTTGGAACTTTGCGCTTTTTATGGCTTTACGCCGAAGATTATTCACGAAGCGAATAACATTAACTCAATCGTACAATTAGTAAAAAACGGATTGGGAATTTCGATTGTTCCTTCAAATATTGCAAAAAACAATCAAGATCCTGGAATTGGTTTTGTGGAATTGAAAAAAGTCAATTTATATACCAAAGTTTCCTTAATTACTTCAAAAGATGATCATTCAGAAATCACGCAATCTGCTGTTGCCTTTTTGTTGCCACAAAGGCGCTAAGGCGCAAAGTTTTTCTTTTGAAAATAGCCATAAAGTTATGTCCTCCTGAGCGAAGTCGAAGGACACGCACTGTATGGATTTAGCATGCGACCCTTCGACTTCGCTCAGGAAAACAAAAAATGAGAAAAAACTTTGTGCCTTAGCGCCTTTGTGGCCATAAAAAAAATTCGTTACAAATTAGTACAGAAATCCACATCAGAAAAACAGAACTTTTAAATACCTTAGCAAACTATAATTCCATTCCATAAAAATTAATATAAAATGGCTGAACAATCTTCAATTCAGTGTCCAAACTGCGGAACCCCTATCGATGTCAATGATGTTTTAAAACATCAATTGGAAGATAGCATCCGTAAAGAATTTCAACAAAAAGCAAACGTACAAAACCGCGAATTAGAGCTTAAAAACGAGCAATTGGAAAAAGCTAAATCCGAATTTGAAGCGAAGAAAAAACAGGAAAACGAACTTTTTGCTGAACGTTTGGAACGCGAAAAAAAGACCGCAGAGAAAGAAATTTCAGAAAAGCTGAAAGCAAAACTGGAAGAAGAAAACAAAGACCGTTTGTTATTGATGGAAAAAGAACTCTCTGAAAAATCTGAAAAAATCAGAGAATTGAATAAAATGGAAGGTGAAATCGCAAAATTACAGCGCGAAAAACTGGAAATGAAAGAAGCAATTCAAGCTGAAGCAGAAAAGCAATTAAACGCGCAATTGGCTTTGGAACGCGAAAAAATTAGAAAACAGGAAGACGATAAAAACGAGTTGAAATTCAAAGAACTTCAGAAACAGCTCGAAGAACAAAAAAAGCTGACTGAAGAAATGAAACGCAAGCAAGAACAAGGTTCGATGCAATTACAAGGAGAAGTAATGGAATTAGCGATTGAAGAATGGCTGGCCAACAATTTCCCGCTTGACAGTATTGACGAAATTAAAAAAGGTGCAAACGGTGCCGATTGTCTTCAAGTCGTAAACACGAGAGAGCACCAAAATTGCGGTTCTATTTATTACGAAAGTAAAAGAACTAAAGCGTTTCAGCCATCTTGGATTGAGAAATTCAAAAATGATATTAGAACCAAAAGAGCCAATATTGGTGTTTTGGTTACCGAAGTTATGCCTTCAGGAATGGACCGAATGGGAATGCGCGACGGAATCTGGATTTGTACGTACGAGGAATTTAAAGGCTTAAGTGCCGTTTTACGTCAGTCTTTAATTCAAATTAATCAAGCCGTTCAAGCACAAGAAAACAAAGGCGATAAAATGTCGATGTTATACGATTTCCTTACAAGCAACGAATTCCGTTTGCAGATTGAAGGAATTGTAGAGGGCTTTACAACAATGCAAAGTGATTTAGATTCTGAAAAAAGAGCAATGCAGAGAATTTGGAAACAAAGAGAAAAACAAATCGAAAAAGTAGTTCATAATACTTTAGGAATGTACGGTTCAATTCGTGGTATTGCCGGAAATGCAGTTCAAAGTGTGAAAGCTTTGGAATTGGATTTTATTGAAGGAGAAGAAGAATCAGAAAATGATGAACCTAAAGAATTGTTTGAATAAGATTAAAATATCCTAAAAAAATCTCTCGCAGATTTTGCAGATTGAGCAGATAAAAATCAATTTAATCTGTGAAATCTATTACAGAAAAAAATCTGCTCAATCTGCCAAATCTGCGGGAAACAATAATAAAACCAAACCTTTAATCCACCTTCTTAAAAACAGCCAATTTCCCCGAAGGATTCAACAAAGTCAATTGATTATTTCCAATAGAGTAAGTTGTCGTGCTTTGCAAAGCTTTCAAAAACTCTCCTTCTTTATTCCCTTGTGGACAAGCCATTAAAGTCGAAACTACTTTCGTGAAACGCAAAAGATCTTTCTCATAAAAGATTTGTCCGGTTATCGAATTACATCCGCCGTAACCCATAAATCTATTTTCAGCTGAGTTGATCTCGATTCTCGGAAATTCTTTCTGGAAATCAGTCGCAAAAACTTTATAGCCGTTTAATTCTTCTAGAACCCAAATATCATGAAGACGATAATCAGTTAAATATTTTCCGCAACCACTAAGTTTTTTAGCTTCTAATTCTGAATTATTTTTGATTTCTACTTTAACGCTATAAGGCGAAATCGCACCAGACATAGAATCTTGACAATCCAATTGCTGAATTGTAATAGTTGCTGAAGTAGTTTCATTACTTACTTTATACATTTTCACATTAGCATCCATTGCTCTAATCGCATCAACAGCAGGAAAAACAATTTTTTCTTTTCCTGGAATTAATGATGTAAAGACAATTTCCTCATTCCCTATTTTGATTCCCCAAAACGGTTCATTTCCAGTGCCTTTAAAATAATATTTTAAATCTTCTTCTGTTGAAATTGTTGAAGTTGTTCCAGCAGAATCTTTATTTGCGGTCGTTTTGCAACCTATCATTACAATTGACAACAACAATATTGAAAGTATTTTTTTCATGAGATTTCAGTTTAAAATGCATTTCTTTTCCAAAACACCTATAAAATTCTTATGAATTTACGACATTTTTTCGAAACGCTTATTTAGAATCCTTTCAAATTTAAAAAAACTAAGTAAGTCAAAAATCATTCAAAACCCGCACTACGTATAAGATTAAGACAAAATACGTAGACTACTAAATAGAGCTAGTATTTAAAAATATTTATTTTACGTATTTTTATAAGTATTAATACTTATATTTGCGTAGTAATACTTAATTAAAGAAATCATGATTAGAGTAATAGTAGTTGGAAACGGCATGGTTGGTTATAAATTTTGCGAAAAGTTTGTTGCAAAATCAGGACAAGAAAAGTATCAAATCACAGTATTTGGAGAAGAGCCAAGACGCGCTTATGATCGCGTTCACTTAAGCGAATACTTTGGAGGAAAGACTGCAGATGATTTATCACTCTCAACAACCGAATGGTACGAACAAAACAATATTATTCTAAACACGTCTGAGTTAATTACAGATATTAACCGTGATGTAAAAACAATACATACGCACTTAGGCAAAACGCATACGTACGACTACTTAGTTTTAGCTACAGGTTCTTCGGCTTTTGTACCGCCTATCGAAGGTGTAGAAAAAGAAGGTGTTTTTGTATACAGAACCATCGAAGATCTAGATGCAATTATGTCTTACGCTAGAAAAATAAAACAAAAAGGCGCTACAGAAGCAGCTGTTTTAGGCGGTGGTTTATTAGGGTTAGAAGCTGCAAAAGCGGTTCGAGATTTAGGATTGAATCCGCATGTGGTGGAATTTGCTCCTCGTTTGATGCCAAGGCAATTGGATCAAGGCGCGAGCGATATGCTTCAATCAAAAATAGAAGAATTAAACATTGGAATTCATCTTAACAAAGCTACGCAATATATTGACGGAAAGGAAAATATAACAGGAATGATGTTTGCAAACGACGAATTGTTAAAAGTAGACATGTTGGTTATATCTGCCGGAATTAAACCTCGCGACGAACTGGCAAGAGTTTCAGGGCTTGAAGTTGGCGTTAGAGGCGGAATTGTGGTAAACAATCAAATGCGAACATCAGATCCTTCTATTTTTGCGATTGGCGAAGCGGCGCTTTACAACCAAAATATTTACGGACTTGTTGCTCCAGGTTACGAAATGGCCGATGTCGCTGCTGAGCAAATCTTAAATGGTGACAAAACCATGAGAGAAACCATCGATATGTCAACACAATTGAAATTAATTGGTGTTGAAGTTGCGAGTTTTGGTGATCCTTTTATCGAAAACGAACATGTTACTGCAATAGTTTACGAAAATAAATTAAGTGGTATTTATAAAAGAATCAACATTACAAAAGATTCTAAAACACTTTTAGGCGGAATTCTAGTTGGAGATTCTAGTGATTATAATTCGTTATTTCAGATTTATAACAACGGAATGGCGCTGCCTAAAAATCCAGAAGATTTGATTTTAGGTTCTCGCGACGGTTCTGAAGGTTCTTCTTTAGGAAGCGTAATGGATTTGCCAGATACAGCCGTAATTTGTTCTTGCGAAAATGTTACGAAAGGTTCTATCTGCTGTAAAATTTTAGATGAATCTTGTGCGACATTTTCAGATGTTGTAAAAGCAACGAAAGCGACTTCTGGATGTGGAGGCTGTAAGCCAATGGTTTCTGATTTGGTAAAAGCAACTCAAAAATCTTTAGGAAAAGAAGTAAAAGAGGTTATTTGTGAGCATTTCAGCTATACACGTCAGGAATTATTCGATTTGGTGAAAATCAACAAATACGAGAATTTCTACGATGTTTTAGATCATCACGGAAAAGGCGACGGATGCGAAGTTTGTAAGCCAGTTGTAGCTTCTATTTTCTCAAGTATTTATAATGATACTGCCAACAAACACGTAACAACACAAGATACAAACGATAGATTCTTAGCGAATATTCAACGAAACGGAACCTATTCTGTTGTTCCAAGGGTTGCCGGAGGTGAAATTACAGCTGAGAAATTAATCGTAATTGGCGAAGTAGCAAAACAATTCGATTTGTACACTAAAATCACTGGGGCGCAAAGAGTTGATTTATTTGGCGCACATTTAAGTGATTTGCCAAAAATCTGGAAAATCTTAATCGAAAATGGTTTTGAAAGCGGTCATGCTTATGGAAAATCACTTCGTGCTGTAAAAAGTTGTGTTGGAAATGCTTGGTGCCGTTACGGAATGGACGACAGTGCCGGATTTGCGATCGAATTAGAAAACAGATACAAAGGAATTCGTTCTCCTCATAAATTAAAAGGTGGTGTTTCTGCCTGCATTCGCGAATGCGCCGAAGCACGCGGAAAAGATTTCGGTCTAATCGCTGTTGAAGGCGGATGGAATTTATACATCGCAGGAAATGGTGGAGCGAATCCAAAACATGCGGTTCTTTTAGCTGAGAAAATTGATAAAGAAACTGTAATCAAATACATGGATCGTTTCTTAATGTATTACATCCGCACCGCTGGCCCACTTATTAGAACTTCAACTTGGTTAGAAAAACTAGACGGCGGTTTAGAATATTTGAAACAAGTAATCATTGAAGACAGTTTAGGAATCTGCGAAACACTTGAAGCTGAAATGCAAACAATGGTCAATACCTTCGAATGCGAATGGAAGCAAGTTCTAGAAAAGCCAAGATTAATGAAACGTTTCAATCATTTCGTAAACTCTGATGACAAAGACGACAACATTGCCTTTGTTCCATTAAGAGATCAAAAAATGCCAAAAGCTTGGTCATAAAATAAATAATTTAAACACATAGAATCATAGATCAACTAAACTTAAAAAAGGCGTTTCACTTGCATTAATACACATAGCTCTATGTGTTAGAAACTAGTTTCTTTTAATTTTCTATTTCTCAAACAAAAAACAAAAAATCTATGTTTCTATGTGTTTAAAATAAAGCTCCAAAAAAAAGAAAAAAAAATCATTAAACGTTTGCTGTCCTTCTTACCCTCTTTTTACTGCGCCATCATAACTCTCATGATTGTAAAAGAGGGCTAAGAAACAGGAACCCAAAACTCAATCAAAATGGAAGAAATCTTAAATCAATACGAAACAGTTCACGCAAGCGATGTAACAATTTGGTTCAAAGCTGGTAAAGTAGAAGATTTTCCAACCAACCGAGGAGGCTGTATCAAATACAAAAACAAACAAATCGCGATTTTCAATTTTGCGCGCCGAAATCAATGGTACGCTTGCCAAAATGCATGTCCGCACAAAATGGAAATGGTACTTTCAAGAGGAATGACTGGTTCTGCAGATGATATCCCGAAAATTGCTTGTCCAATGCATAAAAAAACATTTTCATTGGTCGATGGTTCTAACTTAAACGGCGAAGATTATAGTATTGCAACTTACCCTATTAAAATTGTTGAAGATGAAGTTTTTGTAGGGTTTGTAGATTAGACTTTTTTAAGATGACGTTAAAAGATGAAAGAAGCAAGAAGCAAGATTTGAAAAACTTTGAGCAATCTTTCCTCTTGCTTCTTGCTTCTCCCTTTTCGACTTTTGACTTTCGACTTTCCCACTAAATTCCGTATCTTTGAAATCTATTATCCAACCAAAAAATGAATACACCTTTTCAAAAAGCAAGCGAGTGGATTGATGCTGAAAACGCTCAAGATCCCAACATCGAATTAGATCAAAACATCGAATATCCAAAAGAATTATTGTATTCGAATAGGATGTATGAAAAACTGATGCAGTTTGAACCCAACGCTTCAGAAGAAGTTCAAATTGCTTCAAAAGCACAGCACATCTGTCGTTGGAAAGTGGCTCGCGAATCGTATCCAATGGATCGTGTTGGCTATTTAAAATGGAGAGAAGAATTGAAAAAATTCCACGCCAAAACTACAGCAGAAATATTAGTAAAAGCGGGATATGACCAAACTTTCATAGATCGTGTTTCTTTCTTAATCGAAAAAAAACTGCTGAAAAAAGATGCTGAAACGCAATTACTAGAAGATGTAATTTGTTTGGTATTTTTAGATTATTACTTAGAACCTTTCGTTCAAAAACACGATGATGAAAAGCTGAAAAACATCATCAAGAAAACTTGGGATAAAATGTCGGATAAAGGACATGAGAAAGCTTTAAAAATCAACTATTCTGAAGAAAATTTAAACCTAATAAAAGCTTCTTTGGGATTGTAAAAAGATATGAAGAAAAGCAATCAGGAAGCTGCAGAAAAAATCACTTTCAAAAATTTACGACGACTGTATTTTTTTGCGCTTCTTACTATTGCCTTAACCATAATTATCAGTCAGTTTCTAGTTCAATACAATCTGAATCAACAATTAAGCGATTCTAAAATCATTAATTTTTCTGGAAAACAAAGAATGTTGAGCCAGAAAATTGTCAAAGAAGTTCTGATTTTACATTACGTTTCTGATTCGGCTACAGCCAAAAAAACTTCGCACTTAAAAGAGGTTTTACAGCTTTGGAAAAAGAACCAAAACGCACTCGAAAACGGAAGTGACAGCTTGTCTTTTCCTAAAGAAAAAAGCGAAACGCTAAATAAATTGTATCTGGAAATCAATCCGATTTTCAATAAAATTGCGCAGACAGCCGATTCTTTTTTACTTATTTTAGAACAGAAAAAATCAGTTTCTGAAAATCAAAAACTAGTTCAAACTATATTAGAAAACGAAGGACTTTTCCTTTCTAAAATGAATCAGATTGTAACTCAATACGATCTTGAAGCACACGAAAAAGTAACCGAACAACGCCGAATTGAATATTGGATTTTCGGTTTTACTTTACTTGTTCTGCTTTTAGAATTTTTCTTTATTTTCAAACCAACCAACAAGAAAATCGAAAGATTAATTGCTCAACTTTTATCTTCTGAAAAGAAAGCTTTAAAACTGGCATACGACACCGAAATTATCAGTGAAATCAAAGAAAACTCAGTAAAAGAATTAAAATCGCTTAACTATGCGATGGAAAACACTTTGCTATATTGCCGAATTTCACCAGACGGTTCGATCATTCATATTGGAGAAAAATTCGCCAAACTTTTAAATTACACCAAATTTTCATCCAACAAAAAATTCTCTGAAGTACTTACTGAAGACGAAAAAGAACAGGTTAATTTTGATCGTCTAATTTTCGAAAAACAACGAAGTGGCTGGCAGGGCGAAATCAAAATCGTAAACAAAGACGAAAAAGAAATTTGGCTTGATTTATCGATGGTTCCTGTAATGATTAAAAAAGACGAACTGGAACTTTTAATTGTTTGTTTTAACATCACCGAACGTAAAAAAGCACAACGTGAAGTTGAACGTTTGAACCTTGAAAACACAACCGAAAAAATCAATCAGCAGAAGATTATTTCAAGTAAAATTGTTGAAAATCAAGAAAACGAACAAAACCGAATAGCCAAAGAAATTCATGACGGAATTGGCCAAATGCTTACGGGTTTAAAATTCAGTTTAGAAAGCATTAATCTAGATGATAGAGAAAAATCAGAACAGAAAATTGAGTATTTAAAGAAACTTTCTTTAGATATTATAAAAGGTGTAAGAACGGCAACTTTCAACTTAATGCCACCAGAATTAAGCGATCACGGAATCGTTTCGTCGCTTTCAAAACTAACGCAGGAACTTTCTAAATTAACTGGAAAAGAAATTCTTTTTTACAACAAAACCGATTTTGACCAACGTTTAGATTCTTTAATCGAAATCAATATTTACCGTCTTACACAAGAAGCGATAAATAACGCCATAAAATACGCGGAATCATCGCATATCATTGTACAGCTTTCACACAGTGAAACACTTTTAAGCATAATCGTAGACGACAACGGAAAAGGTTTCGACGTCAATTCAGTCGATAAAAAACGCAACAGCGAATCTGGAATGGGACTTCTATTTATGAAGGAAAGAATCCAATACATCAATGGTCGTGTGTTTATGAACTCTATTCCTGGTGAGGGAACTAGGATTACTTTTAATATTCCGATTCTAAAATGAGAAAATGTGGCAATTTGATAATTAGATAATTTTTCGCAATGAAATAATTTTCTAATTGACACATTAACTAATTATCTAATTACATCTCAGCATTTACCTCATTTTTGTCATCTCGACGAAGGAGAGATCTCCACAAGAAACTCCGCAATCTTAATCGATAATCTTTGTCAAATCCCGCGTGAGATTCCTCCTTCGTCGGAATGACAATCTTTACGAGTAAAACTTTGTCAAAGCTGAACATCCAGAATTTGAAATTTGAAATTTCTCTATTGGAATTCTTCCCTAGATTTCTAATGATTTTTTAATGTTAGAATTTGGAATTTAAAAATTTTGGAATTTATTTTTAAAAAAGTACGTATATTAGCGTCTTCTTTATAGATGAATATACGTAAAAATCCAGAATCTAAATTAAGTAAACTATGAGTAATATCATTCGTGTAGTATTAGCAGATGACCATGTTTTTGTTAGAGACGGAATCAAATCTTTACTGGAAAACGAAGCAAACATCGAGGTTGTGGGCGAAGCAATTGATGGTGCAGATGCGCTTGAAGTTGTTGTAGCTACAAAACCTGACTTACTTATAGTAGATATTCGTATGCCTAACTTAACCGGCATCGAGGTAGTAGAAAAACTTAGAAGCGAGAATAATACCGTAAAAATCATCATGCTTTCGATGCACGAATCGGAAGAATATGTTTTGAAATCGATAAAAGCTGGAGCTGATGGTTATTTACTAAAAGGTTCAAGCAAGGAAGAATTTTTAAAAGCGCTTCATAATGTTGCTGCTGGAGGAAAATATTTCAGTGGTGATATTTCGTCTATTTTAATTGGTCAATTGACAAATTCGTCAACATCATTAGAACCTAAACAAACTTTAGGCGAAGAAATGATGATTACGAAAAGAGAAAAAGAAATACTTACGCTTTTATTATCTGGAAAAGGAAACAAAGAAATCGCCGAAGCCTTAGATATCAGTAAACGAACTGCTGAAGTACACCGTTTTAACTTAATGAAAAAACTGAAAGTCAAAAACCTAATGGAACTTTCTAATAAAGCTGCAGAGTATTCTCTAATTTAAAAAAATACGTATAAATACGTAATTATTTTTCAAAAACTGCGTTTTAGCAGGTTTTAACTAAGTTATAGTACTTATTTTTACATAAAAATATAAGTGCTATGAAAAATACAAACTCACTATCGCAATCACACAAAATTTTATTTTTGAACACATTGGCATTTACAGTGTGTTTTGCCTGTTGGACATTAAACGGGGTTTTAGTAACCTTTTTAGTTGATAACGGAATTTTCCATTGGGATGTTATTCAAGTTGGATGGCTTCTTGGAATTCCGATTTTGACAGGATCAATCATGCGTCTCCCAATCGGAATCTTGACGGATAAATTTGGTGGGAAACATGTTTTTTCGCTTTTATTGCTGCTTTGTTCGATTCCGCTATTTCTCCTTCCCTACGCTGACAGTTTCGCCATGTTCGCTTTACTAAGCTTTTTATTCGGAATGGTTGGAACTAGTTTTGCTGTCGGAATTGGCTATACTTCAATCTGGTATCCAAAAGAATGGCAAGGCCGTGCACTCGGAATATTCGGTATGGGAAATGCTGGCGCCGCAATTACGACATTTTTAGCGCCTTCATTATTAAATCATTTTTCAATTGATGATCCACAAAACGGCTGGAAAATTCTTCCTGTTATTTACGCTATATCATTAGTAGTAATTGGTGTTGCCTTTTTAATTTTCGCTCAAAACAAAAAAATAGAAAGTAGCGGTAAAACTATTTCACAAATGCTTACACCTTTAAAATCGCAAAGAGTTTGGCGTTTTGGAGCGTATTACTTTTTAGTTTTCGGATGCTTTGTGGCATATTCTCAATGGTTATTGCCAAATTTCATGAACGTTTACCAAACCAGTTTAGTTATGGGCGGTTTGTTTGCAACGATGTTCAGTTTGCCTTCTGGTGTAATTAGAGCTTTCGGAGGTTATTTGTCTGATAAATTCGGAGCAAGAAAAGTAATGTATTGGGTTTTGGGTTCTTCAGTAATTCTGAGCGCTTTATTATCAATCCCTAAAATGGAAATCACGACTTCTGGTCCTGGAATCTTGGCCGCTAAAAAAGGAGTTGTAAACGAAATCAGCGATAAAACTGTAAAAATTGGAGATAAAGAATATCCTATCAATCAAAAAACTGCCAATACAGCTACATCAGAAAATGCCATTTTCCCAACTACTTCAAGCTGGCAGGATGTTGTTGTTTCTCACAATCAAAGTGTTGCTAAAAAAGAGCTAATCGCAAAAGGCGTTACCGTAATTAAATTTGACGCAAATATGTGGGTATTTCTAGTTTTAGTAATTCTAATTGGAATTTCTTGGGGAATTGGAAAAGCTGCAGTTTACAAACACATTCCAGAATATTTCCCGAATGAAGTCGGAGTTGTCGGCGGAATGGTCGGAATGATTGGCGGTTTAGGAGGTTTTTTCGGTCCAATTATCTTCGGATATTTATTAACTGCAACCGGAATTTGGTCAAGTTCATGGATATTTATTTTAATATTTTCAACTATTTGCTTAGTTTGGATGCATTACACTATAACCCAACTATCTAGTAAAAAAGAAGTTAAAGTAAGTAAAGCAAAATTAGAGCCTGCGTATTAGAATTAAATTAAAAAAAAATTAGAAATATGATTACAATCATATTATAAGACGGTATTTTCTTATAAATTTACCCCCGATATAAACCAAATAATTTATGAAAAAACTTAAACTAATTTTAATACTTATCGTAGGATTAAGTTTCGAAATCCAAGCCCAAGAATTAGATGTAAATCTTCAACTCAGACCACGTTTTGAATATAGAAACGGATACAAGCAACCGTTGCTTTATGGACAAGAAGGAACATCGCAAATTTCACAACGCTCTCGTTTAGGCATTAATTACAAACAAGAGGATTTAATCGTAAAATTGACTTTGCAAAATACCAGAACATGGGGTGATGTACCAAGCACAACTACTGCCGATAAAAACGGAGTAGCAGTTTTCGAGGCTTGGGCACAATACAATTTCACTGAAAAATGGAGCGCAAGAATGGGACGTCAAGTGCTTTCTTATGATAATCAGCGTATTCTTGGAGAATTGGATTGGGCACAACAAGGACAAAGCCACGATGCGTTAACAGTTTCTTATCATGATAAAAGTCAAAAATTAGATTTTGGAGGCGCATACAACTCCAATGCCGAAAACCTTGTTCAAACACCTTATAATGTAGCTAATATGTATAAAACTATGCAATATGCATGGTACCACAATCAATTCAGCGAAAATTTAGGTGCAAGCTTTTTATTGCTGAACACAGGTTACGAATATGCTAACGCAGATGCAAAATTATTAGTGGATTACAAACAGACTTTCGGACCGTATTTGACTTATAAAACAGGCAAATTAGACACTAGTTTTTGGTTGTACGGACAAACAGGAAAAAGCACTGATTTACAAGTAAGCGCTTGGAATGCTGCTGCCAATTTAGGATATCAAATAACAGATACTTTTAAAGCTGGCTTAGGTTACGAATTTTTATCTGGAAAATCTTCAAATGACGGAAGTACAGTAATTAAATCTTTCAATCCGCTTTTTGGAACTAACCACGGATTGAATGGTTATATGGATTATTTTTATGTTGGAAATTACACCAACAGCTTTGGTTTACAGGATGCCTTTATCAAATTAAATTACAATGTAAACAAATGGCAGTTTGCTTTGATTCCGCATATATTTTTAACTGCTGCAGATGTTGTTACGCCTGTAAATGAGAAATTAGATTCGTATTTAGGAACTGAAGTTGATGCAACTTTTGGATATAATTTCAAGAAAAACATAACAGTAACTGGAGGTTATTCTCAAATGTTTGGATCTAAAACAATGGAATTTGTAAAAGGAGGAGACACTAGCCATACTAATAACTGGGCTTGGCTAATGATTTCTGTAGATCCGAAAATTTTTAGCTGGAAAAAATAAATTTTCTTCAAAATTAACTGATATATTTTACCCTTTTTCTATTTCGAAAAAGGGTATTTTTTTTTGTTAATAAAATTCTAAATATATGCTTTAATTATTTATATTTGAAGCGATTAAGACCCCCCAAATTCTATCCTAATGAAACCATTCCTAAAATTATCTATGCTAACCTTTTTGGTTACTCAAACTGGTATTGCTCAAAAATTCAGCGATGCCTTAATTTCAAAAGGCTCAGAAATCAATTTCGCCAAAACACAAAAAAGAGGCATCAAGAAAAACAACATTGTCTACTATGTTGAAAATGATTTACAAACCATATCTGCTTACAAAAGAAAGAAGTTGAAATGGCAAACCAATGTCATTTCTGTTTGCGGAAATCCCCAAAAAGGAAATCCTGAAATAAGATATATTGGTTACAATTCAGATAAACTTCTTATCGTGATGGGAAAACATCATTTTGCAGAAATTGACATCAATTGTGGCACAACAAGACTTGTTGGTTAAGAATAAAATTATGATTAAAATACATCTTTAAAATGCCTTTTTTCAAAACTGAAAAAAGGCATTTTTTTGTTCTTAAAGAAACTGATTTTAAACTTCTAAATAAGTATATTTGATAAGGATTTCAGTTATTTTAATTACTTAAGAGCTATTTTAAACATGAAACTCATCGCTTGGAATTGCAATATGGCATTCAGAAAAAAAGCTCAATTTCTCCAAGCTTTCAATCCTGATATTGTCGTAATTTCTGAGTGTGAAAGTCCTGAGAAACTCAAATTCCCAGACAACACAAAATTACCTTCCGATATTCTTTGGTACGGAACAAATCCGAATAAAGGTATTGGCGTTTTTTCTTATGGCGATTATCGATTTCAGCTTTTAGATTGTCATAATCCCGATTTTAAAAACATTCTTCCAATTGCCGTAACTGGTGAAAAATTTGACTTTACCCTTTTTGCTATTTGGGCAAATAATCCCGCAGATAAAGATGGTGCTTATGTGACCCAAATTTGGAAAGCGATTAATTATTACGAAGATTTAATTCAAGAAACCAAAACTATTTTAATTGGAGATTTCAACAGCAACACGATTTGGGACAAACCGCGAAGAGAAGGAAATCACACCACAGTTGTAAATAAATTGGCAGAAAAGAAAATTTTCAGCACCTATCACAAATACTTCAATCAAGTTCAAGGCAAAGAAGAACATCCAACTTGGTATCTGTATCGCCATGAGAACAAACCATATCATCTTGATTATTGTTTTGCTTCAAATGACTTTATCGAAACTTTAGAGCATGTCGAAATCGGAAGTTATCAAGATTGGACAATGTACAGCGATCATAAACCTTTAATCATTAAATTCAATATATAAACTAAATGAACAACACCTGGACTCAAAGATGGGACGACCGTTACAAAAGCGAAGAATTTGCATACGGTGAAGATCCCAACAATTACTTAAAAGAACAAATCGAAAAATTAGAAATAGGCTCGATTCTTTTCCCTGCTGAAGGCGAAGGAAGAAATGCCATTTTCGCAGCAAAACTAGGCTGGAAAGTTTCTGCTTTTGATATTAGCGAAGAAGGCAGAAACAAAGCACTTCTTCTCGCAGAAAACAATAATGTTTCTATTGATTATCAAGTTGGAGAATTGGAAACTTTAGATTTTCAAGAAGAGCAATTTGATGCAATTGCTTTAATTTATGCACATTTTCCAGCTTCAATCAAATCTGAAATTCACAAACAACTGAATCAACTTTTGCAAAAAGACGGAATTATTATTTTTGAAGCTTTCAGCAAAAAACATTTAGAATATGTAACCAAAAATGAAAAAGTCGGCGGACCAAAAGACATCGAATCCTTATTTTCGATAGAAGAAATCAAAGCTGATTTCCCAAATTATGAAATCATCGAATTAGAAGAAAAGGAAATCGAACTCAACGAAGGTTTATTCCATAATGGAATTGGTTCTGTGATTCGTTTTATAGGAAGAAAAAAATAAAAATACGACGTAGAGACACACAACAAAGCGTCTCTACAAAAAAACTTAGCATCTTAGAATCTTAGTAACTTAGAACCTTAAAAATATTTATGCTCCATAATTTCTGATCTTAATTCTGAAATTCCCAAAATCCCAACACGTTTACCTTCTGTTTTAATCAAAGCTTCCTTTTTAAGACTTGATAAAATACGAATAGCCTGTTCTTCGGTAGTTCCAGCAAAATCTGCGATTTCCTTTCGCGAAAGCTCAATATCAATCAAACCGTTTGTTTGTCCGAATTTGCGATGAATATAAAGCAGTAAATCAATTACACGTTCACGAACATTCATGTGAGCAATCTTTCGGATATTATTTTCACTTTTATTCAATTCTTCGGCATAAAACAACATTAAAGCATACGTAAATTCAGGAACGTGCTGTAAAATTTCCTGCATGGTTTCGTTACTAAAATTACACAATACAGTATCTTCCAGCGCATAAGCTCCAATTAAATAACGTTTGCTCGTTCCGAAACCGCGGAAACCAATAATATCTCCATTTGCGGTTAAGCGAACAATTTGTTCCCTACCGTTAATTCCAGTTTTTACCGTTTTCGCTTTTCCTTTACAAATAAAATAAAGTCCCTGCAACGGCGCGCCTTCCGTAATAAAACGATCAGATTTTTTACAGATTACATTCTGTTTTTTAGAAATATAACCTGCCATTTGCTCTAAATGCAGGTGCTTCTTGATAAAACAATTTTCATTCGTACAGGAATAACATACCGCTTGATCTGCTTTCATGAGTCCTAATTTTTAGCACGTTAAAAACTAATTTGTTGTTCCTCATTTATTTTTATCAAAAGTAAAAAAATAAATCACAAATTAAGTATTAATACTTAAAAAATACTTATTTTTGTTTCAAGTTAAGTAAGTGATTTATTTAAAACCGAAACGTGATGCAAAGTACTAAGATCAAAACTACCTGTTCCTACTGTGGCGTTGGCTGTGGTATAGTCGTGACCAACGATGCTAAAAATGGTGTTATGGTCGAGGGCGATAAAGATCATCCTGTAAACAAAGGAATGTTGTGTTCTAAAGGAATGAATCTGCACTACGTAGTTAATGATACTTCTGACAGAATTTTATATCCCGAAATGCGCGGTAGCAAAAATTACCCACTGGAACGTGTAAGTTGGGATACGGCTTTGGATCGCGCCGCGGCAGTTTTTTCTTCTATCATAAAAAAGCACGGACCAGATAGTGTTGGCTTTTATATTTCAGGACAATGTTTGACTGAGGAATATTACTTAGTCAATAAACTTGTAAAGGGGTTTTTGAAAACCAATAATATTGATACCAATTCCAGACTTTGCATGAGTTCTGCGGTTGTGGGCTATAAAAAGACTTTTGGAGAAGATTCTGTACCAATTGCTTACGATGATATCGAATTGGCAGATACTTTTTTAATTACAGGCGCAAATCCGGCTTGGTGCCACCCTATTCTTTTCAGACGATTAGAAAAACATAAAGAGAAAAACCCGAAAACGAAAATAATTTGTATTGATCCGAGGCGAACAGATACGGCTGTTTTTTCCGATTTACATTTACAGATTATTCCGGGTTCAGACATTATTTTATATCATGCCATTGCGAAACGCATTATCGAAAAGGGTTACGTAGATCATGATTTCGTTAAAAATCACGCAGAAAATTTCAAACAATATAAAGACTTAGTTTTAGGAACTTCGCTTGAAAAAGCTTCCAAACTTTGTGGTATTCCTGTAAACGACATCAAACTAGCAGCTGATATTATCGGAAAAGCAAAGGGATTTATTTCGCTTTGGGCGATGGGATTAAATCAAAGTGCAGTTGGAGTTGATAAAAATACGGCTTTACTAAATTTATCCTTATTAACAGGCCAAGTTGGAAAACCTGGCTCTGGACCATTTTCATTAACAGGTCAGCCCAACGCAATGGGCGGACGCGAAGTGGGGGGAATGGCTACACTTTTGGCAGCGCATAAAGACATCGCCAATCCAACGCATCGTAAAGAAGTTGCCGACTTTTGGGGCGTTGACGAGATATCAGATAAACCGGGTTTAACAGCTACAGAAATGTTTGAAGCCTTAGAATCTGGAAAAATGAAAGCCGTTTGGATAATTTGCACCAATCCGTTAGTGAGTTTACCCGATTCTAGAAGAGCCGAAAAAGCGCTTCAAAATGCAAAATTCGTTGTTGTTCAAGATATTTCGCATAATGCAGACACAGCAAAATTTGCTGATCTATTATTGCCTGCCGCAGGTTGGTTAGAGAAAGAAGGAACAATGACGAATTCAGAACGTCGTATTTCTTTTCTACCAAAAGGAATCAACGCACCGGGAGAAGCACTTCCAGATATTGAAATCTTGATTCGTTTTGCTAAAAAAATGAATTTCAACGGATTCAATTTCAATAGTGCCGAGGAAGTTTACAAAGAACATTGCGCACTTACCAAAAACACGAATATTGATATTTCATTCTTAAATTATAATCGTTTAAAATCCGAAGGAACTTTTCAATGGCCGGTTCCAGATTACAATCATCCGGGAACTCCACGATTGTTTACAGATAAAAAATTCTACACGCCTTCTGGAAAAGCAATTTTTAATCTACCTGTTTCTATCGAAAATACATCTGTGCAACCAAATGATGAATTTCCTTTTATTTTGACAACAGGAAGAATTCGCGATCAATGGCATACGATGACCAAAACTGGAAAAGTATCTCGTTTATTAACGCATATTCCGAGTCCGGTTTTAGAAATAAATCCGATTGACGCTTTTAAAAATGATATTAAAAAAGGCGATATTGTAGTCGTTTCTAGCAAAAACGGAGAAGTTCGTGTAAAAGCAAAAGTCACCGATTCTATCAAAGAAAAAGTTGTTTTCTTACCGATGCATTGGGGAAAACAGCTTGAAAATGATTTGAATAGAACGAATAATTTAACGAATATAGTTGTCGATCCCATTTCAAAAGAACCTGATTTTAAGTTCACAACGGTTTCGATTAAGAAATATGTAAAACCATTTCAAAAAATTGCGATTGTTGGTGCTGGAGCGGCTTCTTTCAGATTCATTCAAAACTATCGTGAATTCAATTCGACTGACGAAATTATTGTCTTTTCGAATGAAATAAATCCATTTTACAACCGCGTTTTGCTTCCCGAATATATGACGGGAGAATTTACTTGGGAACAACTTCTAAAAGTCAAAGACGGCGAAACTTTCAATAAATTGAAAATTACAATGAAAGCTGGAGTTTCTGTTGACAAAATAGATACTAAACTAAAAACGATTACAGACAGTCAAGGCGAAACTCATACTTTTGATTCATTGATTATGGCAACAGGAAGCCGTCCTTTTGTTCCTGAAAATGCACAACTTCATCTTCCGGGACGTTTTACCGTGAGAAGAAAAGAAGATGCTGATCGTTTAAAAAAACATCTAGACAGCACCAATCTTCCGCCAGAAGAACAGCATGTTGTCATTATCGGCGGCGGATTATTAGGATTAGAATTAGCTGCCGCTTTAAAACATAAAAAAGTAAAAACTACGATTATTCAGCGCGCTTCTCGTTTGATGGAACGTCAATTGGACCGAATTTCGAGCAAATTATTAGCCGAGGAAGTTCAGCTTCGTGATATTCAAATTTATTTTGATAATGAAGTTAGTACTGTTTTCGAAACTGATAATCCGAATGAAATTGAGATTGCTTTAAAAAGCGGAAAAATCATTACGGCAAATGCGATTGTCTATACGATTGGAACAATTCCGAATATAGAAATTGCACGTGAAAGCGGTTTAGCATGCGGACGCGGCGTAAAAGTAAATCAGTATTTACAAACTTCAAATCCAGATATTTTTGCGATTGGAGAAATAGCCGAATTCGAAAATAAATTGTTCGGAATTACTTCTGCAGCCGAAGAGCAAGCTAATATTCTGGCGAATTTCCTTGCGGGCGATATCAGCAGTTATTACAAAGGCTCGATTTTAATGAATATTTTAAAATTAGAAGACATCAACCTTTGCAGTATTGGCGATTTGACAATTCCAGAAAATGATGATTCGTATGAAGAAATTGTTTTCACCGATTTGAAAAAACGTTATTACAAAAAATGCATCGTAAAAGATGATCTTTTAGTCGGTGCCATTTTAATGGGCGATAAAAACGAATTTGCCGAATTCAAAACGATGATTGAAAGCAAAATCGAATTATCAGACAAACGAAATACGCTTTTAAGAGGAAGCTCAAATGCAAAACCTGTTTTAGGAAAATTAGTTTGTTCCTGCAGTCAAGTCGGAGCTGGAAACATTGAAGAAACCATCAAAAGTGGTGTCAACGATTTCACCGAATTATGCAAAAATACAGGCGCAGGTTTAGGCTGCGGAAGTTGTAAAACAGAAGTAAAAGAGATATTGGCGAAGTGTAAATAAGTTTTCAGTCGCAGTCGCAGTTTCTAGTGAATACTGCAACTGAGACTGAAAACTGAGACTGAGACTGTAAACTAAAGAAAAATGGAACTAACAAGATTAATAGTAAAAGGAGGCGTTATTTCGCCTGGGGAATTACGAGAAGTAGTAAATATTGCTTTGGAAGAAGGACTGGATTCTATTTCGTTTGGTTCAAGGCAAGATATTATTTTCCCAAAAGGGTTTAAATCTTTGGACAAAACCACTTTAGGAAAACATCATTTTGTTTATCCCGATCAGAAAAGCGGCAATAATATTGTTTCTTCTTATGTTTCGACCGATATTTTTAGAAATACAAATTGGCTGACTGGAAACCGTTTTTTATATGTTTTAGAAGAGTTTAAAGAACAGCCTAAATTAAAAGTCAACATCACCGATCCGAAGCAGCAATTGGTTCCGTTGTTTACAGGACATTTGAATTTTATCGCTTCAGAGCTTGAAGATTATTGGTATTTATACATTCGTCTTCCAAAATGGGAGAAAATGGAAGTTTATCCGGTTTTACTTTACAGCTGGGATTTGGCTAAAATTTATTATGAAATCGAGAAAATCTCAGAAGAAGATTCCCAAGATATAGAAATGCTTTTTACTTTGGTAAGCGAAGCTTTAGACACCAATAATCGAACAATCGCCAAACCGCTAAATATTCCGTTTTATCCATTTCCGTATTACGAAGGAATGAACAGAATGGGAATCGATCAATATTGGCTGGGATTATATTGGAGAAATAATTTATACGATTTGGATTTCCTGAAAGAAATGTGCGATTTGTGTTTTGAATGCAAAATCGGGAAAATCTGTATTACGCCTTGGAAATCTTTCATCATCAAAGGAATTCCGAAAGATCGAAAATTAGAATGGGAAAAATTTCTTGGAAAAAGAGGAATCAACGTTCGTCATTCGCTATTAGAATTAAACTGGCATTTACCCGTTGCAATGGAATGGGCGTTGAACTTGAAAACGTTTCTGGTTAGAACATTAGATCAATTCGATATCAGTACCTACGGATTAAATTTCGGAATTTCAGAATACAATCGTGACGGACATTATTTTACTTCGATTGTCATCGAAAAAAACGAACTTCCTGCGGCTTTAGAATCCATTAAAATTAGAGATACTTATAATGTTTTGTTTGCGAAAAATTTCGACCCTAATACGCGCGAATACATTGTTCATTCACAGGATATTGACAAACTGGAACTTCCAACTATTTTAATAGAATTAAGCCGAAAATATTTCGATGAACTTGGAAATTCGACTTCAGAAGCAGCTGAAAATCCGCAGAAAAAAGAAAAACCTCAATTAGATATTTACCAATGTCAAGAATGTCTAACGCTTTATAATTCGGAATATGGAGATGAAACTCAAGGAATTCCAAAAGGCATTTTATTTGAAAATCTTCCTGAAAATTATTGCTGTTCTCTTTGCGAAGCACCAAAAAGCAATTTTAGAATATTGGAAGCAGTTGAAAATTAATGAGTTCTAAAAACTGCCGTATTTTGTATTCAAAAATTGCGTATATTTAGCTTAACTAAGAATTCGCATTAAAGCATTGTACTTCAAAAGCTTTAAATACAATTGGTTAACATCTATTACTCAATTAAAAATACAGTTATGATAAAACGAAATCCAAGTACTCCTGCTGTAAATAATACTGATATTCCAGCGGAAACAGCTGTAGAAACTACTACAGAAGTGCAACCAGAAACAAAAACAACGGTTAAAAGAACAACTAGAACTGCCACAAAAACGCCTGCTACAAAAGCGACTACGCCAAGAACAGCTGCAAAAACCACAGCCGCAAAAGCACCAGCTGCCACGGTAAAACCAGTAGCAAAAACGCCTGTAAGAGCTGCTTCTAAAACAACTCCGAGCGGAACGGTGAAAAAACCTGCTACAACTCCTGCAAAAAAAGAACCTATTGTTTCTGAAATTGTAGAAATTAAAACCAATGATGTTTCAGAAAGCAAACCTGTTGTAACTGTTGAGAAAATTGGCAAAGAAAAAAACGATATAAAATCAAAGCTTAAAGCTAAACTTAAAGCAAAAAAAGAGAAGGAAAAGAAAAGAGAAAAAGCGATTAAAGCAGTAATCAAAAAATTAGAAAGAGCTAAAAAAGAAAAACTGAAAGCTGCCGCGAAGAAAAAAGAAAAAGCGAAAAAGGCAAAAGATAAAGCTCAAGCTAAAAAACTCGCTGCGAAGAAAGCTATAGCTCAGAAAAAGGCTAAAGCAAAAGCTAAAAAGAAAAAATAATCGAAGAAAGGTTTGACGTAAAGTTGAACCTTTTTTTGTCATTGCGAGGAACGAAGCAATCACATTTGCTATAATATGCTAGTGAGGTTGCTTCGTTCCTCGCAATGACAAACGTTGTGGTCAATTATCTTTGTCAAATTTTAAAAACTTTGACAAAGATTCTCAAAAGAAAAACTTACCCTCCAATCGCAATCATACTACGATTATCCGAATGAAGTGTTGGATCGTTAATTTCGTTAACAGTAGACATTCCCGCTCTAACTTTCTTTTTATTCTGAATAGAATCAGAAATCAGATCAGTAATAGATTCTCCATTTCTAAAAGCGGTCAATAAATCGGTTTCTGAATTGGAGAAAAGACAATTTTTTATTTTTCCGTCAGCCGTCAAGCGGATGCGGTTGCAGCTGTCACAAAAAGGATTGGTAATGGAACTAATGATTCCGAAATCGCCTTGAAAACCTTTTATTTTATACGTTCTTGCTGTGAAGTTTTTTTCGTCTTCTAATTTTTGAATTTCATCTGATGAAAATTGAGTTTCCACTAAAGATAAAATCTCCTTTTGCGAAACCATTTTGCTTCTGTCCCACTCGTTTCCTGCAAAAGGCATAAACTCTATAAATCTTACTGAAATTGGTAAAAACTGAGTCAGTTTTACAAAATCTACAATTTCGTTATCATTAAAACCTTTCATCAAAACGACATTTACTTTTACCTGAAAATCATTATTCAAAAGCAAATGCAAATTATCAATTACCTTCTCAAACTGATTTCTAAGTGTTATAGAATGAAATTTAGACGAAACCAAAGTATCTAAACTCAAATTGATCTTTTTGACATTAAATTGCTTTAAAACATCAATATGACGGTCGATTAGAATTCCGTTTGTGGTGATAGAAAGTGAAATATTTAAGTTCGATAATTTAGAAACAATCTCAGGAAAATCTTTTCTGAGTAAAGGTTCGCCGCCTGTTAATCTTATTTTGTCAACACCAGTTTTTACGAAAGTCTGAGCAATTGCAAAAATCTCTTCAGCCGTCATTAAACTGGCTTTTGGAGATAAAGCGATTCCATCCGCAGGCATGCAGTACGTACAACGCAGGTTGCACTTTTCCAGCAGCGAAATGCGCAAATAATTATGCTTGCGCCCAAAACCATCCGTCAAAATAGTGTTAGAGGCTGTCATGATTTTTACCTTTTAAAATATGAAAAACGTGTAATACGTGCGGAAAAACAGCGTCCATCGATTCTCGTACTCCGTTTGTTGAACCTGGCAAAGCCAAAACCAACGCTTTTCCTAAAGTTCCTGCAACGCTTCTAGAAAGCATCGCATACGGCATTCTATCTTGTCCGTAACTACGAATTGCTTCCTCAATTCCTGGAATTCTGCTTTCTAATAATGGAACCAAAGCTTCCGGAGTAACATCTCTTGGAGACAAACCTGTTCCGCCTGTAAAAATCACTAACTGATTTTCTTTAGCGAAAGCTTTTGTTTTTTCCTGAATAATATCCAATTCGTCTGGAATGATTTCGTAATGAGAAGTTTCAACTCCGTATGAATCTAATTTTTCTACAATCGTTTTTCCAGAACGATCTTCTTTATCACCTGCAAAAATCGAATCAGAACAAACGAAAACTGCCGCTTTTATTGCATTTGGAAACTTATTTTTGAAAGACGATTTTCCGCCTTCTTTATTGATTAATTTGATGGTCGAAATCTCTATTTCTTTATCAATTGGTTTCAGCATATCGTACATCGTCAACGCTACGATTGATGCGCCATGCATAGCTTCAACCTCAACCCCTGTTTTGTAAACGGTTTTTACTTTGAAAATAATATGAATGTCCAAACCTTCAATATTATATTCTACAAAAGTAAATTCAATTGGAAGCGGATGACAATCTGGAATAGACAAATGGGTGTTTTTTACCGCAAATAATCCGGCCGTTTTTGCCATTTCAAACACGTTTCCTTTTGGCACTAAATTGTTTACAATCGCATCAATTGTTTCTTGTTTGCTGACTTTGACAATTGCGGTTGCGGTTGCGACTCTTAAAGTGCTTATTTTATGCGTAATATCTACCATTTTAATTTCTTAGGTATTTTGTTTCCAAGTGAATGTATCGTTTTCAAACATTTCTTTACCAAAAATCGGCACATCTGTTTTTATCCAGTTTACGATGGCTTCTGTGGCTTCATAAACTTGTTTGCGACGTGTTGCCGAAACAAAAACGAACAAACAAATTTCGCCTGCTTTTACAACGCCTAAACTGTGGAAAATATGCATGCAGGTTAAATCGAATTTAGCGAAAGCTTTTTCACGAATCACGTACAACGCCTCATTTGCCATGTCTTTATAAGCCGAATAATCAATTGCTACAACTGTATTATCGTGAATTACATCGGCACGAACTTGTCCTAGAAAAATATTGTGTGCGCCAATCGTGTGTTTAGACTGGTGTTTCGCGATCGATTCTGCTATAAATTCTGGAGAAATCGGTCCTTCTACAAATACATTTTTACTCATTTTTTTATTTTTTTCGCCACGAATTCACGAATTATCACTTAATGATTCGTGCAATTCAACATTACACAAATTTATTTTTTAAAATTTATCCGCAAAGCATTGGATTAATTTGTGAATTCGTGGCTATTCTTTTTTTCTATCAATAAATGCTTCATCTCTAAAGCGCCACCAATAATGCTTTTTACATTTTCAAATTGATTTTTCTGAAGCAATTCTGCAGCAATTTTACTTCTGATTCCTGATTGGCAGAAAATATAAATCGTTTGTTTTTTATCTAATTTTTCAATTTCATTTTCTAAATTCATTAACGGAATCTGAATGCTATTTTTAAATTTTATTTTTGGCAATTCTTCTTCATTTCGAACATCTAAAAAAAGAACGGCATCGTTTTCTATTTCATCCAAAATAGATTCAAATTTCACTTCTTTAATTTGATTTTCAACTGAATTATATTTTTTTTCGAAATCTTCTTTGGTTATTTCTAAAGTTGAAGTTTTTTCGAAATCATATTTTTGCTGTTCATTTTTCAAAATATTGTAAACCAATATCTTTCCACTTAAAACTTCTCCAATTCCAAGAATCATTTTTATGACTTCATTGGCTTGAAACATTCCGATAATTCCAACTGAAACTCCTATTACACCAGCATCTTCGCAATTTGCAGCGTTCGAATTGTCATCTGGATATAAACATCTATATGTTGGTCCGTTTTGATAATTGAAAACTGAAACTTGTCCTTGAAATCTAAAAATAGAACCGTAAACCATTGGTTTATTCGTCACAAGACAAGCATCATTAATTAAATATTTTATCGAAATATTATCAGTTGCATCAACAATAATATCATATTTTTCAAATAAAGAAAAGGCATTTTTTCCAGCTAATTTCTCCGAAAAAACATTCACTTTAACCTGCGGATTTAATTCTGAAATCATGGCTTTTGCTTCTGCCGCTTTTCCTTTTCCAACCGACGAAGTTTTGTAAATTACTTGTCTGTGAAGATTTGAAACTTCGATAACATCATCATCTACAATCCCGATTTCGCCGATTCCTGCAGCAGCTAAATAAGGCAGAATGGAAGCAGCCAAACCTCCAGCGCCAATTACCAAAACTTTAGATTTTAGCAATTTGTACTGACCAACATCTCCAATTTCAGGAAGTATAATTTGTCTGTTATATCGTTCAGTTCCGCTCATAAATTTATTTTAGCCTCCAGCAAATGGCGGCAATAAAGCTACAATATCGCTGGTTTGCAAAGTATAATTTGCGTCTTTTGAAACTATTTTTTGATTTACCGCAACGCTGAAAGTCAATGATTCGAACTCGTATTTTTCATCTAAATCCTGCAAAAGTTTTTGCAATGATAATTCCTCTGAAAAAGTTAGTTTTTCGAATTCACATTTTGTTTTCTCAGCAACAGCTCCAAAATATTTAACCTCGATCATTTTTATAAATTTAAATTTTGAAAAATGAATTCATCATCAAAATGCTCTTGAAAATATTCTGTCAATTTTGATGTATTTTTCACCACTTCGCCAATCACAATAATTGCTGGTGATGAAATATTCTTTTCGGATACCAATTTAGTAATTGTACCAATAGTTCCTATAACTTTTTGTTCTGAATTTTTCGTTCCGTTCTGAATAATTGCGATTGGAAGATCGTCTTTTCTATTCTCTTGATAAATTGAAATAATCTCCTCTAATTTATGCATTCCCATCAAAATAACCACCGTTGCAGCCGATTTTGCAGCTAAATGAACGTCTTTTGATAATTCGTGATTTGAAGTTGTTCCCGTAATTACCCAAAAACTTTCAGCAATTTTACGTTGCGTCAAACTGATTCCTGCCGTAGCTGGAACGCCCAAAGCAGACGAAATTCCTGGAACAACAGCCGTTTCTAAACCAAATTTTACCGCATAATCAATTTCTTCACTTCCTCTTCCAAAAACAAAAGAATCGCCCCCTTTTAAACGAACCACGTGTCCATGAAGATTTGCCATCGAAACAATCAAATCGTTAATCTGATCTTGCGTGTAAGCATGACAGCCTAAACGTTTTCCAACAAAAACAATCTCTGCATTTGATGCATATTCTAGTAATTCTTCATTTACAAGAGCATCGTACAAAACTACATCGGCACTTTCTAAAGCTTTAATTGCTTTTAAAGTAATCAATTCAACGTCGCCTGGACCTGCGCCTACAATCGTCAATTTTGGTGTTTTTAAATTTCGCATAGTCTTTAAGTTAAATTGATATTCAGGTCGTTTAATTCGTCGGCCGAATTAATATTGGTTAAATGAAAGTTTTCGCTTTCTTCTATATTGATAATTTGATGGGGTAATTTCGCTAGCAAATCCATCATTTTTAATTCATTCGAATCAATTGCTTCTTTGATGGTCGGAACAATATTTTTGGAATAAATTCCGATTAACGGATGCGTTTTACTTTCTGAAGCAAAAACTGTAATCTCAGCTTCTTTGGTATGTTTTGAAATTAATTCCTGCAATAATTCTGTTGAAATTAACGGAATATCACAGCTTAAAATCAGATTGAATTTGGTTTTAGAATGAGATAACGCAGTGTAAATTCCGCCCAACGGACCTTTATCTACAATTAAATCAGGTATTTTTTCATACTCCAAATAATCGTATTCTTTTGATGCCGTTATCAATTTAATCTGATCTGTAATGGGTAAAATCGCCTGAATAATATGCTCAATAAATGGCTTATCCTGAAACAAAACCAATCCTTTTTCTGACTGCATTCTGGTGCTTTTTCCTCCGCAAAGAATAAATACTGATATTTTCATTGTTCTTTTTGTTTCAGGTTTAACGTTTCAAGTTTTGCTCACTGTGTGTCCAAGTTGTCGAACCATTCGTTGTTCTTTCCTTTTTTTAAGCTATATGCTTTTATTTATACAGCGCTTTTCATCATTGGCCATAAAATCTATTTTCTTCTTGCTATTTTCTTCTTGCTTCTTGCTTCTTGCTTCTTGCTTCTTTACTCTTTTTCTTCCTTCTCGCCTCTTTCTTCTATCCTTTCTAAAAAAACTAATCTATAGGCATAATTGTAACCGATGCGCCTTTTTTTATGCTTTCAACATCTTGTGGTACGATCACTAATCCATTCGCTATAGCGAAAGTATTCAGCATTGCAGAACTTTGTCCTTCTAAAATCTCAACACTAGTTTCATTATATAAAGCTTTTAAGAAAAGTGTTTTTCCTGTTGTATTGGTAATCTGATTCTCTAATTTACGGACAATTTTTGGCAAATGCGTATTAGAAAATCCCATTCTATTTTTGACAGCAGGATATACGTAGATATAAAAATTAGTCAATGACGACGCTGGATTTCCCGGAAGCGCAAATACCAAAGTATCTTTTTTAGCACCAAAAAACATCGGTTTTCCAGGTTTCTGATTGATTTTATAAAAAAGCTCTTCTACTCCATTTTTCAATAATGCTTCTTTTACAAAATCATAATCTCCAACCGAAATTCCGCCAGAAATCAATACAACATCATTCTTTTTAAGGATTGACTGCAATGCTCTTTTCGTCGCTTTTAAATTGTCTTTAACGGTATGAACTTTAATTTTATTAATTCCGATAGTCTGAAGTGCAGCTTGCAACATTATTGAATTGCTTTCATAGATTTTTCCTTTCGGAAGTTTCTTGCCTGGTTTCACCAATTCATTCCCTGTTACTAAAATGGCCACTTTCGGCTTTTTGTAAACTGTTATTTCTGTAATTCCTAAACACGCTAGAAAACCAATCGCTGCTGGAGTAATCAATGTATTAGCATCAAAAACAACATCTTCAGCGTTTATTTGTTCGCCTTTGCTTCTTACGTTAGCAAAAGCTTCTGGCTTTTTGGCAATCAAAATTGAATCACCATTTACCATTACATGCTCTTGCATGACCACAGTATCTGCATTTTTAGGAACGTAAGCTCCTGTAAAAATACGTACCGCTTCATTTTCTTTTAGTTTTATGTTCGAATGATCGCCTGCTTGCGAAATTCCGACCACATCAAATTGATGTCTTATAGAATGAGTAAAAGCGTAGCCATCCATAGCTGACTGACGAAACGGTGGCATTGAAATAGGCGAATAAACTGTTTCTGCCAAAATATACCCTAGCGCTTTACTGACCGAAATTTTCTGAGTTGACAAAACGGAACTATTTGCAGCAACAATTTCTAAGGCTTCTTTTACTTCTATCATTTCTTTTTGATTATAAAACTAAGTAAAAATACTTAATATAAATATAAGTATTTATCATTAGGTTGATTAAAAAAATTCTATTTTCTTTTATTATCTATAAAATTACTCTAATTTATTCAAAATCAACTTTAAAATTTCCATATAGATTTTATAAAATAATCCAAGAGACATTCTTTTATGGCTTTTTTATCGCCTTAAAACCATTAAAAATTCTTTTTTGGCTTATTTTAAAGTTCAAAATAAAGTGTAAAATACTACAATTTTAACTTGTAAATGAAATTTATTTTAACAATTTCAAAAAATTCAAATACCTCATCAAGTCTTTTAAAATAAGGCTTCAACGTGAAATCAATATTCTCCACAGCGCCTATAGAAGCATATTTTTCAAAAAAAACTCCACAAACTTTTGGTTTTTATTATATAAAATTTAACTTTGTCTATAGGATTAGTAGAGTTTAAATAGTATTTCAAAACCTTAAAAACTATTATTGTGAAAACAACAGAAAGCATATCGCGTTACAATCTTCGTAAAAACTACACTTATAGCACTATTTGTTATATGTGTATCTGTTGTTAATTACCTACTTATTTTGTTTGCCTTTAGATTTCATATCGAAGCAAATCTTTTAAAAACACCACCAAAAATATTTACTGAATTTAACCAAAGATCTCTTCCGATGCATTTGTTTGTGTTGGGGTCAGATTCTTGAAACTATATCTATTATTCAATAAATTAAATAACTAACAATTAAAAAAACTAAAATGAAAACAATGCAAAGCTGTTGCTGTAAATAAAAAAAGCCATTTCTGCGGCAACAGAAATGGCGAGGCTTAAAGAACATTTATCACTAAATCAAGAACACTTTTAGAGTGCTGTATAAACAGTGCTCAGGGCGTCTTGTTAATTACTTAAAACCAGTACAAAGAAATGAAAAAAAAATTAAACCTATATATACTCTTGCAGTTGCTCTTTATAACAGCAGGAATACACGCCCAAAATACCACGCCTCTTATTCAATCTAAACTTGACGGAACTGTTGTAGATGCTATTACAAATCAGCCAGTTATAGGTGCTTCGGTTACCATTAAAGGAACAACTCATGGTGTTGTGACAGATGCTGAAGGGAAATTCTACTTTCAAACGGGACAAAAATTCCCTTATACTTTGATTGTAAGTTACATTGGATATAAAAAACTGGAAATTATTGTTGAGAAAAATCCAGTTATTATTAATCTTAAAGAAGAACGTCAAGAGTTAGACGAATTAGTAGTTGTAGGTTACGGAACTCAAAAGAGAAAAGATATTACAGGATCTGTAGCCTCGGTTCCAAAGGCCAATTTGTCTCAGGTAACTTCTTCGGCAGATAACTTATTACGAGGTGCTGTAGCGGGGGTTGTAGTTACACAAAGTTCTGGACGTCCAGGCGCTTCTTCAAGTGTTCGCATTCGCGGAGGAAACTCAATTACTGCTGGTAACGAACCGCTTTATGTAGTTGACGGAATCTTAATTTACAACGATAATAGCAATAGTGGCGCTGGAGTAGCTTATTCAGGCGCAAGTGTAAACGTTCTTTCAACCATTAATCCTGCTGATATCGAATCTATCGAAGTTTTGAAAGACGCTTCAGCAACAGCGATTTACGGTTCACGTGGTGCGAATGGTGTTGTAATTATTACGACTAAAAAAGGAACAAAAGGACAAGATAATATTTCGTATCAAGGTTATTTCGGATTCCAGAATATTTCAAAGAAATTGAGATTAATGAATGCTAGCGAATGGGCAAGTTTAAGAAACGATGTTCAAGCAAGTATTGGCCAAGCGCCTTCTTTTTCTCCTGAGCAAATTGAGGCTTTAAAAACTTCTGGAAATTACGATTGGCAATCGGCGGCATTTGTAACTGCGGCACCTGTTCAGAATCATAATTTATCTTTTTCTGGAGGAGATGAAAAATCAAGATATGCTGTTTCTGCGGGCTATTTTGATCAAGACGGAATTGTTTTAGGATCAGATTTCAAACGTATTTCGCTTCGTGCAAACTATGAGAGAAACTATTCTACGAAGTTCAAATTTGGTGTGAATACCAATTATACAAACTCCATTTCAAATGGTGTCGGAACAAATGGAGGTGCAGGAGCTGGAAGAAATCCGAACCCGCTGGTTAGTGTACTTTTGACTGCTCCGGTTGTTCCTATCAAAAATACTGATGGAAGTTATAATGTAACTAATAATCCTTACGCAACTTCTGTAAATGGTTATGTTCCGAACCCGATCAACGATTTGGATAACACGACGAATGAAACCAAATTAAACAGAATTCTAACCAGTTTATTTGGCGAATATAAATTCAATAAAGAATTGACTGCAAAAGTAGCTGTAAGCGGTGATGTCTTGAATACGAAACAGAATTACTACGCTCCTTCAAACACAACTACAGGTGCGGGAACAAAAGGCTTGGCTTCTATTGGAGAAAGAACGGTTAGTTCTGTTTTGAATGAAAACACACTTAATTATAACACAACTTTTGGCGAAAATCATAAATTCTCTGCTTTAGGAGGCTACACGCTTCAATATACAAAAGGAGAAGTGGTAAATGCTGGCGCTAATACTTTTGTAAATGATAATAATACTTACAACGCTATTCAAGATGGTGTGCCAGTAAAACCATATAGCGACGCTTACGAAAGTGTTCTAAAATCTTGGTTAGCGAGAGTAAATTATTCTTATAAAGGAAAATACAATTTCACCTTATCTGGACGTGCAGATGGTTCTTCTAGATTTGGTTCTGAATCGCTTTGGGGCTACTTCCCTTCTGCTGGATTTTCATGGAATATTACTGATGAAGAATTCGCAAACAACATTAAAGGTGTAACGGAAGCCAAACTGAGAATTACAGCGGGAACAACAGGAAATCAAGAAATTGGAAATTACCTTCCGTTGGCTTCAATGGGTTCTGTAAATTATTCTTTTGGAGGAACATTATACACTGGTCTTGCTCCTACTCGATTGGCAAATCCTGATTTGAAATGGGAAAAAACAAATCAGTACAACGTTGGATTGGATTTATCATTATTAGATAGAAAAATCAATTTTGTTTTTGATGTATATTACAAAAAGACAAAAGATTTATTAATCAATGTTCCTGTTCCGTTGAGTTCGGGGTATGCAACTGTTCTTCAAAATATTGGAGGAGTTGAAAATAAAGGTTTTGAGGTTGGTTTAACAACTGAAAACGTGAAAACAAAAAACTTCGCTTGGAATTCGAACATAGTATTTTCTTTAAATAGAAATAAAGTTACCGAAATCGGAAATGGTGTAAACGAATTTTTCCCTGTAGTGCCAAATGGTTCTTTGCTTCAACAGCAACCCGTAATTGTAAAAGTGGGATTGCCTTTAGGAACTTTCTGGGGATACAAAACCAATGGAATTTTTCAAACTCAAGAAGAAGTTAACACACAACCAAAAATCAACAGTTTAGCAAATACGAAAGTCGGAGACAGAAAATATGTTGACACCAACGGAGATGGCGTAATTACAGCTTTGGATAAAGGAAATTTAGGTACTTCTCAGCCAAAATTTGTTGGAAGTTTCAGCAACACCGTTTCATACAACGATTTTGATTTGAATTTCTCATTTCAAGGAGCTTACGGAGGAAAAATCTTCAATGCTTTAAATCAGCAATTAGAAATTTCTACCCTTGGAACTAATGCTGCGGCAACTTTAAATGATCGCTGGACACCAACAAATCCGAGTAATGAAATCCCTAGAGCTTCTAGTTCGCCACTTGGAATTGTTTCTGAACGCTACGTAGAAGATGCGTCTTTCCTTAGATTGAAATTAATCACTTTAGGATACACTTTACCAAAAAGCGTTTCTAAAAAACTGGGAACTAAAAGCGTAAAAGTTTACATCTCTGCAGAAAACTTAATTACATGGACGAAATACACTGGTTATGATCCAGAGGTAAGTTCATACGAACAAAACAACTTATATCCGGGAATTGACTTTGGTTCTTATCCAAACTCCAAAACATTCATCTCGGGCTTGAACGTAACTTTCTAAGTAAAAAATATCAAAATGAAAAAAATCATTATAACATTCCTTTTAAGCGTCGGTTTATTGACATCGTGCGCTGATCTAGAGGTAACACCTACCTCTTTTGTAACCGAAGACAATTATTTTGTCACGCAAGATGATGCAACTGCAAGTGTGACCGCTGTTTATGCTTCTTTAAGCCTTGATCCTGGTGAGCAAAGTTTGTTTGGAAGAAACCTTTATTTCTTAACTGACATGGCTTCAGATTATGCGGCGGCGGGAGTTTCTGCAACGAATCCGCAGGTTAGAGCTTTGAGCAGTTTAACCCATGACGCAACTTCTGATCGTGTTCAAGTGGCTTGGAGACAAATTTATGCGGGAATTAATAGAGCCAATGTTTCTATTGATAATATTCCGAAAGTATCAGGTTCTGAAGTAATCAAAACAAGATTAATCAATGAAGCAAAATTTATCAGAGGTTTGCTTTATTTTCAAGCTGTTCGCCTTTGGGGAGGAGTTCCGATTGTTTTGCATGAATCAAAATCAATCAATTTAGGAGATTTAAAAACCAATCGTTCAACAGTTGACGAAGTGTACAATCAAATCGTTAAAGATTTAACAGATGCTGAAGCTTTACCAAAAACGTATACAGCGGCAGATGCAGGACGCGCAACTTCTGGTGCAGCAAAAGCAATTTTAGCAAAAGTTTATTTGACTCGAAAAGATTGGCCAAATGCGATTGCAAAATCTAGAGAAGTAATTGATGGTGGTTACGGATATGCTTTGTTTGAAGATTTTCAAGACATTTTCACTAAAACTAAAAAGAACGGAAAAGAGCATATTTTCTCTGTTCAGTTTGAGCCAAATCAAGCTGGAAACGGTTCTAGCGGAAGCACTTTTCAAGCAACAGCTTTTACTGGATTTACAGCGACCGAACCAGCAGATATTATCTCAGACGTTGCTTTGTTTTATGACATTTATGCCACTGGAGACAAAAGAAGAGATGTAAGTTATGCAAAACAGCTTCTAAATCCGGCAACTGGAACGCTTTATACATTTCCGAAACCCATCTTCAAAAAATATTTGGATGTAAGCAATCTGGCAACTCCTGCGAACGTAGCGATAAACTTTCCTGTTATTCGATATGCAGATATTCTTCTGTCTTTAGCGGAAGCGATAAACGAACAAAGCGGACCAACAGCTGAAGCTTATGAATTAATCAATCAAGTACGAAGAAGAGCTTTCGGAAAAGCAATTACAACACCTGATGCAACTGTTGATTTAGTTGGATTAGATCAGACTTCTTTTAGAGCTGCAATTCAAGAAGAACGCAAAAAAGAATTTGTTCAAGAAGGACAAAGATGGTTTGATTTGGTGCGTTGGGGAACTTTGGTTACGGAAATTAAAAAAGTGACGGCTAAAAACTCGGTTTCAGAAAGAAATAATCTTTATCCGATTCCGCAAAGCGAAAGAAATATTAATCCTGACGGTTTACCTCAGAATCCTGGCTACTAAAAATTTAAACACATAGAAACATAGATTTTAAATTATTAATCATAAAGAAAGTAGAAGAGAAACTCGTTTCTCCACACATAGATTGCTATGTGCATTCAAATAAGTGAAACGCCTTTTCAAGACAAAGTAAGTCTATGATTCTATGTGTTAAAAAAATAAGAACCATTATTTAAAATTATATAACTAAAAAAACTATAAACTATGAAAAATTTTAAAAATAGCATTGCTGTCAAGAGTCCGAAAAAAGGACTTTTGATTACTGCTATCCTGATTGCACAATTGGGATTAGCGCAAGAGAAAACAGAATTTAAAGGTACAATCGGTAAAACTTTGGCTGATTCTAAAGAATATTGGCCAGATCCTGTAAAAGCTCCAAAAGACGCTCCGAATGTGGTTTGGATTCTGTTAGACGATGTTGGGTTCGGAGCGGCAACAGCTTTCGGAGGTTTAATCAACACGCCGACTTTTGATAATCTAGCGAATAACGGACTTCGTTACACGAACTTTCACACGACAGCGATTTGTGCTCCTACCCGCGCCGCTTTGTTAACTGGAAGAAACTCAGGAAGAGTTCACGTAAGCGGATTTTCTCATACGATACTTTCTGCTGGTTTCCCTGGTTGGGATGGAAGAATTCCTTCTGATAAAGGAACAATTGCAGAAATTCTACGTGAGAATGGCTACAACACGTTTGCAGTTGGAAAATATGGCGTTACGCCAGACGAAGATGCAACAGATGCAGGTCCGTTTGACAGATGGCCGACAGGAAAAGGTTTCGATCATTTCTACGGATTCTTAGGTTCTCAAACCGATCAATACAATCCTGATTTAGTGGAAGATCAAGTTCATATTAAACCTGACGGACGTCACTTAAATGAATTAATTACTGATAAAGCAATCAGTTATATTCAGAAACAGCAAAAAGCTGCGCCAGGAAAACCATTTTTCTTATACTATGCGCCAGGAGCAGTTCACGCACCTCATCAAGTGGCTGAAAAATGGGTTGAACCTTACAAAGGAAAATTTGATGAAGGTTGGGATGTTTACCGCGAAAAAGTATTGGCAAACCAAAAAAAATTAGGTGTAATTCCACAAAATGCCGTTTTACCAGAACGTAACGCCTTAATTACAGAATGGAAAAAATTAACTCCAGACCAAAAGAAAGTGTATGCAAGATTTATGGAAGTTTACGCTGGATTCTTAACGTATACCGATTACGAAATTGGAAGAGTTGTAGATTATTTGAAGCAAAGTGGTCAGCTTGATAATACATTGATTTTTGTTGCGATTGGAGATAACGGAGCTAGTAAAGAAGGTACTTTACAAGGAACTATTAATCAAAGTTTATTTTCTCAAGGAAAAACAGACGAAGAGAATTTCCAAAGCAATTTAAATAACATTGGAGAAATTGGAACAGCTAAAGGTTTGAATACGAATTATCCATTAGGATGGGCTCAAGCAACAAATGCACCTTTCAAAAATTGGAAACAAGACGCACAATCTGAAGGCGGAACTCGTAATCCATTAATCGTATTTTATCCAAACGGAATTAAAGACAAAGGCGGCATCAGAAATCAATACAGCCACGTAACCGATCTTTTGCCTACAACTTTGGATATCGCTGGAATTAAAGCTCCTGAATACATCAAAAACATCAAACAAGATATTATTCAAGGTTCGACTTTCAAAGCTTCTCTAGATAATCCGAAAGCAGAATCATTGCATAAAGTTCAGTATTACTACATCTTCGGAAATAGAGCAATTTATAAAGACGGATGGAAAGCTTCTGCAGCGCATTTACCTGATTCTTTCGCAGTAAAAAAATCTATTGGAAGCAACGAAAAACCTGCTCCAAGCAACTTCGACACTGATGTTTGGGAATTATACAATCTAAACGAAGACTTTAACGAACGTAATAATCTGGCGAAAAAATATCCTGAAAAACTAGCTGAACTTCAAAAATTATTTGACGAACAAGCAAAAGAAAATAATGTCTATCCGTTGATCGATTGGCAAGATGTTTACAACAGAAGAATTCACAACACAGGAGCTGAAAAAGGAAAAACAGTTTCTGATTTAATCAAACAGGTTACTAAACCTGGAGGAACAAACAATTAAAACTCACAACCTGCAAGGTTTTAAGCGCCTTGCAGGTTCTAAAATAAACGATTATGAAACGAGTAGATTATGAAATTATAGGAAAAAAGATTGTCGTTGGGATAATCTTGTTTTTAGTTCCGCTGGCGATTTTAGCGGGAGGATTATCAATAATAAATCAATTTTTAAAATAAAGGAATCATGGCAATAGTTCAAAAAGAAAAATTAACAAGAGACTTGACTATTAGTTTCTTCATTTATTCGCTACCAGTGTTGGCGATATATCTTTATTTTAAATTGGGCGGAAGCGCTGTTAGCGAATCACATATCACGCTACCTTCATTTTTAGAATTTGCGCAGCCTGTTTTCGCAAACATCAGAACTTGGGGACTAACAGTATTTATGATTGTTTTAGGAATTATAGAATTTGCGGCAGGTTTATACGATGACGATTGGACGGGCGAAGAACGCAAAATTGATATTGTTTCTTTCTTAGCTCCAAAATTGATTTTACCTCCAATTATTGCATTTTTCAGCTTAACAGCTTTGCCTTATTTATTTCCAAATGCCGCAAATGCATTATCATGGGTTCCTTTTTGGGGAGGCTTTTTCTTAATTGCAATTGCCGACGATTTAACGCAATATTGGTATCACAGATTGCACCATCAAGTTCCATTTTTATGGCGTTTTCATAGAACACACCATTCTGCTCCATATATGGGAATGGCAATGCTTTCGAGACAAAACTTTATCTACACAGTTTTCTTTTCTCAAATTTATTTGACAGCAACTTTAACTTATTTAGGTTTAGGATTACCAGCTTTGTTTGTTTTGGTAATTAAAAGTTTCATCACTTTAGGCGCGCATTCAAGCATTGCGTGGGATAAGCCTTTTTACAAATACAAAGTATTGCATCCAATTGCTTGGATTTTAGAAAGATTGATTTCAACTCCTGCAACACATCATGCACATCACGCAGATACAAGCGGAGATGGTGTTGGCTACTTTAAAGGAAACTTTGGAAATATGTTTTTCATCTGGGACGTAATCTTCGGAACGGGTTTAATCACTCGAAAATTCCCAGAATCGTACGGGACAAAATCATACAAACAAGAAGAATGGTACGCTCAATTTTTATGGCCAATATTCAAATCTAAAAAAGAAGGAAGTCCTCTTGCTGAAGGCGTATTAGCATTTTCGACAAAGCCAAAAGTTGTTATCGAAGAAACTCCTGCTCCAGTGTTAGAACAGGTTTAATCTTTGATTTTTCTAACTTTTTTGAAGAAAACTTTTAGGATTTGTCATTTCGACGGAGGAGAAATCACACAAGAAATTCCGATTATAAAAAACAAATCTTTGCGGACAATCGAGTGTGATTTCTCGTTCCTCGAAATGACAAATTGTGGCGAAAAACAATTCGAAAACCACCAACCCAAAAAAACATGGCAAACTTCAAATTCAATAAAAAAATACTAATTCCGCTACTCTTACTTTTATTAATTGCGGCTTTTTTATTCTGGCCAATTAATACCTATGGAACTTTAATCAAAGAAGATCCTAAACTCGCAGAAGGAAAAAAAGAATTTTTAGCTTCAAAACCTACAGATTCTGGTTCTGGAAAAAAGACCAATATTATTATCCTTTTGGCTGATGATTTAGGGAAATATGATATTTCGCTCTACGGGGGAAAATCGACCCCAACTCCACAAATCGATTCTTTGGCAGCTTCTGGCGTGACTTTTACAGATGGTTATGTTTCAGCTTCCATTTGTTCGCCTTCAAGAGCGGGATTAATTACAGGAAGATATCAGGAACGTTTTGGACACGAATATCAGCCAGGCGATCGTTATCCAAAAAATAATCTCGAATATTATGCTTTTAATTACTTAATTGAAACTGATAATTGGAGATTAAATGACAAAATCGATTATCCAAATGATGCTTCAGTCGCAACGCAGGGGCTTCCAAAATCGGAAATCACTTTTGCAGATTTGGCCAAAAGACAAGGTTACAGCACCGGAATAATTGGTAAATGGCATTTGGGCCACAACAAAGGATTTTTTCCTTTAGATCGTGGTTTCGATTATCATTACGGATTTTATCAGGCTTTCTCGCTTTATGCGCCAGAAGATGACAATCCAGACATTATTAATCATCATCACAAAGATTTTACAGATAAAACCATTTGGGGGAAAGGCCGAGTTGGAATCGGTCAAATTCGTCGTGATACAACGATTATTGATGAAAAAGCATATTTAACAGAGAAATTTGCTGAAGAAGCAGAGGCTTTTATTGATAAGAATAAAAACAAGCCGTTCTTACTTTACATTCCGTTTAATGCACCTCACACGCCATTCCAGGTTCGTAAAAAATATTACGATCGTTTTCCGAATGTAAAAGACGAAAACAAACGTGTTTATTTTGCTATGATTAGCGCGTTAGATGATGCAATTGGAAGAATTCGCGAAAAAGTAAAAAAAGAAGGTTTGGAAGATAATACTTTAATCATTTTTGCGAGCGACAATGGCGGTGCCGATTATACTTTTGCAACCACAAATGCTCCGTTAAAAGGCGGAAAATTTTCTCATTTTGAAGGCGGAATTAATGTTCCTTTTGCACTTTCGTGGAAAGGAAAAATCAAACCTCATACTATTTACAAAACCCCTGTAAGCACTTTGGATATCTTTACCACAATTGCTTCGGCGATTGGTTCTGATTTGCCAAAAGATCGAGTTTATGATGGTGTCGATTTAATTAAAACAGTAAATGAAAATAAAATCGCTCACAACGATTTATATTGGCGTTCTGGCGATGCAAAAGCAGTTCGAAGCGGTGATTGGAAATTAATCATTAGCGGAAAAACGCATGAAAGATGGCTTTACAATCTGGCTAAAGATAAATCGGAAACAAAAGACCTCTCACAACTCAATCCTGAAAAAGTAAAAGAACTGGAAACAGCATTACAAACTTGGGAAAAAGGTTTAATTAAACCGCTTTGGCCCAATCTAACTTATTATGAATTTGACTTTGGAAAGCAGAAATACTTTGTTGATTTATAATATTCGCTATAATTACTTTTTTTGATATTTTAAGTAATTATACAAAAGCGGTTGTTGCTACAGCAATCGCTTTTAAAAAAAATAGTCTACAAAAAAAGCAGCAATTAAATTTGCTGCTTTTTTATTTTGATCCCAAAAAGAGTATTTTATTTTCTGAATTCGTTCAAAGATTTTTCGATAATCTCCAAACATTCTTGAATTTGTTCTTCAGTCATTACCAAAGGCGGAGCCAATCTGATTTTATTTCCGTGAGTTGGTTTTGCCAATAATCCGTTGTCTCTAAATTTTAGGCAGATTTCCCAAGCCAAATCAGATTCTTCATCTGTGTTGATTACAATTGCGTTCAATAAACCTTTTCCGCGCACCAGCGTAATCAAATCATTTTTAGCTGCAATATCGTTTAATCCTTTTCTTAAAATTACTCCAAGACGCTCTGCATTTTCAGCCAACTTTTCGTCTTTAATAACATCAAGAGCCGCAATCGCAACAGCCGCAGCAACTGGATTTCCTCCAAAAGTAGATCCGTGTTGTCCTGGTTTAATTACGTTCATGATTTCGTCATTACACAAAACCGCAGAAACTGGGTAAACTCCGCCAGAAATTGCTTTTCCTAAAATCAAAACGTCTGGTTGTACATTTTCGTGGTGAACGGCTAATAATTTTCCTGTTCTTGCAATTCCTGTTTGAACTTCATCAGCAATAAAAAGAACATTATGCTTTTCGCAAAGAGCTTTCGCTTTCGCTAAATAACCTTCAGAAGGAACATAAACTCCAGCTTCTCCTTGAATTGGTTCAACTAAGAATCCAGCGATATTTTTTGATGAATTTAAAGCGTTTTCAAGTGCTTCAAGATTATCGTATTCAATTTTAATGAAACCATCTGTAAAAGGCCCGAAGTTTTTACGCGCTGTTTCATCATTTGAAAATGAAATAATTGTAGTCGTTCTTCCGTGGAAATTATTCTCGCAAACAATAATCTGCGCCTGATTTTCTGGAATTCCTTTTACTTCGTAAGCCCATTTTCTAGAAATTTTTAAAGCAGTTTCAACCGCTTCGGCTCCTGTATTCATTGGAAGAACTTTATCAAAACCAAAATATTTGGTTACATATTCTTCGTAGTTTCCTAATTTATCATTGTAAAAAGCACGAGAAGTCAAAGTCAGTTTTTGCGCTTGCTCTACCATTGCATTCACAATTTTCGGATGGCAATGACCTTGATTTACTGCAGAATAAGCAGATAAAAAATCGTAGTATTTCTTTCCGTCAACATCCCAAACATATACTCCTTCTCCACGTTCTAAAACTACAGGAAGCGGATGGTAATTATGAGCTCCATATTTGTTTTCTTTTTCAATCAAAACTTCAGATTTTGACGAAAGTGTATTTTCTGTACTTATCATAATATGCTTTTTATTTCTACAAAAATATCAAAATTAAATTAAAAAAGGGATTTAAAATTAAATTTTGACTTTAAAATAACAAATTATAAGTCAAAACAAATATTTTAAACTCTAAAAAAAGTAAATTCCCTTTGAGAGAAATATTATTTATCAATGTTTATTAAAAAAAATAATTACTTTTATGAATTACAAAAACGCAATTTTAAACGATTTTTTACTGCATGGAATTATTAGACGAATTTGATATTAGCATTATTAAGGAATTGGAAAAAGATGGAAGAATGGCTTTTTCGTCAATCGCTGCTAATTTAAAAATATCAAATACGATGGTGCATCAGCGTATTAACAGAATGATTGAACAAGGTGTAATCGGGGGTATCAAACCCATCATTCAAGAAAAGAAAATAGGTTACGACTGGGCTTCCTTTACAGGACTTACATTAAACAAAGATTCTGATTCTGAAAGGATTATTGAAGCGCTTAAAGAAATTACTGAAATTACTGAATGTTATTATGTAACAGGTTCTTTTACGCTTTACATTAAAATTATTGCCAAAAATCATGAGCACATGCGCCGCATTCTTTACGAAAAAATCGATGGAATTCCAGGTATCGATAAAACCGATTCTATTGTAGAACTGGGCTGCGCATTTAAACGAAACATATCCTTATAGAAAAGAAAAATATTATTTCAAAATATTCGTTACAAACCTCACAATAATTTAGTTGTGAGGTTTTTTTGTAACATAATATTTCTGATATTTGTTAAAAATTACCAAATTATGAAAAATACCCTACTTATTTTATTCAGTGCAATCTTATTTTCTAACCTTATGAATGCGCAGTTAAAACCCGTTAAATATACCGAAGGGAGCCAACAGCTAAATGGCTTATTTATTAAATCTGCTAAAAAAAGCAGTAACAATCCTGGAATTTTGCTTTTACCTGCTTGGCTCGGAATTGACAATGCTTCAAAAGGAATTGCAGAAGAATTATCAAAACTAGGCTACAACGTTTTTATCGCTGATATCTACGGCGAAGGAAACTACCCTAAAAATACTGGTGAAGCTGGAAAACAAGCTGGTTTTTATAAAACAAACTTTGAAGCGTATCAAAAACGTATTGATGCTGCTTTGAAAGAATTAGTGAAATCTGGAGCAAACGCAGATAATATCGTCGCAATTGGATATTGTTTTGGAGGAACTGGGGTTCTAGAAGCAGCTCGCGGACATTTGAATGTAAAAGGAATCGCTTCTTTTCATGGCGGTTTAGGAAAAGATGCCAGCAGAAAAACAGAAGCTATCAACACAAAAGTTTTAATCTGTCACGGTGCTGATGATCCGTTTGTTTCTAAAGACGAAATTGCTTCTTTCCAACAAGAAATGCGCGATTCTAAAGCTGATTGGCAAATGATTTATTATGCAAATTCTGTGCACTCCTTTACAAATCCAGAAGCTGGAAGTGACAATTCTAAAGGTGCAGCTTACAACGCCCTTGCAGCCAAAAGATCTTTTGAGCATTTGCAGCTCTTCTTAAACGAATTACTTAAAAAATAATTGAACGCAAAATAATTTAAACTCATAAAAACATAGTTTTTTATTGCTTTTGTTTAAGATTACAGAAAAAGCAAGCTTTAACACATAGTCCTATGTGTATTATTCTAAGTGAAACGCCTTTACTAAATTCTTAAAAGCTATGTTTCTATGTGTTAAAACAAATTGCATCCAATGTGTTAAAACAAAAAACTAACCAAAACCAAATCAACTGAAATAGCCAATGTCACACAACAAAATTAGAGAAGACAAAACCTGCTTAAATTGCAGGCACGTTGTCGAGCAAAAATTTTGTCCTAACTGCGGACAAGAAAACAGTGATTCCAGAAAAACTTTCCACCATCTATTTGTTCATTTTTTTGAGGATTTAACTCATTATGAAAATGCATTCTGGAAAACGATAAAAAATCTTCTTTTTAAGCCTTCAACGCTTACTAAAGAATATCTTTCAGGAAAACGTTTGTCTTATTTAGCTCCTGTGAGATTGTATATTTTCATCAGTTTTATTACCTTTTTATTGATTGCTATGTTTCCTAGTAAAGTGAGTGGCGACATTGACAAAAGCGAAAAAGAAATAAATAAGGAACTTGCTAAAGCCACTCAAGGACTGGATATTAAAAAAGAAAACAAGAAATATTTCAGTTTTTTGAACATGAAGAAAATTGATTCTATTCAGAAAAATGGCAAAGAAGAAGACAAACTTAATGCTAGTAGTTATTGGTTTGTAGAAAAAGCAAGTCACGTCACTGAGAAATATACCAAAAAAGAGATTTATGAAAAATTTGCAGAAGGTTTCTTTCATAATCTTCCTAAAATTCTATTTATAATTATGCCGTTTTTCGCTTTTTTCTTGTGGCTTTTTCACAACAAAAAAAGATGGTATTATTTTGATCACGGAATATTCACACTCCATTATTTCTCCTTTCTCTTATTGATTTCCCTTATTATGTTTATTGTAGACAGGATTATTGGTTTATTTGGAGAAAATAGTCCGTTAACTTTTATTTCAGGCATTACCACATTTGCGGGAACCATTTGGATGTGTTACTACTTTTATCCTGCGCATCATCGTTTTTATGGTGAATCTAGAATTGTGTCATTTGTTAAAAGCGTTATGCTCTTTGTAATAAACTCACTTTTTATTCTATTTTTACTGACCCTTTACGTTCTTTACACATTTATTAATTTACACTAACTATTTAGAATGAAAAAATTACTCATTTTATTTTTAATTGTCACTGCGTATTCTTGTAAAACTACGCAGTCAACCGCATCGAAAGACAATTCGGATCCTTCAAAATATATTAAGGCGATCAGCGAAAAAGATCTTAAAACGATGCTTTATACTGTTGCTTCTGATGAAATGGAAGGTCGCGAAACTGGTTCTAAAGGACAGAAAAAAGCGGGTCTTTACATGATTGAGCAATACAAAAAAAATGGAATCTCTTTTCCAAAAGGAGCGTCAGATTACTACCAGCCTGTTCCTGCCGCATTTATGAACGCAAAACGTAATCAAAATTTACCTGATTCAGAAAACATCTGGGCTTATATTGAAGGTTCTGAAAAACCAGATGAAGTCTTAGTAATTTCTGCGCACTACGATCACGTTGGAATCAAAGATGGCGAAGTTTACAACGGAGCTGATGATGATGGTTCTGGAACTGTTGCTGTTATGGAAATGGCGAAAGCTTTCGCGAAAGCAAAAAAACAAGGACACGGACCAAAACGTTCTATTTTATTCTTGCATGTAACTGGTGAAGAGCATGGTTTACACGGATCTCGTTATTACTCTGAAAATCCGTTATTTCCAATCGCAAACACAATTGCAGACATCAATATCGATATGATCGGACGTCGTGATGTAGAACATGCAAATACAAACAATTATGTATATGTAATTGGTGCTGACAGATTATCATCTGATTTACACAATGCTGTTGTAGCTCAAAATGAGAAATTCATTAAAATGGACTTAGATTTCAAATTTAATGATCCAAAAGACCCAAACCATTTCTACGAGCGTTCTGACCACTATAACTTTGCAAAACATGGTATCCCGGCTGTTTTCTTCTTCAACGGAGTTCACGAAGATTACCACGGAAAAGGTGACGAACCTCAAAAAATCGAATACGACGCTTTAACAAAAAGAACTCAACTTGCTTTTGTAGTAGCTTGGGATTTAGCTAATAGAGAGAATAGACCTGTAGTTGATAAAAAATAGTTACAAAGGTTCAGAGGGACAAAGGAACAAAGCAACAAAGGCTTCTAATCTTTACCAATAAAAAAAGGATGAGTAAAACTCATCCTTTTTTTATGCATTTTATATTTTAAACTCAAAGACAAAACCTTTGTTCCTTTGAACCTCTGAGCCTTTGTCCCTTCCTCTAGTCATTCATAGAAATCAAGAATTCCTCATTATTCTTCGTTTTCTTGAAACGATCGTTTACGAAGTCCATAGATTCTACTGGGTTCATATCTGATAAATATTTACGCATGATCCACATTCTTTGTAATGTTTTTTCGTCTAATAACAAGTCATCACGACGTGTACTAGAAGAAGTAAGATCGATAGCAGGGAAAATACGTTTATTAGCTATCTTACGATCTAATTGTAATTCCATGTTACCCGTTCCTTTAAATTCTTCGAAGATAACTTCGTCCATTTTAGAACCAGTTTCTGTTAATGCAGTTGCGATGATACTTAAAGAACCTCCATTTTCTACATTTCTAGCTGCTCCAAAGAAACGTTTTGGTTTTTGTAATGCATTCGCATCCACACCTCCACTTAATACTTTTCCAGATGCTGGTTGAACCGTGTTGTAAGCTCTTGCTAAACGCGTAATAGAATCCAAAAGAATCACAACATCGTGACCGCATTCTACCAAACGTTTTGCTTTTTCTAATACGATGTTAGCGATTTTTACGTGTTCTTGTGGCTCTCTGTCGAAAGTTGAAGCAATAACCTCACCACGAACACTTCTTTGCATATCTGTAACCTCCTCAGGACGCTCATCAATAAGAAGAACAATCAAATAAACTTCAGGATGGTTGGCTGCAATTGCGTTTGCAATATCTTTAAGAAGCATTGTTTTACCTGTTTTAGGCTGTGCAACGATCATACCACGCTGACCTTTACCTATTGGTGAAAACAAATCTATAATTCTTGTTGAAATAGAACTGCCTTTTTCGGCTAGTTTGAATTTTTCTGAAGGAAAAACTGGTGTTAAGTGCTCGAAAGAAACCCTATCGCGAACTACTTGCGGATCGTGTCCATTAATTTTTAATACACGAACCAATGGAAAAAACTTCTCACCTTCTTTAGGCGGGCGAACCACTCCTTTTACAGTATCTCCGGTTTTTAAACCAAATAATCTGATTTGTGAAGTTGACAAATAAATATCGTCTGGAGAAGCTAAATAATTATAATCTGATGAACGTAAAAATCCGTAACCGTCTGGCATCATTTCTAAAACGCCTTCACTTTCAATAATTCCGTCAAATTCAAAATCTGAATCTCTGAAGTTATTATTGTTCTTTTTATTCTTGTGATTAGGGTTTTGGTTGTTATGATTTCCGCTTCCATTGCCATTCCCGTTCTGATTTTGATTCTGATTCGGGTTTTGATTTTGGTTCTGGTTCTGATTTTTATTCTGATTCGGATTGATCTTTTTTGCAGGAGCATTTTGTGGAGTTTTCTCAGCTGTTTCGGCTGTTGTCTCAGAAACAACTGGTTCTGATGGAGTTGACTCTGCAACTTCCTCTGTAGCAACTGCTTCTTTTTCTTTTTTCAGCGCTACTTTCTTCTCATATGCCTGTTTATTGAATTTCCCTCCTTTAGGCTCCTTTTTTACTGCTGGCGTATTATCTTCCTGTACTGCTTCAGTTGCCGTTTCTGCAATTGGCTGAACTGTTTCAGCAGTCTCGTTTTTTTGAACAGTTTCCTCTACTTTATCAAATTCTAAAACGGGAGTATTTTTGGTATTTGCTGCTTTTGGTTTTGCTGGCGCAATTCTAGCACGTTTTGGTTTCTCTTCTTTGGCATCAGAAACTACTTCTGCTTGAGGTGCTTGAGCCGGAGCATTAGTGCTCTCTTGGTGTGCTAAAATCTGACTAATTAAAGTCTCTTTCTTGACACCGGTAATCTTTATTGTTTTAGCTAACTTAGCTATTTCTTGAAGCTCAGCAAGCTTCATTTCTTTTAATGCAGAAATATCAAACATGAATGTTCTATGAATTTAATTATTTTAAAGGAAATACTGTAAAAAGAATGGTAGATAATTAATTTGAATTGACCGCAGTATGAAGTGCTTACGGTATTATGATGCAATAATACGAATAAAATTTTATCATACAATAGTATTTTAAAAAAAGAAAATATATTTTTGTAAAACAATTTTATACCATGATACAAAGAATTCAAACTGTATATTTATTTCTGGCTTTTGCGGTAACTGGCATTTTACTGCTTTTTGTTCCGCTTTGGACAACTAGTGCAGGAAAGCCATTCTTTTTTATGCAGGATCAACTTTATACTGTTTTATTAGGTTTAACGACTATGCTTAGCATCATCAGTATTATTTCATTTAAAAAAAGACAAAATCAGTTTGTATTAAACAGACTTAATATAATATTAAATTTAATTTTATTAGGATTATTTGTATATCGATCACTAAATTTATCTGGAGAGACTGAGGTTTCTGAGAAAGGTATTGGGATGTTCATGCCGATTGTTGCTATCGTGTTATTAGTTTTAGCTAATAAGGCCATCAAAAAGGACGAAGATCTTGTAAAATCTGTAGATCGTTTGAGGTAAACCTATAAACTTAGTTTATTTTGTGCGAAGAAAAACCCAAATTTTGATTTGGGTTTTTTTTATGTCTAAAACGAAATAATTGTAAGATAATTTTCATAATTTTGTCGTTTAATTGGTTTCTCTAAAATGACTTCTAAAATAAAAATACATCTTGCAGACGATCATCAAGTCTTAATTGATGGCTTATCAAACTTGCTTCAAACTGTTTCAAACTTTGAAGTTGTGGGAGGTTCGCTTGATGGCACCACAGTTTATGATGATGTAGTAAAAGACAAGGCCGATGTTTTAATTTTAGACATAAGCATGCCCAAAAAGGACGGCATTGAAACCCTTAAAGAGTTTAACGAAAAACAATTGCCTTGCAAAGTCATTATATTATCTAGTTATGATGATCTAAAAATCATTAAAGAAGTAATGAAATTAGGCGCAAAAGGCTATCTGACAAAAAATTGCGCTGGCGAAAATATTATTGAAGCTGTTGAAGCTGTTTACCAAGGTCAGGAATACTTTAGCGATGCTGTTAGAGAAAAGATTTTCAACACTTTCAGAGACAATCCTAAACTGAACACCAATGTGATTTTAGAAAATCCCATTTTAAGTCCGCGAGAGCTTGAAATCATTATTCTAATTGCTTTGGAATACAGTGGAAAAGAAATTAGCGAAAAACTTTTTATTAGTTCACATACTGTCGAAACGCATCGCAAAAACATCATGAAAAAACTCAATGTTAAAAGCACAATTGGATTGGTAAAATACGCTCTTAAAAACAATTTGATTAATCCTTAAAATTGTTTCATGTTTCGTTTCAAACCCTTTATATTTCTGCTTTTATTTTTTGCTGCTGGAGAAATTAGCGTAGCACAACTAAATGACACTATAAAAGTTTCTCAAACTGAAATTAACAGCAAATCCGCAAATCCCCATCTTAGCACATCAGAACAATTACGGAACAAAAAAATAGCCAGTTTGTCTATTATACTTACTGTCATCATTTTTCTTTTGTTTTACTTTTTATACCAAAACAATAGACTAAAACAGAAAATAAAACGAAAGGACACTAAGCAGAAAATTCTTCTCGACATTATTAATTCTGGCATTGATTCTCAAGAAGTAGAGCGAAAAAAAATTGCTTCTTTTCTGCACGACAATATCAATTCGCTATTGTCTTCTGCGGGATTGCATTTAAATACTTTTACAACACAGAACAATATACAATCGGATGAAATACAAAAAGTAAAAGCTATTTTATCGGAAGCCCATGAACTTTTACGCGATATGTCTCACGATCTTGTTCCTTCGCTTTTGGTTCGTTTCGGATTAATTTATGCTTTGGAAGATTTATGCGAAAAAAACTCTAATTCTGCTATTGAATTTGAATTTTCAAGCTCGATCCCTACTAACAAAAGATATGCTGAAAAATTTGAAATGAAAATCTATTTCATTGTCAGCGAATTATTCAGCAATATAACCAAACACAGTAATGCTAAAAAAGCAAAGCTTTCTTTGACCGAAAAAGAAAACCAATTAATCCTAAGAATATATGATGACGGAATTGGCTTTAAAACCCAAACATTAAAAGATGCAGAAGGTTTTGGCCTAAACAGAATTAGAGCTCGAATTAAAAAATATAAAGGAACTCTATCTATCGTTTCAAAAGAAAATCAGGGAACTAAAATAAAAATTGAGATTCCGCTTCTTCATTAAATTACTTTGCTCCTATTTCGATAATTTCCAAATCTTTGATTTTATCATCATCAATTACAAATCGAAGCATGGTTCTTACTTTATGAAATCCGCTTTTTCCTGCCGCGCCCGGATTCATGTGTAATAAATTATTCTTTTTATCAAACATGACTTTCAAAATATGTGAATGCCCACAGATAAACAGCTTCGGCGGATTCAAAGCCAATTCTTCCCTAACATTTTGATTGTATTTACCAGGATAACCGCCAATATGCGTAATCCAAACCGAAACATTTTCGCATGAAAATCGGCTATTTAATGGAAATTCTAATCTTGCTTTTGCATCGTCAATATTCCCATAAACTCCTCTTAAAGGTTTTAGCTTTTTAATAGCATCTGTAACAGCCAAATCTCCAATGTCTCCAGCATGCCACACTTCATCTGCCTGAGCAACATATTTTAAAATTGTATCATCGATGTGACTGTGAGTATCTGAGAGAAGGAGGATTTTAGTCATTCTTTTTTAGGGACAAAGGTTCAGAGCAACAAAGGTACAAAGGTTTTTCTTTAGACGCATAATGCCATTTTGATATTTATTTTTATCAATCAAACGTTAGACGCACTGCAGTGCATCTCTACAACTAAAACACGTAAAAAACTTAAATCTCTGAAGCTCTGAATCTTTGCACCTTTACACCTTTAAAAGTTATCTTTTAAAAAAACCTTTGTACCTTTGTTGCTCTGAACCTTTGAACCTCAATCGTGAGATATTTTATTCAATTCGCTTATAACGGAACACATTATCATGGCTGGCAAATACAGCCGAATGCTTCTTCAGTTCAAGAAACTTTAAATAAGACTTTTTCTGTTTTATTAAATGAAACTATCAGCATTATGGGTGCCGGAAGAACGGATACTGGTGTTCATGCGAGCGAAATGTACGGTCATTTTGACACAGAAAAAACCTTAGATATTCCGGTTTTAATTCATAAACTGAATTCTTATTTACCAAAAGACATCGCGATTTTTGATATTATTTCAGTTCACGATGAGGCGCATTGCAGATTTGACGCCACAAAACGAACTTACGAATATCATATCAATACAGTAAAAAATCCGTTTTTACAGGAATTGAGCTGGTATGTTACGCAAAAATTAGATGTTAGTTTAATGAATGAAGCAGCTCAGTTATTATTGAAGCATACCGATTTTCAATGTTTTTCAAAAGTTAATACTGACGTAAACACATTTGATTGCACGATTTTTGAGGCATACTGGAAACAAGAAAAAGGAAAACTGATTTTTACTATTTCAGCAAATCGGTTTTTAAGAAATATGGTTCGCGCAATTGTTGGCACTTTGATCAATATCGGTTTAAAGAAAATCACTTTAACCGATTTCGAAAACATCATTGCCAGCAAAAGCAGAGAAAAAGCAGGATTTTCGGTTCCCGCGCATGGTTTATATTTAACCAAAATAGATTACGATTATTTATAAAGCTTAAGCTTAAAGCACAAAAAATAAATGAAAGCAAAAGCATTCGATACTGGATTATTCAAAAGAATTTTAAAATATACGCGTCCTTATAAATGGCGTTATTATGGCGTAATCGTATTTGCCATTTCACTATCAATTTTCGCAGCACTTCGTCCTTATTTATTAAAAGAAACTGTCGATGGTTACATCAAAACCCATGATAAAATGGGATTATTGATGTACATCATTTTAATGGGAGTAGTTTTGCTGATGGAAGTTTTTTCTCAGTTTTACTTCGTTTATTGGGCAAACTGGCTTGGACAAGATATTGTAAAAGACATTCGAACTAAGCTTTTTAAGCACATTTTGAGTTTCAGAATGAAATATTTTGATTTGGTTCCAGTTGGACAATTGGTCACACGTGCCGTTTCAGATATTGAGTCGATTGCTCGTATTTTCAGTCAAGGTTTATTTATGATTATAAGCGATTTGATGAAAATGGTTGTGGTCTTAATTTTTATGTTTTACATGAACTGGAAACTGACTTGGATCGTTGTAATTGCAATGCCAATTTTAGTTTATGTGACTAGAATTTTTCAACGCAAAATGCAGGTTGCTTTTGAAGAAGTAAGAACTCAGATTGCCAACATGAACTCGTTTGTACAGGAACGTGTAACAGGAATGAAAATCGTTCAGCTTTTTAATCGTGAAAAAATCGAAGCCGAAAACTTTAAAGAAATCAACAATAAACACAGAGTTGCTTGGATTAAGACTATTTTATACAACTCTATCTTCTTCCCTATTGCCGATATTATTTCGTCAATAACTTTAGGCTTGGTTGTGGTTTACGGTGGTTTCAGAATTTTGAACGGAGATCATTTTACGACTTTTGGAGATTTATTTTCATACACGATGTTTATCGGAATGCTTTTCAATCCATTAAGACAAATTGCAGATAAATTCAACGAGATGCAATTAGGAATGATTGCCGCCAATCGTGTTTTTGACATCATCGATACACAAGATCACATTCAAGATACAGGAACAATTGAAGCACCCGTTTTTGATGGAAGAATTGATTTTAAAGACGTTCGTTTCAGCTACATTCCAGAAGAAGAAGTCATAAAAGGAATCGATTTATCGGTTTCTGCTGGACAAACTATTGCCATTGTAGGATCTACAGGAGCAGGAAAATCTACAATTATTAATTTACTGAATCGTTTTTACGAAATCAATAACGGGACAATCTGCATTGACGGAGAAAATATCGAAAACTATACTTTGGCTTCTTTAAGAAAACAAATTGCTGTTGTTTTGCAAGATGTGTTTTTGTTTGCCGATACGATTTATAACAATATTACTTTGCACAATCCAGAAATCACAAGAGACAAAGTAATTGATGCGGCGAAGAAAATTGGTGTTCATGATTTTATTATGAATCTGCCAGACAATTATGATTTTGATGTAAAAGAGCGCGGTGTTATGCTTTCGTCTGGACAACGCCAGCTGATTGCCTTTTTACGTTCTTATGTGAGCAATCCAAGTATTTTGATTTTGGACGAAGCGACTTCTTCTATCGATACATATTCTGAAGAAATGATTCAGCGTGCGACAGAAACGATTACAAAAGGAAGAACTTCTATTATTATAGCTCACAGACTAGCAACAATTGTAAATGCAGATAAGATTGTGGTAATGGATAAAGGTTTAATTGTGGAACAAGGAACGCATCAGGAATTACTCACTAAAACTGATGGCTATTATAAAAACCTATACGATTCACAATTTTCAGTAGCTAATTAACTTTACGAAATTACTTACTTTATTCATTTCCAAAATCTTACAAATATTTAAGTGCTAAAACACCCTTATTCATTGTATTTAGAGAAAATAAATTTAACACAAACTCAATAATTTTAATTGTATTCTTACAAATAAATAGGTAAGTTTGATAAATAATCATTTTTAAAAATACCTATGAAAAAAAATTTACTTTTTATCGTTTTCTTTTTAGTCTTTTCGGCTAATGCATCTGCAATGCAAATTATCATAAGAGTTACTGATTCTTTACACACTATAACTCTTGAAGTGGAAAGTTCTGATACTATTGATAATATTAAGGCTAAGATATTTTATAAAGAAGGAATTAAGATGGAATGTCAAAGGCTTATATTTGCAGGAAAACAACTTGAAGACGGCAGAACATTATCTGATTATAACATTCAAAAAGATTCCTTTGTACATCTGATTGTTAGAACTCATTGTGATTAATTTTTTTCTTAATTAGAAAACAAAAGACACCTCTAAAAGTGTATAAGATTGAAATAAAAAGAGTTTGACTTTTAATTAAAAGTCAAACCCTTTTTTCACATAACTATTAGATAAATTTTTAAATATTTTTCCAGCCGAATTTGATGCAATTTTTAGCAAGTTATTTATTTTTTACGAAATTACCTACATTGTTAGTTTTCAAAATCTTACAACTATTTAAACACTAAAAACATCCTTATTCATTGTATTTAAAGAAAATAAATTTAACACAAACTCAATAATTTTAGTTGTATTCTTACAAATAAATAAGTAAGTTTGAGAATCAATAATCATTTTTAAAAATACCTATGAAAAAAAATCTACTATTAATCGTTTTCTTTTTAGCCTTTTCTGCTAATGCATCTGCAATGCAAATTATTGTAAGAATTGTTGATTCTTTACAAATTATAACTCTTGAGGTTGAGAGTTCTGATTCAATTGCAAATATCAAGTTAAAAATACTAGATAAAGCAGGAATTCAACCTGATTGCCAAAGGATTATATTTGCAGGAAAACAACTTGAAGACGGCAGAACATTATCTGATTATAACATTCAAAAAGAATCTTTTATACACTTGGTTCTTAGACATCCTTGTAATTAATATTCATTTATATAAAAAAGGAAGACACTTCTAAAAAGTGTTAAAATAGAGGGTTTGACTTTTAATTAAAAGTCAAACCCTTTTTTCATATAACTATTAGAATAAATTTTTAAATATTTCTCCAGCCGAATCTGATGCAATTTTTAGCAAGTTATTTATTTTTACGAAATTACTTACGTTTTTGATTTTCAAAATCTTACAAATATTTAAACACTAAAAACATCCTTATTCACTGTATATAAAGAAAATAATTTCAACAAAAACTCAATAATTTCAGTTGTATTCTTACAAATAAATGAGTAAGTTTGAGAATCAATAATCATTTTTAAAAATACTTATGAAAAAAAATCTACTATTAATCGTTTTCTTTTTAGCCTTTTCTGCTAATGCATCTGCAATGCAAATTATTATAAGAGTTGTTGGTTCTTTACAAACCATAACCCTTGAAGTGGAGAGTTCTGATTCTATTGCAAATATCAAGTTTAAGATACAAGATAAAGAAGGAATTCACTTTGATTGCCAAAGACTTATATTTGCAGGAAAACAACTTGAAAACGGCAGAACATTATCTGATTATAACATACAAAAAGAGTCTTATGTACATCTAGTTATTGGTTATCCATGCAATTAGATCATTCTTAAATGAGCAACAAGAAACACTTCTAAAAAGTCTGTGAGATTAAAAATAAAAGGGTTCAACTTTAATTAAAAAGTTGAACCCTTTTATTCATATGACTATAGAATTGATCTTAAATATTTCACCAACAGAAGCTAATTGACCGTTGAGAAATTACCTACATTACTCATGTTCAAATCCTTACAAAAACACAAACACTAAAAACATCCTTATTCACTGTATTTAGGGAAACTTTATTTTGTAACAACTCAATAATTTCACTTGTATTCTTACAAATAAATAAGTATGTTTGATGAATAAATAATCATTTTAAAAAATACACATGAAAAAAAAATTGCTTTTTCTCGTTTTCTTTTTAGCCTTTTCGGCTAGTGCATTCTCAATGCAAATTTTTATAAAAACTTTGACTGGAAAAGTTATAACTCTTGAAGTTGAAAGTTCAGACACTATTGATAATATTAAGGCTAAAATCTTTGATAAAGAAGGAATTAAACCTGAGTGCATAAGATTAATATTTGCAGGAAAACAACTTGAAGACGGCAGAACATTATCTGATTATAACATTCAAAAAGAAAGCACTATACATGTAGTTATAAGAGTTCCATGTCCATAATTTTAATCCATTTATTAAAAAATAAAATTGTATTGATTACGTTTTAAAAATAGCTTTCAATACAATTATTACAATAAAAGGGTTTGACTTTTTTAAAGTCAAACCCTTTTATCATATAAATGCCCAATTAATTTTTAAATGTTTTCTCCAGCTGAATATGCAATTTCAGTAATTTATTAGCTTTACGAAATTACCTACATCATTTACTTTCAAAATCTTACAAAAATTTAAACGCTAAAAATTATCATTATTGACTGTATTTAGGATAAATTGAATTTATAACAACTCAATAACATCACTTGTATTCTTACAAATAAATAAGTATGTTTGGTGAATAAATAATCATTAAAAAAGCCTCATGAAAAAAAAATTATTAATTACCGTTTTATTTTTAGCCTTTTCGCTTAATGCGTTCTCAATGCAAGTTTTTGTAAAAACTTTGACAGGAAAAACTATAACTCTTGAAGTTGAATGTTCAGATACTATTGATAATATTAAGTCTAAAATACATGACAAAGAAGGAATTAATCCTGATTGCATTAGATTATTATATGCAGGAAAACAACTTGAAGACGGAAGGACATTATGCGATTATAACATTCAAAAAGAAATGGTTTTACATATGGTTCTTAGAGAACCTTGCAAATAATCACTCTTAAAGAAAGTGTCAGTGTATTTAGAATGAAATTTTGATACACTTATTGCTTCAATTTCAAATACACTATTTAGGAGATCAAAATACTCTCCTAAAAAGTATCCAAGTTTAAAAAAATGGGTTTGGCTTCTAATTAAAAGTCAAACCCATTTTTTAATATAATTGAGCTAAGAATTGATTTTGAATATCCCTCAAACTGAATCTTTACGCTATTTTTATTAGTAAAGAAGGAAATTAATTATTTTAAGAGTTGTCAAAACCAATAAATTAATAATTATTTAGCTATAAATTGACGTTTGTTTCTTAAATTAAAAAACTGCAGTATTCATAAATTGTGATTTAAAATCCGACTAAAAACTGTCAAAAACGCTTTAAAACGTTAAATTAGCGTTATAGAAATCATAAAATTGCTCTTTTCCAATCAGTTAGATAGCAGGAATTTTTTGTTTATTCTTTATCTTTGAGAGTATAGAAATCAAATGTAAAAGAATATGCCACAAAATAGATTTTATCCTGATGAAAAATTCAAAGAAATAGAAATAAATGCCTCATTACAATTAAGATACGCCATTTCGAACAGAGGTCGTTTAATAAGTTTTACAGACGAAATTGAAAATGGACGCATTTTAAAAGGAGGTTTAAGCGACGGATATCCAACTTTCCGTTTCAAGGTTAAAAAAGACGATAAAATCGTAAATAAATATCTCTTCTTATATAAGTTAGTTGCCCAATATTTTATACCAAAAGAATCTGAAGAGCAAACATATGTTCTGCATTTAGATTACAATAGAGCCAACGACGATGTTAGGAATCTTAGATGGGCAACGAAAGAAGAAATGATGGCCCACAGCCGTAAAAGTCCGCGTGTTATTCAGGCAAAAAAGAACTTAATTGAACACAACCTTAAAGCCGACGGACGAAAACTAACCACTACAAAAGTGATGTTAATTAAAAAAATCCTAGCAAGACCTGAACAAAAAACACGTCTTAAAATGATTGCAAAACAATTTGGTGTAAGCGAAATGCAAATCAGAAGAATTGCCAGCGGAGAAAACTGGGGACATGTGAAGATTTAAATCAAATTTAAAATATATAATTCATTAAAAAGAGTCTGTAAATAGGCTCTTTTTTTTCGTTTATACCACAGTAGTTTTTAAAAATAAAAGGAAGAATAATATGATTAATAAAATTATTAATTGTAAACTTGCATACCAAATCTAAAGCCCCTTTTATGAAGAGAAAACTACTTATTTTATTGTTTTTAATTACTTTATCCTCTTTTTCACAAAACACTTTAATTCCAGATCCGAAATTTGAATCAAAACTAATTTCACTTGGTTTGGATACAGTTTTAGACGGACAAGTACTAACTTCGAACATTTCATCTATTACTTCTTTAGATGTAAGTTCCTCTTCAATTAAAGATCTTACAGGAATTCAGGATTTTGTTAATCTTCAAACCTTAAAATGTGCTTACAACGAATTAACCGCTTTAAATGTTAGTCAAAATACTAAACTGGTTACTTTGTCTTGTTATGCCAATCAAATAAAAAGTTTAGATGTTACGCAACTTAAATCCCTTCGAACTTTAGATTGTTACACCAATCAATTAACCGCTTTGGATGTTTCAAAGAACACAGCTTTAATAGATTTATATTGTTTTCAAAATCAATTAACCGCTTTAAATACATCTAAAAATCCAGAACTGAGCAAACTTTACTGTTCTGATAACTTAATTAGTTCATTAAACTTAACGAACAACCCTTTCCTTATTTTTCTTAATTGTACCAACAATAAGATAAAAAATGTGCTTGATGTTACTAAAAATAGTGGTTTAATGCACTTGTTTTGCGCAAATAACGAAATCACTCTAATAGATGCTTCAAAAATAAGAGAGCTCCGAAATATTGATGTGTCATCAAACAAGCTTGTAAGCTTAAATCTAAAAAACGGAAATAATACATCGATAAATCTTGGTCAGAACTTTTGTATAAACAACCCAAAACTGACTTGCATTCAGGTAGATGATGTGAGTTATTCCAATTCAAAGTGGGCAAATGCAAAAGATGCTACTGCAAGTTATGCTACAACTTGTCCAAGTTACACTTTGATTCCTGATATTAATTTTGAAAACAAACTTATTTCTTTAGGAATTGACTCTGGAACACCAGACGGAATGGTTTTGACTTCAAGAGTTTCTTCTGTAACGCAATTAGATTTCGGTGTCAATACAACCATTACTGACCTAACAGGAATACAAGATTTTACAGCATTGCAAAGATTATATTGCCATGGAAATACAGGCCGTTTAGGTGACGGAGGAAATGGCAAACTAAAAACTATTGATGTTTCTAAAAATGTTAATCTAACTGTACTTGACGTTTCGTACAATCAAATTGCAAGTTTAGATGTTACAAACAATCCCCTATTGATTTCGTTAAATTGCCAGGTTAATAAATTTACATCCATTGATGTTTCTAAAAATATCAAATTGGATAATCTAAATGTAAGTCACAACCTTATTACAGAGCTTGACGTTTCTAACATTCCAACTTTGCGCTATTTATCAGCTTACTATAGCAAACTAACAGCATTAGACCTTTCAAAAAACACGGCATTGGTAGGCGTATTTTGTAACAATAACGATTTAAGAAGTTTAAATTTAAAAAACGGCCAGAATCAATTAATTGTTCCTCAAAGCATTAGCTTTACAGCAAACCCTAATTTAACTTGTATTCAGGTTGATAACGCTGTGACTTCAACTGCAAATTGGGCTAGTGCAAAAGAAGCTACAGCATATTATTCTACAGACTGCCAGTCCTCTTCTTCTTATACTTTGATTCCTGATATTAATTTTGAAAACAAGCTTATCGATTTAGGAATTGATTCTGGAGCTCCAGACGGAAAAGTATTAACTTCTAATGTTTCTTCTGTAACAATATTAGATTTTGGCACTAACACAACCATTACTGATCTGACAGGAATCCAAGATTTTACAGCATTGCAAAGATTACATTGCCATGGAAATACCGGACGCGCAGGTGATGGTGGAAATGGTAAACTAACAAATATTGATGTTTCAAAAAACGTGAATTTAACTGTGTTGGACGTTTCGTACAATCAGCTTACTAGTTTAAATGTTTCCAACAATCCGCTATTAATCTCATTAAATTGTCAGGTTAATAAATTTACAGCAATTGATGTTTCTAAGAATATCAAACTGGATAATTTAGATGTAAGCAGCAATCTGATTACAGAGCTTAAGGTTTCACAAATTCCAACTTTGCGCTATTTATCAACTGATTTTACCAGATTGACAACATTAGACCTTTCACAAAACTCTAAACTAGTAGGCTTAATTTGTAACAATAGTGATTTAAGAAGTCTAAATTTAAAAAATGGCCAGAATCAATTAATTGCAACTCAAAGCATAAGATTTACAGCAAACCCAAATTTAACTTGTATTCAGGTTGATAATGCTGCAACTTCAACTGCAAATTGGGCTAATGCGAAAGATGCTACAGCGAACTATTCTACAGATTGTCAGCCTTCTTCATCTTATACTTTGATTCCCGATATTAATTTCGAAAACAAGCTTATCGATTTAGGAATTGATTCTGGAACTCCAGACGGAAAAGTATTGACTTCAAATGTTTCTTCTTTAACAACTCTAGATTTAGGAATTAATACAACCATTACTGATCTAACAGGGATACAAGATTTTACCGCATTACAAAGATTGTATTGCCATGGAAATACAGGACGCGCAGGTGACGGCGGAAATGGTAAACTAACAAGTATTGATGTTTCTAAAAACGTGAATTTAATTGTATTGGATGTTTCATACAACCAGATTACAAGTTTAAATGTTACATACAATCCTTTACTTATTTCTTTTAACTGTAGCGTCAATAAACTTACAGCAATTGATGTTTCTAAAAATACTAAACTCGATAATTTAGATGTAAGCCATAATCTTATTACAGAACTTAACGTTTCACAAATTCCAACCTTACGCTATTTATCAACTAATTACACTAGACTAACGACATTAGACATTTCAAGCAATCCAGCTATGGTAGGTCTCTTTTCAAACAATAGCGATTTAAAAAGTTTGAATTTAAAAAATGGTCAAAACGGATTAATTGTTCCGCAAAGTATCGACTTCAAAACAAACCCTAATTTAACTTGTATTCAGGTTGATAATGCTGCGACTTCAACTGCAAATTGGGCTAATGCGAAAGATGCAAATGCAAGTTATTCTAATGAATGCCAAACAAATTCATATACAGCAATTCCAGACAGCAACTTTGAGAAAAAATTAATTGCTTTAGGAATTGATTCTGGAGCTCCAGATGGAAGAGTATTAACTTCAAGCATTGACAAAATAACTGATTTAGATATTTCTTACAGCTCTATTACAAACTTAACTGGTCTTGAAGCTTTTACCTCTTTAACTTCCCTAAAATGTAATGGTAATTTTACTTTACAGGCTTTAGATGTTACAAGAAACAAAGCTCTAAAAACATTAGATTGTAACAATAACTATCTTGTAACTTACTTGGATTTATATCAGAATACTGATTTAGTTTCACTTAATTGTACAGCTAATAAATTGTCCTATTTAGATGTTAGTAACAATAAAAATCTAACTTCTTTAGAATGTTCATCTAACAAAATATCTTACATAGATGTTTCTAACAATACCGCTTTAACTAAATTGAATGTTGGTTATAATACAATTGCATATCTAAATGTCTCAAAAAACACAGAATTGACATCATTGACTTGTACCTCAAATCAAATTGCATATTTAGATATTAGCACTAACACAAAACTAGTAGAGTTATGGGCTGGGAATAACCAATACAGCACTTTAAATGTATCTAAAAATACTGCTTTGAATACATTAGTTTGTAATACAAATAAGCTGACAGCATTAGACGTTTCTGCAAATACGGCATTAACAAGATTACTCGTTTATGGAAACAAACTAACAAGCATAGATGTCTCAACAAATACTTTCTTAAGTTCATTTGATTGTGGTACGAATCTAATAACAAGCTTAAATGTTTCTAAAAACTTAAACCTACAATTTCTATATTGTAACGATAACAAACTGACTGCTATAGATGTTTCTGCAAATGCGAAACTTGGAACATTTGATTGTGGTCATAACGAACTTACCAATCTTGATGTTTCAAATAATAAGAACTTAAGTTCATTAGAATGCGAATCAAATAAATTAAAAAATCTGAATCTGAAAAACGGAAACAATACTGCATTTGATTCTTATCAACTTGATCCTAATTTGATTATTTATAGAATAGATTTTAGAGATAATCCTGATTTAACTTGTATCCAAGTTGACAATGCTGCTTATTCAAATGAAAAATGGTCTTCTAGAAAAGATTCTTCTGCAAACTTTAGCACTGATTGCAACAATACAACATTGATTACTGATTCTAATTTTGAAGATTTTCTTATTGCGGCTGGAATTGATACAGATGGAAAAAACGGAAAAGTTTCAACTTCAAGTATTTCAAGTATTAAAACTTTAGACATTTCAAATTCTAATATCAACGATTTAACTGGGCTTGAAAACTTTACAGCTTTAGAGAAATTAATTTGCACTGGAAATTCACTCACAACAATTGACTTGACTGCTAATACGCAATTAACTTATTTGGATATCTCAAATAATCCGTTAACAAATGTGAACGTTTCAAACAATAAATTACTAAAAGAATTTTATGTTAATGGAATGCAGATTATTGTTAGAAAGTCAGTTTCAACTTCAAACGGATTGACAAGTTTAGATTTATCAAATAATACTTCGTTGACTAAACTTAGCGTTTCAAATAATCAGTTAACAAGTCTTGATTTGTCAAAAAATACGAATCTGACGGACATTAACGCTTCTAATAATAATTTATCTGAATTAAATTTACAAAACGGTCATAATGATCTTTTAGTAAATTTAGATTTCAAAAATAACGCTCAACTATCTTGCATTAAAGTTGACGATCCAGCTTATTCTAATGCAAATTGGTCTGGCGCAAAAGATGCTACAGCAGAATATACAGCAAAATGCAGTGCATTGGGAACTCCAGATTCAGTTTTCAATAAAGCGATAATTTATCCAAATCCTTCAAATGGAGATTTCTATATCATGAATGCTTCAATGAAAAAAGCAAGCATTTACGATAACGCAGGTAAACTGATAAAAGTGATGCTTTTAGATTCTGAAAAAGATGAAAATCACATTAAGCTTGAAGGAGCTCCACGTGGTGTTTACTATCTTTTCCTTGAAAATGAAGACGCACACATTGTCAAAAAAGTCATTATTCAATAAATATCCTATTATATTTTAAAACCAAAAACCACACTTTTATTGATTTAAAAGTGTGGTTTTTGGTTTATATAAACTTCGATTCTGAATTTCGCACCAGCAACTTTGCTGTGATTTTATTAAAAAAAAGCAGGATATTATTCTTTTTTTACCTTTTCATTTAACTTTTCATTTAATCTCTGTGAAAAGACCAAAATCTCTCTCTTTAAAAACAAAATTTCAAGTGTTCATTTAAAATAAATCCTTAAATTCGCAAACACAAATAACTAAAGAAGAAATCGAAAGATGAGTTTCGGAAATACAAACTTCATTTTCGATAGTTAATACTAAAAACAAAAAAAATGAAATACGACGTTATTGTTTTAGGAAGTGGTCCTGGAGGATATGTAACAGCGATTAGAGCTTCTCAATTAGGCTTTAAAGTAGCTGTAGTAGAAAAAGAAAATCTTGGTGGAGTTTGCCTTAACTGGGGATGTATCCCAACAAAAGCGCTTTTAAAATCTGCTCAAGTTTTTGATTACCTTAAACACGCTTCTGACTACGGATTGAAAGTTTCTGAATTTGATAAAGATTTCCCAGCAGTTATTCAACGTAGCCGTGGTGTTGCGGAAGGAATGAGCAAAGGAGTTCAATTCTTAATGAAAAAAAACAAAATTGACGTTATTGAAGGTTTTGGAAAACTAAAACCAGGAAAAAAACTTGACGTTACTGATAAAGATAATAAAGTTACAGAATACAGCGCTGATCACATTATCATCGCAACTGGTGCTCGTTCTCGTGAGTTGCCAAACTTACCTCAAGATGGTGTTAAAGTAATTGGATACCGTCAAGCAATGACATTACCAACTCAACCAAAATCTATGATTATTGTAGGTTCTGGAGCAATTGGAGTTGAGTTTGCTCACTTCTACAACTCAATGGGAACTGACGTTACTATTGTAGAATTTATGCCAAACATCGTTCCTGTAGAAGACGAAGACGTTTCTAAACAAATGGAGCGTTCTATGAAGAAAGCTGGTGTGAAAATCATGACTAACTCTTCTGTAGAAAAAATTGATACTTCTGGAAACGGAGTAAAAGCAACTGTAAAAACAGCAAAAGGAGAAGAAATTCTTGAAGCTGACATCGTACTTTCTGCAGTTGGAATCAAAACAAACATCGAAAACATAGGATTAGAAGAAGTTGGTATTGCAGTTGACAGAGATAAAATCTTAGTAAACGCTTACAACGCAACTAATATTCCAGGATACTACGCAATTGGAGACGTTACTCCAGGTCAAGCTTTAGCTCACGTTGCTTCTGCTGAAGGAATCAACTGTGTGGAGAAAATTAAAGGTTTACACGTTGATCCAATCGATTACGGAAACATTCCTGGTTGTACTTATGCAACTCCAGAAATCGCTTCTGTTGGTTTAACTGAAAAACAAGCTAAAGAAAAAGGTTACGAATTAAAAATTGGTAAATTCCCATTCTCAGCTTCTGGAAAAGCAAAAGCTGCTGGAGCTGCTGACGGATTCGTAAAAGTAATCTTTGATGCTAAATACGGAGAATGGTTAGGATGCCACATGATTGGTGCTGGTGTTACAGATATGATTGCTGAAGCAGTTGTAGCTCGTAAACTAGAAACTACTGGTCACGAAATCTTAAAAGCAATCCACCCTCACCCAACAATGAGCGAGGCTGTTATGGAAGCTGTTGCTGATGCTTACGGCGAAGTAATTCACTTGTAAAATATACAATGTAAAGAATGCATTTCTTTACGGAGTTATATATAATTTTCAATTATAAAATCCGATCTGTGAAAGCAGGTCGGATTTTTTTATGCCGTTATATCTCTAAGACGACAGACTGTTAAAGTTGAAAGAAAAACAAATTTCTAATCACTATTCAAACAAATATTCTTTAATTTTAATAAATATAATCTAACAAAAAAATCAAATAAAAATCATGTCTGAAACAAAGATATTCTACGCCGACGGGGAAAGCCCAAAAATGATCGAAGCCTATAAAAGAGCTCAAGAAACATTTAAATATTTCTGGAGAGAATTATCTTGGGAATACAGAAGAATAATTCCAGGATTGGATGTTGCTTGCGTAAAACTAGCTTTTACTCAAGATATTGACGATGAAACCATCGTAGAACATATGTGGATTAACGATGTAAATTTTGATGGTGAAACGATCTACGGAATTTTAGTAAACGATCCTAATGAATTGACGAATGTTAATAATGGTGATGAAATTGCAATTCCAATCAATCAAATTAGTGACTGGTTATTTGCAATTAATGGTAAAACTTACGGAGCATTTACAATTCACGCAATGCGTTCAGAAATGAGCAACGAAGAAAGAGAAGATCATGATGGAGCGTGGGGATTAGAATTTGGTGATTTTAATGATATTTTAGTTGTAAATGAACAAAAAGAGAAACCAGAAAATCTAATTGAACATCCAATGAGCAAAAACATGAAAGAAAGCCTCATTGAATTCTTAAAAAGCAATCCGGAAGAAATAGAAGCTCAAGACGACTTGGGTTATACATTTTTACATCGAGAAGCTATTGCCGGAAATCAAACTTCTGTAGAACTCATTTTAAAAGCAGGCGCAAATCCAGCTGCAAAAACCCATAACGGAAAAACTGCTTTAGATTTTGCCAAAGAACTGAAATGGGATCATTTAATTCCTTTACTTCAATAGAAAATTTCAAAATCCGATTTGCAAAAGCAAGTCGGATTTTTTTTTGTTTAAGTATGGAAATCTAAAATTCAATAATCCGTCGTATTTTAATACAAAAAAGACTTCTAGCAACCTCTTATCAATTTAAAGCGGATTAGTTTTGTAATGTTTTAAATGCAAAATAATTATAAAATGAGAGGTAAAATTATTATCGTTGTTCTATTATCATTTTTCATAGCTGGAATTGTATGGAGCTGTAAGGATAACAAAGAAAAAAATACTGGTAAAAACACCACCGAAATAGAACAATTAGAAACAGGAAATCGACGTTTTTTAGAAGGTAAATCTATTCATCCGCATCAAGATAAGAAAACCGTTCTCGCAAATCAAAATGGGCAAAAACCTTTTGCGGTTATTGTAACGTGTTCAGACAGCAGAGTGTCACCAGAAATTATTTTCGATCAAGGAATTGGTGATTTATTTGTAATACGAAATGCAGGAAATCTAATTTCAAATATCGATATGGGAAGCATTGAATACGCCATAGAACATCTAGACGCAAAATTAATTATTGTTTTAGGTCACACAGAATGCGGTGCTGTAAAAGCATATATTAACGACAAAGACAGATCGTACAAAAAGCATTTAAATCATATTGACGATATTGTAGAAACGATCTCAAATGAAGATGAAGAAATCCAAGCTGACAAAATTTTACCAAAAGCACAAAATTATTTAGGCGCCATTAAGGCAAACATCAAACATTCAGCCAAACAAATTCAGGATGATGCTATTGCAAAAGGGCATAAAGTAAAAGTAGTCTCCATATGTTACGACGTACATACAGGAAAAACTGAAAAAATATAGTCTGTGAAAACAGATTCATAAAAAAATCCAATTGGCTCTTATGCCTCTTGGATTTTTTTTTCGTTTAAATTAATATATTCTTCACTTTCGTAGCTTATTTAAAGTCAAGAATGTGCTACTTTTGCTGCACCAAATCTAACCTGCCCTAGAATGAAAAATTTATTCTTTACAATTATACTGTTTTCATCAGTTTTTTTATCTGCCCAAACAAAAAACAATGCTGAGTTTACTTCAAATTTAAAAAGTTCTTTTTTGCAGTCTTCAGATTGTGTTAACGACTTCGAAAAAATTCTAAAACCAGAAGAACTTAAAGTTTTAAACACGACTCTAAACAATTTTGAAAAAAAATATCTTTATAAAATTGTTATCATCACGACTCCTTCTGTTCAGCCATTTCCTTCTTTTGAAGAATTTGCTGTAGATCTTGACAAATTTTTATCAAAAGATCCGAGATTAGATCCTACCATTTTAATCCTTGTCAGCAAATCATTAAGACAAATTCAGGTTTTAAGCGTAGATTTTATAAAATACAAATTAACTACAGAAGAAACACAAACTATAATTAGCACATTTGCGGTTCCTGAACTTAAAAAAGGAAATTATTATAAAGCTTTAGAAATGGCTTCGAATGAATTCATGAAAAAATTGCAACCTTAAAAAATCAATCCATACACAAAATCCGATTTGTACAAACAGGTCGGATTTTTTATTTATCTTGTCTCTTTCTTAACTGCATTTAAAATGATTAATTACAATAATAAAATTTTCAAGCCTATCAGCAATAGTGAAAACGGAGAAACATCTAACGAAACTGCTTTTCACTATAAACAAGAAGCAAATATTTTGACTTCAGAATATTCAGGAGGAAAAATCAAAAAAGGCCATCTTATTGGTTTAGTTGATGAAGAAGGAAATATCGAAATGAGATACCATCAAATAAACGAAAAAGGAGAATTAATGACAGGAATTTGCAGTTCTAAACCTGAAATTTTAGAAAATGGCAAAATAAGACTTCATGAAACTTGGCAGTGGACATCGGGCGACCAATCAAAAGGAAACTCTATAATCGAAGAACAATAAAGGTAAATTCTAAATGGAAATAATAGAATTTCGAGATATTGATTTACAGCATTTAAGAGAGTTATTCTTAAATGAAAGACAACGCACATTTATAGAGCAAGATATCTCCGAATTCAAATTAGAAGATTTTGAAAAGCAAACTCAAGGAGAATATATTTTAACGGCTCACATAAACCATATTCCTGTCGGATTTATTTCAATTTGGATGCCCAACAATTTTATTCATCATCTTTACGTTGATACCAAATATCAAGGAAAAAATATTGGCACCGAATTATTAAAAGCCGCCATACAAAAAACTGCATTTCCAATTACCTTAAAATGTCTTGTAAACAATACCAAAGCGGTTGAATTTTACATTAAAAAAGGGTTTGCAGAAAAATCAAGAGGACATTCAAGCAACGGAACTTATATTTTATTCGAGTTAACGCAAAATATAAAATAACTCTAAAATGCTAAAGACATGAATCAGATTCAAGATTATAACGATGCTCAAACAGCAGAAAACAAAGAAATCTGCGATATTCTTTTTGCCATTATCAACAAAAATCTTCCTGATGCCGAAAACAAAATCTGGCATGCTCATCCTGTTTGGTTTCTTGATGGAAATCCAATTGTAGGCTACAGCAAATTAAAAGATTCAGTTAGATTACTTTTCTGGAGCGGTCAATCTTTTGACGAAGAAAAACTCCAAAACGAAGGTTCATTTAAAGCTGCCGAAAAACGTTATACAAACGTCGATCAAATAAACGAGCGAGATCTCGAACGCTGGCTGGAGAAAAGCAGAGAAATTCAATGGGACTATAAAAATATTGTCAAACGAAAAGGAGTTCTGCTCCGACTAAAATAACCAATTAACCAAAAGTCTATAAAACCCAAAATGAAATTTTTCACCTTAACCGCCTTAATTTTTTTATCCTCTACAACAACTTATTCACAAACAAAAATGCGACCAGTAAACGAACTCATCGATCAGACAGATTCTGGATGGAAATTAGTAAAAGAATGGGCAAATGCTGCCAAGAACAAAGTAGAAATTCTTCCAGCAGATCCTCAAAAAGCCAAAAATGCTTTATATCATACCCAAGTTACAACTAGTTCGCCAATGGGCGCTATTGTCTATAAAACTGGCGGAATTTTAATTGATAATGGCTGGATCAGAATTCTTGGTTCTGGAAGCACCAAACTTAACCGAAGCCTTCCTGATTGGAACAAAGGAAAATCTTTTAACGAATTTGGAGAAGCTCCCTCTTACCTTTTAATTGCCGACGATGCTTTGGGTGGTTTTTACATACTAAATGGCGGCGCATTTGGAAACGATCTTGGAAAAATATATTATTTTGCGCCAGACAACCTAGAATACGAACAGCTTGATATTACCTATTCTCAGTTTTTAGAGTTTTGCTTCAATAACGATTTAGATAAATATTATGCTGGCAACCGCTGGGAAAACTGGAAAAAAGATCTTACCGCATTACAAGGCGATCAAGTTTTTAATTTTTACCCGTTTTTATGGACAGAAGAAGGAAACGACATCAACAAAGTTCAAAGAAAAATCATTCCTGTTGAAGAACAATACAGTCTTAATTTAGATCTCAGAAAACAGTTTGGGCATTAATCAAAAACTATAATCCTCTTATTTACAGATTTTTAATTTTATTACTGACATACTGTTGTCACAAAGGCATTTTATCTTTATAAAATAAAACTAAAAAGATGGAAACTAAAGACGGTAAATTAGCGGTTTATGCCCAAACGAGACAAGATTGGCGCAATTGGCTCGAAGCAAACAGTCAGACGGAAAAATCGGTTTGGTTAATTTTGTATCACAAAAAAAGCAAAACAGAAAGCGTAAATTTAGTCGAAGCAACTGAAGAAGCCCTTTGCTTTGGTTGGATTGATAGTCTCTGCAAAAAACGTGACGCCGAAAGCTATTACCTTACTTTCTCTCATCGAAACCCAAAAACCAGCAAATGGAGCAAACCCAATATTGAAAGAGCCGAACGCATGATTGAGTTAAATTTAATGACAGAGCAAGGTCAAAAATTAATCGATATTGCAAAAGAAAAAGGAAAATGGATTATTGATGCTCCAGAAGAATAAGTTTCAGTTTTATTAGGGCGTGTCCCTCCGGGTCAGGCTGTTCGCTATATCTTTTGTGGTGAACCACACCACAAAAGGATGCCGCTCCCATCCTTCACGCATCTGCATTCATAAGAAGATTTTGTGTTCAAATAATTTGTATTTTAGTTAGGCTAAAACCTCCACCTAAAACCTTATAAATCATGCCAAAGCAATTTATCCTTCTTCTTATTTTTTGTTTCGGATTCCAGTTAAATGCTCAAGATCTTGGTTTTAAAATACCTGATTATAAAACAATCGAAAAAGAAATCAATGATAAAAATTCGAAATTCTTTTATCCGAAATTGATGGAAAGATTGGTAAAAAACGATACCCTTTTGACGCATGATGAATACAGCCATTTATATTTAGGTTATTTTTTTCAGCCCAAATACAATGCTTTTTGGACACCTTCAGATGAAGAAAAACTTCAGAAATATTATACGAAAGAAAAACTCGAAGCTTCCGATTACGATGAAATTATAAAACTCTCCAATAATTCCCTAACCGAATTTCCATTTGATTTGCGTCAGCTCAACTATCTAGCCTATGTTTATCATTTAAAAGGCGATGAAGCGGCTGCAAAAATTATTGCTTTTAAATTTCACAGCATCTTGAATGTCATACTCTCTTCTGGCGACGGAAAAAAGTGCGAAACTGGTTTTCATGTCCTAATGGTCGATCACGAATATATTCTGCTCAACCTATTTGAAATAGAATCGAAAGAGCAATCGCTTGTTGGAAATTGTGATTATCTAAGTTTTGAAAAAGGCGTTTATAATGTAGACGGAATTTATTTTAATGTAGAAAAAATGCTTGAAAACGAACGAAAAGCACTCAAATAAGATATCTTCAAACCATAAAAAATTTAACTCCAGCAAATCTAAAGCTGGAGTTTTTTTTTGATAAAAAACATTTATTTATTGATTATCAATAAATTTTTATTATTTTTAGCAGCATCACTTTTAATCTTGATTATTATGGAAATTAAAATTGGAACACCGCAGATCCTAAAAATTTTAAATATTTTATCATGGATTATTTTTATTGGCTTATGCGTAGAAGCTGGTATGTATCTTTTTAACGGAATTTACACTATGATGATTAATTCCTATAACGCTCGATTTCTCGATTTGCTAAATTTGTACACTTTCAGTCCTAGTTTTTACATTCAAGAAATATGTTTTATCAGCATTGTGGCAATCTTAAAAGCGATTATGTTTTACCTGATTGTAAAAATGCTGCACGAGAAAAAATTAAACATCGAACAGCCTTTTACTGCTGAAATGGGACGCTTTATATCTTATCTGTCTTATTTGGCTTTCGGAATTGGGTTGTTTTCTTTTTGGGCTTTCAAATTCAACAATTGGTTAATTCTTAAAGGCGTAAAACTTCCTTCGTTAGAATCACTTAATTTAGAAGGCCACAGCATTTGGATTTTTATGGCAATTGTGATGTTTGTTGTCGGACAGATTTTTAAAAGAGGAATCGAAATTCAATCTGAAATTGACTTAACTATTTAAACAAAAAAGTATGCCCATTATAGTAAATTTAGACGTCATGATGGCAAAGAGAAAAATGTCATTAAACGAACTTTCAGAAAGAGTAGATTTAACGTTATCGAATCTTTCCATCTTAAAAACGGGAAAAGCAAAAGCAATTCGTTTCAGTACACTAGAAGCAATCTGCAAAGTTTTGGATTGTCAGCCAGGCGATATTTTAGAATTTTCTGAGGAATAATATTATTTGGATTTAATTTGTATTTTCGTACAGATCAGATTGAAATTTTAAAGCAATTATAAATCCAAAAAATCTGGAAATGAACATTCTAATTGTTTACGCACATCCGAGCAGAAAATCGTATACTTTTCAAGTTCTAGAAAGATTAAAACTAGCCTTGAATAATGAAAAATGGAATGTAGAAATCTCTGATTTATATGCGTCTAATTTTGCCAGCGATATGTCTGAAGAAGAATATGAACGTGAGGGTTTTGCCAAAACACAACTTACTATTCCTGCAGATGTTTTAGCTGAACAAGAAAAAATAGAAAAAGCAGGCTGCATCATTTTTTTATATCCTGTTTGGTGGAGCGATTGTCCAGCAAAATTAAAAGGTTGGTTTGACCGCGTTTACTCCGTAGGATATGCCTACGGACAAAACGATACTTCAAGAAAAATGAAAACCATTCCGTATGGTCTTGTAATTTGCACAGCCGGACATCCAAATGAGTTCTTGCATGAAATTGAAATAGCGCAAAGCATGGAAAAAATCATGCTCGAAGACCGACTCGGAAAACGTTTCGCACATAAAGAAATGATCATCTTAGGCGGAACTTTAGATCTAGAAAATGTGATGTCAAAGCATTTTGAACTCATTAATAAAATTCCACAAAAAATTAAAAAAATACTATAAACCCAAAATCTCAATTCATAAAAATGACAGAAGACCATAACGTAGAAACATCAGTTTTTGAAGAAATTCCAACAGAGAAAATATATTCTAAAAAAGCAATCAGCACCGCAACTTTTTTTGGCGGTCCATTAGTTGCTGGATATTGCATTGCACAAAATTTTAAAACTTTTAATGATTTAGAAAAAGCCAGAAACACTTGGATCATTACAGTATTATGTACAATTGCCATCATTGGAATCTCATTTAGCCTTCCTGAAAACTTTCCTAAAATTATTTTTCCAGCTCTTTATTCCTTTATTGCTGCTCAAATAATTCAAAATTATCAAGAAGAAAACATCCAAAAGCATAACGAAAATGGAGGAGACACTTTTAGCGGATGGAGAGTAACTTTTATAGCTTTCCTGAGCTTTTCAATTTTATTTGCCTCAATTATGGCACTTGCGATATTATTTTATGGCATTTAATAAAAAACTTGTCCGAAATACACCTTAAAATTGTCTTTTTAACACCGTAATCAATTGATTTTTAGATTGTAATTTTACTTTACTAATTTAAAAATCAATTAATTATGAATACTCACGATTTTACCACAACTATACTTGTCAATCAATCTCCAGGAGAAGTTTTTAAAGCGATACAAAATGTTCGTGGCTGGTGGTCTGAAGAAATTGAAGGAAAAACAGCCAATCAAGGCGATGAATTTAAATATCATTACGAAGATGTTCATCGCTGTAAAATAAAATTGATTGAAGTAATTCCGAATCAGAAAATCGTTTGGCTGATTGAGGAAAATTATTTCAGCTTCACCAAAGACGATACGGAATGGACTAATACTACAGCCGTTTTTGACATTTCGAAAGAAGACGACAAAACAAAACTCGCTTTTACACATGTCGGTCTAGTTCCAGAATATGAATGTTTTGAAGTTTGCAAAGCAGGCTGGACCAATTACATCGAGAATAGTTTGAAAAAGCTAATTGAAACTGGAAAAGGTCAGCCAAATGCTACTGGAAAACCTCAAATTGAAACGGAAAGGAAATTATCCGAAAAATAAAATCATATTTCATATTATTATTTTAGACTACGTCAATCATAGATTTGGCTAAATCTATTTCTCTGATGCTTCGCAACTTTGTATCATCAAAAAAATAGTATTATGAAAATTATAATTACAGGTTCTCTAGGGAACATTAGCAAGCCTTTAGCGAAAGCTTTATTAAATGACGAACATCAAATTACGGTAATTGCCAGCAGTAGCGAAAGAAAATCGGAAATTGAAAATCTTGGAGCTCAAGCCGCAATTGGCTCTGTAAATGATGTCAATTTTTTAACTCAAACTTTTACAGGAGCAGATGCCGTATATTGCATGATTCCGCGTGCAAATTATTTTGATCCGAATCTTGATTTGGATGCTTTTACTCGTGCAATTGGAAATAATTATGCAGAAGCTATCGCAAAATCTGGCGTAAAACGTGTCGTGTTTTTAAGCAGTATTGGTGCACATTTAGAACAGGGTTCTGGAATTATTCAGCGTTATAATGAAATCGAAGCGGTTTTGAACAAGCTTTTAGATGTTTCGATTACATTTATGCGTCCGACATCTTTTTACTACAACTTGTTAGCTTATATCCCGACAATTAAAAATCAAGGACTTATTGCTGCAAATTATGGAGCAGACCAATTGATTCCATGGGTTTCTCCAAACGATATTGCTGAAGCAATTGCAGAAGAGCTTACCACTCCGCTTGACGGAAAAAAAATACGTTATGTCGCTAGCGAAGAACTTACTGGAGATCAAACCGTAAAAATTTTAGGAGAAGCAATCGGAAATCCAGATTTAAAATGGAAATTAATTAGCGACGAAGAAACACTAAACGGATTAATTGCTGTTGGAATGCAACCTAAAATTGCGCAAGGTTTGGTAGAAATGTACGCCGCACTTTACAGCGGTTTACTTGGTGAAGATTATTATCAAAATCGTCCTATCGTTTTAGGAAAAACAAAACTGGCAGATTATGCTAAAGAATTTGCTCTAATTTTCAATCAAAATTAAGTACTTTGTAGTATGGCAAATCAGCAACCACTTCGATTTAAAACAATAAGCGAATTTCATGATTTTAGAGATTTGCTAAAACCTGAACATCCTTTGGTGAGCGTTTACAATTTTGAAGATTTAAAATATCTCAATAACGAAGAACCAAAAAGCTTAATGTTGGATTTTTATTCGATTGCTTTAAAAAGAAATGCCAACGCAAAAATGCGATACGGGCAGCAGGAATATGATTCTAAAGAAGGTGTTTTAATATTTCTTTCGCCAGGACAAGTTTTTTCTATTGAAGGAAATGCCGAATTGCAACACTCAGGATGGTCGTTATTGATTCATCCTGATTTTCTTTGGAATACTCCGCTTGCGCAGAAAATCAAACAATACGATTATTTTGGTTATGCTGTTAATGAAGCACTTCATCTTTCTGATAAAGAAGAGAATATGCTCATTGATATCATTAAAAATATTCAACAAGAATATCAATCCAATATTGATAAGTTTAGCCAAGATGTAATTATTGCGCAAATTGAATTGTTCTTAACTTATGCCGAAAGATTTTACAACAGACAATTTATTACTCGAAAAATTAGCAGTCATCAGATTTTAGCACGCTTAGAAAAATTGCTTGAAGATCTTTTTACCGATGATTCATTAAAACAAAAAGGGCTTCCGACGGTTCAATTTATTGCCGACAATTTAAACGTTTCTCCCAATTATCTGAGTGCATTATTAAAAACGCATACGGGCCAAAGCACCCAACAGCACATTCATAATAAATTGATAGAAAAAGCCAAAGAAAAGCTTTCAACCACTACCCTATCTATCAGCGAAATTGCATTTGAACTTGGTTTTGAGCATCAGCAATCATTCAGTAAATTATTCAAAACAAAGACCAATACTTCGCCTTTAGAATTCAGACAATCATTCAACTAATTGCTTTATTTTTCATAAATTCGTTAGGTAAAAACGAAAATTATGAATCCATTTTTAAGAAACACTTTGGCTGTAATTGCAGGTCTTGTTATTGGAAGCATTGTCAATATGAGTATTATTTTACTGAGCAATTCGATAATTCCGGCTCCAAATGGTGCAGATGTTACCACTGCCGAAGGTTTAAAGGCAAGCATGCATTTATTTGAACCAAAGCATTTTCTTTTTCCTTTTTTGGCGCATGCAATCGGAACTTTTGCAGGAGCATTGACAACGGCTATTGCAGCTATTCATCACAAAACGAAACTGGCATTTGCAATTGGCGCTTTCTTTTTGTTTGGCGGTATTGTTACGGTTTTTACTTTGCCATCTCCTATTTGGTTTGGTTTTGCAGATCTAATTTTCGCTTATCTTCCGATGGCTTATTTAGCTTCTAAAATTGCTTTAAAAAAGAACAAATAAAATGGGCGACAAAACCATAAAACCAGCAAAAAAATGCTACGAACATATTGGTGGCAAATTGGGCGAATTACTTTTAGAGACATTTGCCGACAAAAAATGGATTGCAAAAAATAATCCCGCAGACAAACATTTCTACATAACCGAATTGGGCGAAAAAGAATTTACCAAACTAGGCGTAGACATGAATAAAATAAAATCGGAAGTCCTTTAATTTTATAAATTTCCAATCCTTTTCTGCAAAATTTATAGCACTTTATTTCATAACTTAGTTTGCTTTTAAATTTTGAATCATGACTAAGAAAGAAATCGCTAAAAACTTCCTGAAATTGGCAGCAAAAGGGCATCCTCACGAAGGTTTTCGGTTATATGTTGGAAAGAATTTCAAACACCACAACGCTTATTTCAAAGGCGATGCAGACACCTTAATGCTTGCCATGGAAGAATCTGCCAGAACAAATCCGAATAAGGTTTTTAAAATTCATCATATTCTAGAAGACGGAAACTTGGTTGCCGTGCATTCACATCTCAAACAAACGCCTTCAGATATTGGTTTTGCCGTTGTGCATATTCTTAAATTCGAATCGGATAAAATCATCGAACTTTGGGATCTCGGGCAACCCGTTCCAAAAGATTCTATTAACAAAAACGGAATGTTTTAAATTAAAATTTTGTTTCAAGTTTCAGGTTTCAAGTTGCCTCTGAAAACTTGAAACGTGAAACCTGAAACTTCAAACTCAAAACAAATAGAAACTCTCAATAACCAAAATGAACTTCATCTCTAAAATTTCCTTATTACTGCTAGTAATCTTAACCAGTTGTCATTCTTCAGCACAGAAAAAAAACGATTTCAAAAAAAGTATCGATAGTATAATTCAAAATGCTAATCCTAAATTTAATGGTACTATTTTGATTTCGCAAAATGGAAAAACGTTGTATTCTAAAGCAGAAGGCTTTTCGAATTTCGAAACCCGAACGCCTTTAAAAATGGATACACAGTTTGAGATTATGTCGAACAGTAAATTAATTGCTGCTGTTTTACTTTTATTAGAAGTAGAAAAAGGAAAGGTAGATTTGAATGCTCCGATTAAAAAGTATTTACCTGAACTCAAACAAACTTGGGCAGATTCTGTTACCGTTCATCAGCTTTTAAACCATTCGCATGGAATTGTCGATTTGCAAAAACCATTGGCTTTTAAACCTGGAACACAATTTAAATATGGCAATTTAAACTATAGCTTAATCGGAAAGATTGTTGAATTCACCACTAAAAAAAGTTATACAGAAGTGTCTGAATCGCTTTTTAAGAAATTAAAAATGAATCATACTTTTTGTTATTCTGCAGACAAAATTCAGAATTTAGCAACTGGATATGACAATAATAAAAACACTCTTACTCCTTTGAAGTTTGGCTCCATAAATAATAACAACTTAGGTGCAGACGGCGTAATTTCAACTGTTTCAGATCTTGCGATTTGGAATAACAATTTGCATAAAGGAAAAATCTTAAAGCCTGAATCGTATCAATTATTAACTAAAAACACAATTCTTTCGCAACATAATTTCTTCGGAAAAGAAAAACAACCTTATGGTTACGGAATTAGAATTGTTGAAGAAGACAATGTAAAATATCTTGGACACACAGGTTTAGGTGGTGATGGGTTTTCTTCTGTCAATTTGTATTTTCCAGAAAGCGATGTGAGTTTTATTGCTATGGAAAACCAAATGCCACAAGATGCTGATTTGTTTTATTTAACCGAATTCAAAATCAAAAACTTTTTGCTCAAAAGTGATTTAATAAAGAAAAATAATTCTCAAAATGGCAAAAAATAAAACCACCGAAACAGCAGAAAGCGTTACTGATTTTATTAACACTGTTGAAAATGAAGTTAAAAGAAATGATGCTTTTGAACTTCTTAAAATAATGCAAGAAACATCTGGTTTTGAACCAAAAATGTGGGGACCAAGCATTATTGGTTTTGGAAGTTATCATTACAAATACGACAGCGGACACGAAGGCGACGCGCCATTAGCTGGATTTTCGCCAAGAAAAACAGCAATAACCGTTTATTTCTATCTGCCAGAAGAAAAAAGAGACGAACTTTTACCGAAACTTGGAAAACATACTTCTTCAAAAGCTTGCATATACATCAAAAAGTTAGATGATGTTGATACAGAAATTTTAAAAAAGATAATTTTACTTTCTATTCAGTACACCCAAAATTTATATCCCTCAAAATAAAATGATTACATTCTTAATTCTATTATTCATAATAGTACTTGCCGTTTACTTTTTTCTACAGCATCCTCAATTTGGAAAAGCGCCGTCTGGTGAAAGATTGACTTTAATTCAGAATTCGCCACAATATAAAAACGGAAAATTCGAAAATCAGAGCTTTACGCCAGATCTTGCTGAAGGAGCAAGCATGCCAGGAGTTTTGTTTGATTTCTTCTTCAAAAAAGTAGAAAGAAAAATTCCCGCTGATTTAATTCCGTCTGTAAAAACCAATTTAAAAGAACTTTCTTTAGATCAAGATATTTTAGTTTGGTTTGGACATTCGTCTTATTTTATTCAGTTGGAAGGAAAACGTTTTTTAACAGATCCTGTTTTTAGCGGAAACGCCTCTCCTATTCCTGGAACAACAAAATCGTTTAAAGGCTCTGATATTTATATGGTTGACGATCTTCCAGAAATTGATTATTTGTTGATTACACATGATCATTACGATCATTTGGATTATAAAACGATTTTAAAATTAAAGCCTAAAACAAAGAAAATAATTACCGCGCTTGGCGTTGGTTCACACTTCGAATTCTGGGGATTTCCTACTGAAAACATTATCGAAAAAGACTGGTACAGCACCATCCAATTAGATGAAAATCTGACAATTCATACGACGCCTTCAAGGCATTTTTCGGGCAGAAGTTTTAAAAGATGTAATACGCTTTGGACTTCTTTTGTTTTGGAAACTAAAGATTTTAAAATGTATTTGGGCGGAGACAGCGGTTACGACAAGCATTTTGCTGAAATCGGTGAAAAATACGGTCCGTTTGATGTGGCTTTAATTGATAATGGACAATATAATGAGAGTTGGAAATATATTCATAATTTACCAGAAGATGTAATAAAAGCCATGAAAGACCTGAATACAAAACGTGTATTTCCAGTGCATTCTTCTAAGTTTTCACTATCGCTTCACGCTTGGGACGAACCTTTGAAAAAAGTAACCGAATTGAATAGTTTGTCTGAAAATCCAATTCCGTTAATTACACCAATGATTGGCGAAGTTGTTGAACTGAAAAATGACAAACAAGAATTTAAAAAGTGGTGGCTTAATATTCGATAACTTTTTTTAAGGAACAAAGGCTCAGAGGAACAAAGGGACAAAGGTTTTCTTTCAACGAAAAAAAACATCTGCGATGTTACCTTGAGCGAAGTCGAAGGGTGCAACGTAAAGGGCTTCGACTTCGCTCAGCCTGACAATGTCAGCCAAACGTGAAACTTCAAACCTGAAACCAAAAAACTAAAAATGAAACCAAAAATATACTATTTCGCAATTGCTTTTCTATTAACAATAAACCTGTTTTCTCAAAATACCTACGTGTTTTTAGGATCATATAACCGTGATAAAACTGCTGAAGCTATTCAGGTTTATCAATTGGATACTTTGAGCGGAAAATTGACGAAATTTACTTCGGTTAAAAATATCGTGAATCCTTCTTATTTGACGGTTTCTCCAAACGGAAAATATGTTTATGCGTGTACAGACACTAAAACTCCAAATGCAGGAAGCGTGAGTAGTTTTGAATTTAATCCGTCAGCAAAGACTTTGACTTTTTTAAACAGTCAAAGAAGCGGTGGCGAAAATCCGGTTTATGTGAGTGTTCATAAAAATGGAAAATGGCTGGCTAACGCTAATTATACAGAAGGAAGTATTTCGGTTTATCCGCTTTTAAAAAATGGGAAAATTGATTCGCTTGCTCAGAATTTTCAATATTCAGACGGTAGCGTAAACAAAGACAGACAAACCAAATCTCACGTGCATTCTGCGGTGTTTTCTCCGCAATGTGATTATTTATTTTTACCCGATTTAGGAGCCGATAAAATTCGCTGTTATGCTTTTGATGAAAATCTGAAAAAGCCTTTAGTTGAAACTAAAAATCCGTTTACAAAAACCGATTTAGAGGCTGGACCAAGACATTTTACTTTTCATCCCAATCAAAAATGGGGGTATTGCATTGAAGAAATGGCGGGGCAAATAAGCATTTATAGTTATGAAAATGGTGTTTTAAATAAAATTCAGCGCATTGCTACACATTCAGATAAAATAAAAGACGGATTTGAAAGCTCTGATATTCATATTTCTCCTGATGGAAAGTTTTTGTATGCGACAAATCGCGGAAAAGAAAACAATATTGCTATTTTTTCTATCGATGAAAACGGATTACTTAAAAACATTGGCTATCAGTCTACTTTAGGAAAACATCCGAGAATTTTTGCTTTGGATGAAAGCGGAAAATTTTTAGTTGCCTCGAATGTCTTAACCGGAAATGTAATTGTTTTTAAAAGAGATTCTAAAACTGGATTATTGAAAAAAACAGGAAAACAGATTAAAATGGAAAATGTCTCTTGTGTTCAAGTTCGTAAAATTTAGCCTTTAACTAAAATCATAAAAATGCAAACATCAAACTTTAATTTACAGCCAGATTTCTTAGAAAACGAAATCTCAAAGTTAATTCCGTTAGAAGAAAAACATTTTGAAGCCTTATTTGAAGCGGCTTCTGATCCTTTAATTTGGGAACAGAATCCGGCTAAAGATCGATATAAAAGAGACGTTTTTAGAGCTTACTTTGATTTGATCCTTACAAAAAGTCCGTTCCTAATTCTCGATAAACAAACCAATGAAATTATGGGCACAACAAGTTTCTATGATTACAATCCAGAAAAATCGAATGTTGGAATTGGCTACACTTTTATCACTAGAAAATATTGGGGTGGCCCATACAACAACTCAAACAAACAATTAATGATCGATTATGCGTTTCAGCATGTTGATTCTGTACTTTTTCACATTGGAGCAGAAAACTTCCGTTCGCAAAAAGCCGTTTTAAAACTTGGCGCAGAAAAAATCAATGAGCTATCTTTTACTGTTAATGGTCTAGAAGTTCCGTATTTTGAATATGAATTTAAAAAGTCATGAATTATGAATTATGAGTTATAAGTTGACGGTTTTACCGCTTATAATTCTTTAAATTCATAACTCATAACTCATAATTTATAATTTATAAAAAATGAAAAGAATAACCGTTTTCTGTGCTTCAAGTTATGGCACTGAAAAAATTTACGAAGAACAAGCAATTGCTTTGGGTAAAACCTTAGCCGAACAAAATATAGAATTAGTTTATGGTGGCGCTAATGTCGGTTTGATGGGCGCTGTCGCTGACGGAGCTTTAAATGCTGGAGGAAAAGTTATTGGTGTATTGCCTAATTTTTTAAGATCTAAAGAAATTGCTCATTTAGGCTTAACCGAATTAATTTTGGTGGAAAGCATGCACGAAAGAAAAACCAAAATGAACGATTTATGCGATGGTGTAATTGCGCTTCCTGGCGGTTTTGGAACTCTTGAAGAACTTTTCGAAATGCTGACTTGGGCGCAATTAGGTTTGCATAAAAAACCAATCGCAATTTTAAATATAGATGGTTATTATGATTCGCTTATCGAATTACTGCAAACCATGACAGAAAAAGGATTGCTGAAAGAGGTTAATCAAAAAATGCTTTTGGTTAGCGATTCTATAGATGATTTATTGGATCAAATGAAAAATTATACTGCGCCAACTGTCGGAAAATGGATTGATAAAAAAAAGTTATAAGTCTGAACTTAAGATCTCAGTACAAAATTTAGAGTTATATTTACATTTCCTCGTTACAGCTAACTAATTAACTTCAAACAAAATGAAAACAGAAAACAACAAATATGCAAAGGCCGAAATGCTGATAAGAAAACCTGTTTCAGAAGTTTTTCAGGCTTTTATTGATCCGCAGATTACGAGTAAATTTTGGTTTACAAAGGGATCTGGAAAATTAGAAGAAAATCAAAAAACAGAATGGACTTGGGAAATGTATGGTTTTTCGCTTTCGGTTACGACACTTGTTCTTCAAGAAAATAAAAAAATCGTAATTGAATGGGGAAATCCAGACGAAATTACTTTAGTAGAATGGGTTTTTAGTCCGTTAAACGAACATGAAACTTTTGTAAGTGTTACAAATTCTGGTTTTCATGGCGACACAGATAAAATTATAGATCAGGTTCGTAATTCGACTGAGGGTTTTACTTTGGTTTTGGCTGGAGCAAAAGCTTTTTTAGAGCATAATTTAAGATTGAATTTGGTCTTGGATCGTTTTCCGAAAGGACTGGCTTAAATTTTGTTTCAAGTTCCAAGTTTCAAGTTGCTATAGGAAACTTGAAACTTGGAACTTGAAACCAACAAAACAAAAACACCATGGACGTTAAAAAACCAGAAAATATAGACGAATACATTGGCGTATTTCCTAATGATGTTCAAGAAATTTTGGAGAAAGTCAGAATGATGATTCAGAAGGCGGCGCCAGATGCTAAAGAGAAAATCAGTTATTCGATGCCAGCTTTTGAGCAAAATGGAATTGTTGTTTATTTTGCTGCGTTTAAAAACCATATCGGACTTTATGCTTTACCTAGCGGACACGAAGCTTTTGCTGAAAAACTTTCTAAATACAAATCAGGAAAAGGCTCTGTTCAATTTCCGTTAAAAGATCCAATGCCTTATGATTTGATCACAGAAATTGTAAAATTTAGAGTCAAAGAAAATCTGGCAAAAGCTAAAAAGAAATAATACCACAATGAATTTAACTGAACACTACGACCAACTTTACAAAACATCTTCTGAAATCATTTCGGCAGGAAAATATTCAATTGATTCTGAACTTAAAAATGAATCCGATTCTCGCTTCGGAATCACGTTACTTATTCGCCCAAATGATGAAATTAAAGCCAACGTTCAGGCTTTCATTAATGAATTGAAAAAAGCAGAACTTGAGCAATATTTTTATCCAGATTCAGACATTCATATTACCGTTATGTCGATTATTTCTTGTTCTTCCGATTTTACTTTGAATCAGATTTCGCCAAACGAGTATATTGAAATAATTTGCAGAAGTCTTGTTGATGTTGAGAAAATCAAAATTCATTTTAAAGGCGTAACCGCTTCTCCGTCTGCTCTCATGATTCAAGGATTTCCGAGTGATGAAACTTTAAATAATTTACGAAATAGACTTCGTGAAAATTTCAAAAATTCTGGATTACAACAAAGTATAGACAGTCGTTATTCTATATCTACGGCACATTCTACTATAATGCGTTTCCAGGAAAAACTTCATGATCCGAAAAAACTAATCAGAATCGCAGAAAAATTCCGTGATTATGATTTCGGAGAATTCGAAGTCAAAAACCTAGAATTGGTTTACAATGACTGGTATCAACGTAAAAATACGACTCGAGTTTTGGGTGATTTTTGTTTGAGATGAGTTTTTGCTTGCCACTAATTCCACTAATTATCATTGAATTTGAAAATTGCATAAATTCGTGTAATTAGTGGCAAAATAAAGTTTATTTAAACTTTCCAAAATGCCATAAAACTCCTGAAGGATCATGCAGAAAACATTCGCTTCCCCAGTCTAAATATTTTATCGGAGTTAGTTTTGCTCCTTCATATTTTTCGGGAAGATTTAAAGCTAAAAGTTCGCTGTAATAACGTTCAACATCATCAACTTCAAGAAAAATCATGGTATTTTCAATCCAGTTTTTATCGTAGTAATCTTGAAGATAAAAAGCGATTTCTCCTGTTTTAAAAACGGAAAAATTAGATTCTAAAACCGTTTCTTCAAATCCTAAATCGCGATAAAAGCTTCTTGAGATTTCAAAATTTTTAGCACCTATAAACGGTCGGATAGATTTAGCATTGTGATTCATTTTACTATAAATTTACGTCGTTATAATAAATTAAAAACCATTTATTATTAATGAGTTTAAATTTTCTTTCAACTTCAAAACCGCTGTCTGGAATCCAAAATCTTTCTGTAATTAAAGTATCTGTTTTTGTTAACGAATGCTGGTATTCTTCAATTTCTGTTTTATCAGCAACAAGAATTACTTGAAACTCCCAATTCTTTCTTGTCCATTCGTGCTGATCAAAACCAGAAACATGCTTTCCTTCAATTGGAAAATCAACTCTTGAAACTTGAAAAAGAGAATCTGAATGAAATTTTTTATTGAATTCATCGAAATTCTCAGGCAACTCTTTTTTTATTGGTTTTGCAAGACTATCATTCTTAACAGCAACCTCAGAATTTAAATTCTGCTCTTCTTTAACTCTATTACAGTTCAAAGAAATAAAAGCTAAAGCCAAAACAGGCAAAATAGTTGAAATTTTCATGAAGTTCAGATTTTAGCTTTTCTTCAAAATACTTCCTAAACCACGTCCGATTTGTTCTATTGCTTCAATACCTTTTGCTAAAGGCGATGCCGTAAAATCTTCGTAAGCATCCATTGCGCTTTCTTTTCTATCGTCTTGCGGATAAACAAGCATCACATTATTGCTATCAAAGTACTTTTCAAACTTCGTTGGCAATTTATCAAAGATTGACTGATAAGAAACAGAACCTTTTCTAGACAAATTGACAACAACCAAATCTGTTGGTTTTATATCATCTGAAATCACTTCAAAATCTTCCCAATCAGAAACATTTTTAAATCCGAATTTACTGTTCAGTTTTGAATTAGAAGCAATCTGCTGAATAGCTTGATGCGTTTTTTCTTCACCATAAATCACAACCGGAATACTTAATTCCTGCGCCAAACGGCTCACTTTTTGCATTAATAAATGAAAACCAATTCCTCTTTCTGAAAACGGCGGACAAATAAAAACGAGTCTTTTTTGTTCAATAAAATTCTTTTGGAACCTGCAGATAAACAAAGTTTTATCTACATTATTAATAATCGAATCTACATTTTCACCGAAGATTTTATCAATAAATCCAGTCTTTCTCGGCCAACCCACAATCACGATATCCGACATGATTTCTTTAGAAGTTCTTGCGATTCCGCTCGCAGGATTATGGTCGATTCTGGCAATTGTATTAATTTTTACTTCTGAAGCAGATCCTTGAATTACAAACTTATCTGCAGCTTTTCTGTATTTTAAAATGTTCTTTTCCGCTTGATTATTGTTCGGAACAATTGTCAATAAAGTAATTGGATTGGATGATTTTTTATCTTTTATCAAAAGTGCAAAATCCAATAAACTTGCCGCAGCAGAAGATTTTGCCAACGGAATTAAAATATGTTCGTCTAAAATCTGATCTCTGTCTGTATCTTCATGTGAAATTTCTTCTTCACAAATCGCAATTTTTTTTGCTGCTTTTTCTGTAGCGAAAGAAGCTACGATACATGTAATCAGAATTAGAATAATAGTTCCATTTAAGATATTTTCATCTAATATTTTCGCTTTAAAACCAACTAAAATTACGGCCAAAGTTGCCGCAGCGTGCGCACTGCTCAATCCGAAAATAAGCTGTCTTTCTGTTTTCGTATATTTAAAAACAATTTGAGTAAAAAATGCTGCAATCCATTTTCCAAAAATCGCCACAACACTCAAAGTTCCTGCAACAATCAAAGCAGTTGGTCCGCTCAAAATAACGCTTACATCAACTAACATTCCCACAGAAATCAAGAAAAACGGAATAAATAAAGAGTTTCCAATAAATTCAATTCTATTCATCAAAGCAGAAGAATGCGGAATTAACGGATTCAAAGCTAAACCTGCAACGAAAGCTCCAATAATTGGCTCTACTCCTGCTACTTCGGCCAAAAAGGCTGCAAAGAAAACTACAGAAAGTACAAAAATATAATGGGCGTGTTTTTCACTTTCTAACTTCTTAAAAAACCATTTTGCAACACGAGGAATTATCAAAAACATTATAGCGGAGAAAATCGCCAATGAAATGATCAATTTAACCCAAAATGCCTGATTTAGATTTCCTTGACTGCTTCCCATAATTACTGCCAAAATAATCAAAACGGCAGTATCGGTCAAAATAGTTCCTCCAACTGTAATGGCAACGGCTTGATTTTTTGCAATTCCTAATTTGCTCACAATCGGATACGCGACCAAAGTGTGTGTAGCAAACATACTTGCAGTTAAGAAACTGGCATTAAAATCATATTTCAATAAATAAAAACAAACTGGAAATCCGATTGAAAGTGGCAGTATAAAAGTGAAAAAACCAAAAAGTAAACTCTTATTTCTGTTGGCTTTAAACTCATTCATATCCAATTCTAAACCCGCAATAAACATGATGTATAAAAGTCCGATTGTTGAAAATAAATCGACAGCTGAATTTTTTGCCAAAATGTTTAATCCGTGCGGACCAATGATAACGCCTGAAATAATAAGTCCGATAATTCCGGGAATGTTTATTTTTTTAAGTAAAATTGGGCAAAGCAGAATTATAAAAAGTATCAATGAAAAAATCAATACTGGATTGCTTAGGGGTAATTCGAATTCTTGTAATAGATGTCTGAAAAATTCTATCATATGGTAACTTTATCTTCTAGTGGTATTATTATTTGTAAAAAGACGTTTCAGAATTAAAACAAAAATCCAAGAGGTATTAATATAAAGAATCAGGCGTTTTGCCGTTCGTTCATTTACAAAAATACCGAAAAAACGCGAACTTTTTACGTAAACCGCATATTAAGGTTTTAAATTTATTTCGTTGCCGAATTATTAAATTTTAATATTTTTTTTAACAAATACGCAAGATTAATATCCAAAAAGAAATCATCATTGCATTATTCGATTATCTTTGTCTTAACAAAAATTGAACAATGGAAGAATGTATCTCTGTTTTTGATATGCTAAAAATTGGCGTTGGCCCTTCAAGCTCACACACTTTAGGTCCTTGGCGCGCTGCCGAACGCTTTCTAGAAGAGCTGAAAGACGAAGCAATTTTAGACGATATCACAAGGGTTAAAGTCGATTTATATGGCTCTCTTTCTTTAACTGGAAAAGGCCACGCAACAGACCTTGCTGTAATGTTAGGTTTGAGCGGACAAGATCCTGAATATATTCCTGTAGAAGATATTGCAGGAATTATCAAAAAAATCGAAACAACTAACGAAATCAATTTGGGCAACCAAAAAGTGATTCCGTTCTTTTTTCTTCAAGACATTGTTTTCAATAAAGATTTTCTTCCTTTCCATGCAAACGGATTGAAATTTACGGCTTACAAATCTGATGATTCTGAATACGATTCTACTTTTTATTCTATCGGAGGCGGATTTGTCGTTAAAGAAGAACGTACCAATGCCAAACTGAAAGAAGTTATAAAATGTGCATTTCCTTATCCGATTCAAAACGCGGCGGAATTGCTGAATTATACCGTTACTGAAAACAAATCGATTTCTGAAATTGTATACGAAAATGAAATTTCGATGCGTCCAGAAGCTGAAGTGCATTCGGAATTAATGCGTATTTGGAATACGATGTTGGAATGTATGTACATTGGTTGTCATTCTGAAGGAATTCTTCCTGGCGGACTTCACGTACGCAGAAGAGCTTTTGACATGCACCAAAACTTAATCGGATTATCTAATTATAACGATCCGCAGAGCTGGTTGGAAGAAATTAGAAAAACCGAAGTTAAATTCCGTCAAATCTTAAAATGGGTTAGCTGTTTTGCACTTGCCGTGAATGAAGTAAATGCGTCTCTAGGCCGTGTTGTTACTGCACCAACTAACGGAAGTTCGGGCGTAATTCCTGCTGTTTTAATGTATTATATGGTTATCGAAAACCACAATGCTGGCGAAAAAGAAATCAAACAATTTTTAATGGTGGCTGGCGAAATTGGAAGTATCTTCAAAAAAGGTTCTACAATTTCTGCAGCAATGGGCGGATGTCAAGCGGAGATTGGCGTTTCGTCTTCTATGGCCGCAGCTGCACTTTGCGAATTAATGGGCGGAACTCCTGCTCAGGTTTTGATGGCTGCTGAAATCGCAATGGAACATCATTTAGGTTTAACCTGCGATCCTATTGGCGGTTTAGTTCAGATTCCATGTATTGAAAGAAATACAATGGGCGCCATTAAAGCGATAAATGCTGCTGAGTTGGCTTTAGAAACCGATTCTAAAAATGCTAAAGTTCCTTTAGACAAAGTGATTAACACGATGTGGGAAACAGCAAAAGATATGAATTCAAAATATAAAGAAACTTCTGAAGGAGGTCTTGCAATTGCCGTAAACATGGCTGATTGCTAAAATTAAAGTTTGCCACGAATTAGCACTAATTTAAATAAAAAAGGAATTTGTGAAAATTGGAGGAATTCGTGGCAAAAAATATTAAAAACACTACACAAATACTTTATTGTAATGGAAAACAGTCAATTTCTATTAGAATTTAAAGACCGAAAACCATTTTCTCTCGAAATATTCTATAATTGCTAATTCCCTTTTTACAATTATTCAATACTTTTACAATATCAAAAAAACACAAAAATGTCAGTAGCAAAAAAAGATTATAAAAGAATCACAACAAAGTCATTAATTGAAATGAAAAGCAACGGAGAAAAAATCTCTATGCTAACAGCTTACGATTACACAATGGCGAAAATTGTTGACACTGCAGGTGTTGACGTAATTTTAGTTGGTGATTCGGCATCAAATGTAATGGCTGGTCACGAAACGACTTTGCCAATTACTTTAGATCAGATGATTTATCACGCTTCTTCTGTAGTTCGCGCTGTAGAAAGAGGTTTAGTTGTAGTTGACTTACCTTTTGGAAGTTACCAATCTGATCCAAAAGAGGCTTTACGTTCTGCTATCAGAATAATGAAAGAAAGTGGTGCTCACGCCGTAAAATTAGAAGGCGGAAAAGAAATTAAAGAATCAATCAAAAAAATATTAAACGCTGGAATTCCAGTAATGGGGCACTTAGGTTTAACTCCTCAATCTATCTATAAATTCGGAACGTACAGTGTTCGTGCAAAAGAAGAAGAAGAGGCTGAAAAACTAATTGAAGATGCTCAAATGTTAGAAAAAGTAGGTTGTTTTGCTGTTGTTTTGGAAAAAATTCCAGCAGATCTTGCTAAAAAAGTAGCAGAAAGCATTTCTATTCCTGTAATCGGAATTGGTGCTGGTGGCGGTGTTGACGGTCAAGTTCTTGTAATTCACGATATGTTAGGAATGAATAATGAATTCAGTCCGCGTTTCTTACGTCGTTACTTAAATCTTTATGATGAAATGACTAAAGCAATCGGCCAATATGCTGCAGATGTTAAGTCTAGTGATTTCCCTAATGCTAATGAACAATATTAATCTAAGGTTCAAAGACACAGAGGAACAAAGGTTCAAAGGTTAAAAATATCTATTGCCTCCAGCTAAAGCTGGAGGTCTCTTTTTTAAATATCTCTCCATATAATTCGAAATTCTCATTATGAAAATTATTTCTACTAAAGACAATTTACAAGTTTTACACGAAGACAATCACATTATTGTGATCAATAAACGTGTTGGCGATATTGTGCAGGGAGATAAAACTGGTGACAAACCTTTGTCTGATGTTGTGAAAGAATATATTAAAGCCAAATACAACAAACCTGGCGATGTTTTCTTGGGTGTTATTCATCGTTTGGATCGGCCTACAACAGGAATTGTAGTTTTCGCACGAACTAGCAAGGCTTTATCGCGTATGAATGAATTGTTTAGCAATCGTGAAACTAAAAAAACATATTGGGCTGTTGTCAAAAATAAACCGAAAGAAGCAAAAGCTAAATTGGTTCATTATTTAAAAAGAAACGAAAAAAACAATACTTCGAAAGCGCATTTAAAAGAAGTTCCTGACAGCAAATTAGCGAGTTTAGATTATACCATAATCCAAGAACTCCAAAATTATACTGCCTTGGAAATCAATTTGCATACAGGTCGTCATCATCAAATTCGTGCGCAGTTAAGCGCAATCGGATCGCCAATTAAAGGGGATTTAAAATATGGTGCAGACCGAAGCAATCCTGATGGAGGAATTCATCTTCATGCTCGAAAACTAACTTTTGTTCACCCTGTTTCAAAAGAGAATATCACAATTATTGCCCCTACTCCAGACGATCCTATTTGGAATGCTGTATGATTTTTATGATTTAATTGTTAATTTTTTAAATTTTATCGATTAACTTGCAGGGAGAAAAAAACAAGCTAATCGAAAAATGGACTTTAAAAGCGACATCGGATATCGAAAGGAAACCCTAAAAAAGTTGTTGTATAATATTCAAAAAAGCGAAGATTTAATCGTAAAAGCTTTATATGATGACTTTAAAAAACCGGAGTTCGAAGCTGTTTTGACCGAAACCAATTATGTCATTTCGGAACTTAAGGACGTTATCAAAAACCTTAATAAATGGGCGAAACCAAAACGTGTTTTTCCATCTCTGCTTAATTTTCCCTCTTCTGATTATATTTACAAAGAACCTTATGGCGATGTATTAATCATTGCTCCTTGGAATTACCCTTTTCAACTTGCTTTATGTCCTCTAGTTGCGGCGGTCGCTGCGGGAAACCGAGTGGTTTTAAAACCATCTGAACTTACGCCTCATACATCAGCCATAATTGCAAAAATTATAGAAAAAACATTTCATATCAATCATGTAGAAGTTTTTGAAGGCGGCGTTGATGTGTCTAATAAATTATTGACGCAACGCTGGGATTATATCTTTTTTACAGGAAGTGTTGCTGTCGGTAAAATTGTGGCAAAAGCTGCTGCAGAAAATTTAACTCCTGTAACGCTCGAATTAGGCGGAAAAAATCCATGCATTATTGATGAAACAGCCAATTTAAAACTCGCTGCCAAACGAATTGTCTGGGGAAAATTCATCAACGCTGGGCAAACTTGCATTGCACCCGATTATATTCTGATTCAGAAAAATATGAAGGTCAATTTCATTTCTTATATGATTGAAGAAATCATAAAAGCTTACGGAAAGAAAATAGACAAATCTCCTGATTTTGCGAGAATTATAAACACAAAAAACTGGTATCGATTAACCAACATGATTCAAGGCGAGCATGTTTTATTTGGCGGAGAAAGTGATGCGAACAAACTTTATATTGCTCCTACTCTTCTTGAAGAACCAGATTTGGACAGCGCCGTTATGAAAGAAGAAATCTTCGGTCCTATTCTTCCAATTCTTGTTTATGAAAATGAAAATGACATCGAAAAGGTTGTGAGCCGTTATGAGAAACCTCTTTCATTTTACATTTTTAGCGAAAATAATTCATTTGCAAAGAAATTAATTTCAAAATACTCATTCGGAGGCGGATGCATCAACGATACAGTTGTCCATTTTTCGAACAATAGACTGCCTTTTGGCGGTGTCGGGCACAGTGGAATTGGTGCTTATCATGGCAAACGAAGCTTCGACGCATTTTCTCATCATAAAGCAATTGTCAAAAAAGGAAATTGGCTTGATTTACCTATGCGCTACGCTCCTTACAAAGATAAATTGGGTCCCATAAAACGAATTTTAGACTGGCTATAAATCAGTTAAAAACATTTCGTAATGTTTTGTAGATTTTTATAAGGAATTGATTAAATATATTATATTTACGTCAAGATACCTTTGAAATATTACAAGTCTATAAAACAATTTTACATAAAAATGAAATCTACACTTAACCAAATTGAGGACATTAAAAAAAATGGCTATTCCCTTGATTTTGCTACAGTTTTTAATCACGCTTTCGAAAACTATAAAAAAATAGCTCTTTACTCTGGGCTTATCATTTTAGTATTTTCGATAATTGCTGCAGTTGCTTTTATGGGTGTAATGATTGCCTATTTTGGAGCTGAAGCAATATCAAAAGATTTCATTCAAAATTTAGAAAGCCAACAATTCACTTCTATTCAGCTGGTAATTCAAACCGTTGCAGTTTCTCTAGTTGCAGGAATTACGGCTCCTTTTGGTGCTGGCTTTCTAAAAATGGCAGATTCTGCAGACAAAGATGTTGAATTTAATGTTTCAACTATTTTCAGCTATTACAAAGCTCCATATTTCGGACAAATTTTTGTTGCCGCTTTCATTCCTGCTTTGTTAGGAACGGCTTTAGGTAATTTGATTGAAAGTTCAGGAATCTTGTTTGTTGGAAATATAATTTCGTTTACCATTTCTTTCTTCATGTATCTATCGATTCCGTTAATTGTTTTCGGAAACCTTAGTGCTGTAGATGCTATAAAATCTAGCATTCTCATCGTTACAAAAAATCCGCTTAATATTTTTGCATTTTTCATCATAGGTTTTCTAGGCTCAATGGTTGGTTTTATTGGCTGTTGCGTCGGAATAATTTTTACTGTTGTTTTTAACAGCTCGATGATTTATGCTACTTATTTTGCCATTTTAGGAACACAATCTGAGGAAGAAGATTCAATTGATTCAATTGGAAAATACGATGTAGATTAAATCGAAAATTCTTATTCTTCAAGAACTTAACCACTTCTTGTTAAGAATTTTCAAAACGCTATTTACTAAACCAACATACCCCAAATTCTATGGCCGCAAACTGTAGTTTTTTCAATTCGGTGATTTCAGGCATTTCCACTATTGGGAGTACCTTCGAATCGATTATGACCGGGTGGTATGTATTTAATTCTGATATCATTTACTACAACAATCATAAACTTGTTGTTTTAGCTTTATCGCTCTTTGCCTTTCTTTCGCTTTTGATTTACCAATTTTTCAGAATCAAAGCTAAAATTGGATATTTTATCGAAAAAAAGAAAGAACAAGATACTGTCAGCAGAGAGTACCAGCTTTACATTTTGTTTTTTGGCATTGCAGTAATTGTTATCGAAATTATAAATGAAATCTTCAAAATCAGACCGAAAAGTCTATTGGTCACCAATGTTTTAATCGGTGTTTTTGTTCTTATTATTTATACGATAACTGATAAAATCAAATGGTTAAGAGATCAAATCCAACAGATTTTCATTTCTTGTTTCTTCATTTACATCAGTTATGTTGCTTATAATATTGTCATCTTAAGAAATGATGTTGTTCCGATCATCGTTTTCCTGATTTCATTTTTCTTCTCATACAACATCCTTAAACCCATAAAAATTTATTGGTCTTTTGTTGCTTTGACGTTTACGTTTCTAATTGCCACATTAGCGTTTCAACTCATTCCGATAAAATCTTCTATTTTATTGCTTAATTTCTGCATTCTGATTTTCATTATAAATCAGGTAAAATATGCCGTTTTATTAAACAATCGTGACAATTTCAGGTTTGCAAACGAAATCGTCCATAAAGGAAATTCGCTTACAATTGCTTCCAATCAAAAAGGCGAAATACTCTTTTGCAGCGAAACCATAACTCCAATCTTAGGCTATCAGCCTGATGAAGTTATGGGTTTAAAATTTTGGGAATTGACTCAGGATTCAGAATCAGATGAAAAATTAGATCCTACTAAAAGTCAGGAAAACAAGCTTTACATTAGAAAATTAAAAGCCGAAAATGGCGAATACAAATACATTCAATGGAAAGATAAAAAGTTCTCTGACAATTTAATTATAAGTATCGGACAAGATGTTACAGAACAAATTATCGTTCAGGATCAATACAAAAATCTAATCCAAACAGCCACCGATATTATTTTTGAAATTGATGCTGAAGGCCATTTCACTTTTATAAATGAATTTGGAATTATTACTCTCGGCTATACTGAAAATGAAATAATTAGAAAACACTATTCAAATTTCATACATGAAAGTTATATCAATAGTGCAGTCGATTTTTACGAAAATTTAGTGCTAAACGAAAGCAATTATCCGATTATTGAAATCCCTATTTTGAAGAAAAATGGAGAAGAAATATGGATGTCACAAAAAATCATTGTTCGTAAAAATGAATTAGGCTTAACAACCGGATTCTCTGGAATTGCAAGAGATGTTACAGAGAAAAAAAACATTGAAAACGAGAAAAAAAGACGTCTCAAAAAAATTGAAGCCTACAATAATTCGACTAAAAAATTATCTACAACAGACTTTAGCAAGTACGACGACTTAAATACCGTTATTGATTTAATATTGAAAGAAGCTGCTTCGATAAGCAATACCAATCGTGTAAGTTTCTGGAAATATGATAATGATTTAATTACTTGCAAAAACCTTTTTAGCCTTGACAATCAAAGTTTAAGCGATAAAAATATTTTAAACAAAGAATCGTATCCTATTTATTTTGAAACGTTAAACAATAAAGCAATTATTAATGCTCCAGACGTTTTCAATAAGCTGGAAACATCTGAATTTCAAAAGCTTTACTTTACCAAAAACAATATTAAGTCAATGCTAGATGTGCCTATTTTCCTCACAGGTCAATTAGCGGGTGTAGCTTGTTTTGAAAGTACAGAACAAAAACGCGATTGGGACAATGAGGACATCAATTATGCGAGAACTATCTCAGATGTAATTTCTCTTGCAATTTCTTCCCAAATGCGTTTAGAGGCAGAACGAAAATTAGAGCTTAAAAGTCAGCTTTTGTCTGCGCTTTCTTTATGCACCGAAAAATTCCTGTTGAGTAAAACTACTCATCAAATGTTTCAGGAAACTTACAACATTATTGGAAAAGCAGCCAAAGTAGACCATATGTATTACTACGAAAAAGATGCTATTTACAATACTGTTTGCCAAAAATACAAATGGTCACGCGAAGGCGTTACCCACCAGATTACGCCTTTGCGCCATATGACAGAAGAAAATCTTCAAGAAATTTATGATGTTGCATCGCAGAGAAAAATCCTAAACACATTAACTCGAAACCTTAATGAAGGTTTTTTTAAAAAACTTCTGATTGATAATGAAATTCAATCAATTTTAATTTTACCGCTTTACATTAACGATATTTTTACTGGTTTTATTGGTTTTGACGATTGTACAGCAGAAAGAAAATGGTCTGAAGATGAAATTAATATCTTTCAGGTATTGGCGAATAATATTTCTTCTGCATTAGAAAGAAACCGAAACGAAACTAAAATTATTGAAAGTGAAGAAAAATTCAAATTGATTGCAAACAACATTCCCGGAACGGTTTATTTGTCAAAATTTGATGCTTTTTCGACCAAAATATTCTTAAATGATGAAGTTTTAAATCTTACTGGATATTCAAAATCCGAATTTATTGAAAATAATTTATCGTTTCTTTCGTTAATTCATCCTGATGATAAAGATGAAGTAATCAACAATCAAATCGATAATCTGCAAAATGGAATGCCTTTGCATAATGTATATCGCATTCAGCGCAAAAGTGGCGAGTTTATCTGGATAGAAGAATTTGGAGATGTGATTAAGCGAGATGATGAAATTGAATTTGTTGGCGGAATTTATTTTGATATTACAAGCAAAAAAGAAACAGAAGACGCTATAAAAGCTAAGCAGCTGGCTGAAGCGGCAAACAAATCAAAATCTGACTTTTTGGCTAATATGTCTCACGAAATCAGAACTCCTCTAAACGGAATTATTGGTTTTACACACTTATTAATGAAAACTGATTTGGAAGAAATTCAAGAAAAATACATGACCACGATTAATCAATCGGCCCATTCTCTTCTTGAAATTATAAATGACATTCTGGATTTCTCAAAAATTGAGGCGGGAAAACTGGAACTTTTTATTGACTTATACGATATTAAAAAAATCTTAGGACAAGTTTTTGACCTAATTATTTACGAGTCTAACAAAAAAAATCTAGAACTTGAACTGAATATCGATCCTGATGTGCCTAAATATATCTGGACAGATATTGTTCGAATCAAACAGATTTTGATCAATCTGCTTTCAAACGCAGTTAAATTTACAACTCAAGGTTCTATCAAATTAAATGTTTCGGTTTTAGAAAAAAAACACGGCAATAACTGTCTTATTCGTTTTGCTGTAATCGATACCGGAATTGGTATTCTTGAAAAAAATCAGAAGAAAATTTTCAAAGCCTTTTTACAGGAAGACAGTTCTACAACAAGAAAATTTGGAGGAACGGGATTAGGTTTAACCATATCCAACCAATTGCTTGCGCTAATGGAAAGCCGTTTACAGCTAGAAAGCAAAATTGACGAAGGAAGCACTTTTTTCTTTGATTTAAATTTAAAAACAAGCAATCAAAGCATTAATGACAAGTACAATGCCGAACTCAAAAGTTTAAATATCGACTTAGATTCTGAGGAGATTGAAACAAACGACAACAATATTACTTTTTTAATTGTAGAAGACAACAAAGTAAACATGCTTCTTCTTAAAACGATTATAAAAAATCTATACAATAATGCTTTTATTTTCGAATGTGAAAATGGTTATGAAGCCCTTCAACGATTTGAAGAAATCAATCCGACCATTATTTTCATGGACATTCAAATGCCAATTATGAATGGTTACGAAACTGCAAAAGCAATTAGAAATACCAAAAAAGGTCGCGATGTTCCTATAATAGCTGTTACCGCTGGCGCTGAAAAAGAAGAACGAAATAAATGTATTTCTGCTGGAATGGACGATTATATTTCTAAACCAATTATGAAAGGAAGTGTCGAAGAAGCCTTAGTAAAATGGCTCGGATAATTTAGCTTTCAGTCGCAGTTTTCATTTGCAGTCGCAACTTTAACTGAAAACCGAGACCGAGACTGAAAACTTAATATGCCGATTCTAAAATTTATCATAAAAAATCTATAAATTCGTATAACGTTTTAAAATAACAAGCTTAAAAACAATTCAATATGAAATGGCAAGGCAGAAGACAAAGTGACAATGTAGAAGACAGAAGATCAATTTCTGGCGGTGGCAAAGCACTAGTCGGCGGTGGAGTTATCGGAATCATTATTTTACTTCTTAATGTTTTTGGTGGTGAAACTGGCCAGCAAATAGCGCCAATTTTAGAACAAATGCAAGGCGGGCAACAACAAACCGAAGCTGCGGCTCCTTTAAGCAAAGAAGATGAAGAAATGGGGGCTTTTGTCAAAACTATGCTGGCTTACAATGAAGACACATGGACTAAGATTTTCGCAGAGCACCGAATGACTTACGAAAAACCAAAATTAGTTCTTTTCAAAGGCTCAGTACAAACTGCTTGCGGAGGTGCATCATCTGCTTCAGGCCCTTTTTATTGTCCAGGTGACCGAAAAGTATATATGGATTTAGCTTTCTTTGAAGAATTGAAAACCAAATTTGGCGCAAAAGGAGGCGATTTTGCGATTGCATACGTTATTGCGCACGAAATTGGTCATCACATTCAAACTTTAATGGGAACGTCTTCTAAAATGCGTCAGATGCAGCAAGGGAAAAGCGACGCCGAAGCTAATAAATTATCGGTAGCATTAGAACTACAAGCTGATTTTTATGCTGGAGTTTGGGCGCACGATAACCAAAAAGACCTTGAAGTTGGAGATATAGACGAGGCTTTAAGTGCAGCTAATGCTGTTGGAGACGATGCTATTCAAAGCAAAATGCAAGGACACGTTATTCCAGATTCTTTCACTCACGGAACATCAGAGCAGAGAATGTATTGGTTTAAAAAAGGGTTTAAAACCGGAGATATAACACAAGGCACTACATTTGAAGAAATTAGATAATACATAAAACCAAATAATTACCAACCAGAAAAGCACAACTCTACCAGTTGTGCTTTTTTTTGTTTAAACTAATAAATTCATTTAAGTGATTTATGTTTTGTTTGTCATTCCTCCTTCTTCGGAATGACAAGATTGTGAAGACTTATATCTAAAATGAACTTATATGGTTCAGAAACATATAAGCACAAAAAAAGCCTTGAATTTCTTCAAGGCTTTCTATCTGGGTGGCTGACCGGGTTCGAACCGGCGACCCGCGGCACCACAAACCGCTACTCTAACCAGCTGAGCTACAACCACCATTTTTCTGCTTAGCGAGTGCAAATATAGAACAAAGGTTGAGTTCTACAAAGAAAAAAATGAAAAATTTTCATAAAAATTAAATCAAATCTTCTAAGCTACTGACTGCCAAACATCTTTCAACTGTAAATCCTTCTGCAAAATCTCTTCCAACTAGTCTTCCTAAGTCTTGCGCACGATAATTTAGGCTTTCAAAAAAGTTTTTACTCGTAATTGGCGTTGCAGGTTCTTTCGAATTTGGATCGTAAAATTGAGTTTTATAGGCCATAATAGCTTCAATCTTCTTTTCTTCGAATCCTGTAATGTCTACAACGAAATCTGGTTCTAAGTTTTTCCACTGAATATAATGGTAAACTACTTTAGGTCTCCAAGCTTCTTGTTGCACTCCATCAACAATAGTTTCAATTTTCATTAAACCTGAAAGAAAACAAGCGTCAGAAACTAATTTGCTTCCTTTGCCGTGATCGATATGACGATCGTCAACCGCATTGCACAAGACAATCTCAGGTTTATATTTTCTGATCATTTTAATGACTTCTAATTGATGTTTTTCGTCATTAACGAAAAATCCATCGCGCATTGCTAAATTTTCACGCACAAGAACCCCTAAAATCTTCGCCGCATCTTTTGCTTCTTGATCTCTCGTTTCTGCTGTACCACGCGTTCCTAATTCGCCACGCGTCAAATCTACAATACCTACTTTTTTCCCAAGGGAAACTTCTTTTAAAATTGTTCCTGCACAACCTAATTCTACATCGTCTGGATGCGCACCGAATGCTAATATGTCTAGTTTCATTGTTTTTATTTTAGTCACAGTTTTCAGTCACAGTCACAGTATCTTCTTTAGTCAGAGTAAAAACTGAATACTGTGACTGAGACTGAGAACTTTATTCTCATTTTGTTTTCAATACTCTTTTCATCGTCATCGATTTATTGACGCTTTCTTCCCATTCTTTTTCTGGAATGCTTTCTTTTGTAATACCGCAGCCCATGTATAAAATCGCTTTATCTTCCTGAATCTGCATGCAACGTAAATTTACAAATAAATCAGAACTCGAATTGTTTCCTGTAAATGTGCTGTTTAATTCTCCTAAAAAACCCGTGTAGAAAGTTCTATCGTAATTTTCATTTTCGATTATAAATGTCTTTGATTTCTTTTTTGGAAGTCCGCAAACTGCTGGCGTTGGATGTAACGTATCAATTACTTCTTCTAAAGTCGAATTATCTTTTAAAACTCCCGAAATATCTGTTTTAATATGCCAAATCGATCCTGCTTTTAAACTGTAAGGTTCAGAAACTACAACCGAAGCTGTAAATTCTCGAAGTCTTTTCACAATAAAATCAGTTACAAATTGCTGTTCGTCTTTTTCTTTTTGCTGCCAAACAATTTCAGTTTCCTGATTGTCTTTTTGCGTTCCCGCTAAAGCCATTGTTTCAAAAGCATTTCCGTTTGCTTTTAGCAATTTTTCTGGCGTCGCTCCCATCCAAAGGCCGATTTTAGGATGAAAGAAACAATAGCAGAAAGTTGCAGGATATAATTGAACCAAGTGCTGAAAAGTTTCAACAAAATCAAATTGAGATAAAGGAACTTCTTCGCTTCGAGATAAAACTACTTTTTTGAATTCTTCATTTTTAATGGCTTGAATTCCTTGCGCCACTAAATATTCATATTGAAACTTCGCTTCAGGATCAAAATTTAAATCGTCAATTTCGATTGGTTCAAATGAAGTTGTTTCTTTATCGACAGTAATAATTTCAGATTCGTTTTCTGGAATCAGGATTAATTGTTTTTCATCAAAAGAAGCAAAAACAAATCCTTTTTCGCTGTAATCAGAAACCTTGTGCAACGTATTGTTTTTTTGTAAAATCCCAACATAGCTTTCTGTATTGGGTTTAGAATAAAGTACAAAGGGTAAATTTTGTTCTTTATGATTTTTAATTTTTAAGAAAAATGAATTCATGTTTATTCGCTTTTCTTTCTATCCAAAACCATATTCGTCAATTTGCAAAGCGAAACCAAATTCCCTTCTTCATCGGTAATTTTAATTTCCCAAAGATGAAGACTTCTTCCTTTGTGAATGATTCTGGCTGTTCCGAAAACATAACCTTCACGAATACTTTTTAGATGATTTGCCGAAATTTCGATGCCTCTTACCTCCTGCTCTTTCGGATTAATAAAAAAGAAAGAAGCTGCACTTCCGACACTTTCTGCCAAAGCAACAGAAGCGCCTCCATGCAATAACCCCATTGGCTGGTGAACACTTGGATTTACAGGCATTTTTGCAGTTAAAAAATCTTCTCCGGCGTCGATATATTCTATTTTTAGCGTTTCCATCAACGTGTTTTTAGTAAACTCATTACAGCGCGCTAAAATCTGCTCTTTTGTATAATTCATTAAAATAAACTTTAAAATCGTAAAATTAAAGAAAGATAAGACATAAATCTAAAATCAGATTCTAAAATTTAAAATTCAACTTCAAACATGTAGGTTTTTTGTTATTTTTACAAAAACAATCAAAATCTTTGATTGAACTTTTTTGCCACGAATTTGCACTAATTAAATTCGGGAAATTAGCGTAATTCGTGGCAAAAAAGCACTTAATTTGTGACAAAAAACATTCAAATGCGTCAATACTTTTTACTTTTCATTTTCGGAATAATTATAGCTTTCAGTTCTTGCCGAACTGACTTTGATACTGTTGCCAGTTCTGGAAATTTAAAGTTCTCAAAAGACACCGTTTATCTAGATACTGTTTTTAAGAATATTGGCTCGAGCACTTACCAGCTGAAAGTTTACAACCAAAGTAAAAATGACATTTCGATTCCGATTGTGCAATTTAAAAATGGCTTGAATTCTAAGTACAGAATGACCGTTGACGGAATGAGCGGCAACAATGGAAAAATTTTTAAAGATGTTACGCTTTTAGCGAAAGATAGTCTGTACATTTTTATAGAAACAACGGCAGATATTACAGACGCAAATCCTGATGATTTTTTATATACTGATGAAATTCAGTTTGACAGTGGAGCCAATTTGCAAGAAGTTGCTTTGGTTACTTTAATTCAAGATGCTGTGTTTTTATATCCGAACCAAAATGCTGACGGAACCAAAGAAAAAATTAAAATCAACGGAAAAGATGTTGACGGATTTTATTTAAGCGAAAGTGATCCTGCAAACGGAAATGAACTCCTTTTTACCAACGAAAAACCATACGTTATATACGGTTACGCGGGAGTTCCTGAGTTCAAAACCGTAATTTTTGAAGCTGGCGCCAGAGTTCATTTTCATGCCAATTCTGGATTATATGTTGGCGATAATGCTTCGCTACAAATTAAAGGAACAACTTCGACAACCGATAAATTAGAAAAAGAAGTAATTTTTGAAGGTGATCGTTTAGAATCTCTTTATGCTGATATTCCTGGACAATGGAAATCTGTTATTTTTTCAAACGGAAGCGCCAATCATACTATCAATCATTTGACTCTGAAAAATGCAGTCATTGGTTTAGATTTGCAAAGTCCTTATAATACATTCGAACTTAAAAATACCCAAATTTACAATTGCGCCGAATACGGAATTTTAGCTCAAGACACTCATGTCATTGCGAGCAATATTGCAATAAATTATGCTGGTATCGCTGCTTTATCTTGCGTTTATGGCGGAAATTACAACTTTACGCATTGCACATTTAATAACAATTGGTCAAGCAGTTCTCAAGTTGCGGTAAGTTTGAGCAACTCTTTAGCCGGAGCAACTCCAGAAGCCAATCCTTTAACAAATGCGATTTTTAATAATTGTATTATTTATGGTTCATCTACAAACGAATTCAATTTAGACAAAAATTCAAAAGCGGCATTTGTCTATCAATTGAACAATTGTTTATTAAAATTTAGCAGTTCAACTACAAATCCTAATTATCAATTCAAAACTGATACAGAACATTATACGAACATTATTTTAAACGAAAACCCAAAGTTTTATAATGTATCTCAGAATAAATTAAATATCGATAAAACCTCTTCCGCTTTCGCGAAAGGAAATCCAAACTTTATGATTTCAACTGATATTTTAGGAATTACGAGAACATCGCCACCAGATTTGGGCGCTTACCAAAGTCAAGATTTTCCTAAAAAGTAGTTTTTGCCACGAAGACACTAAGGCACGAAGGTTTTTATTTCACAAAGCATATCCGTAGAGACGCACAGCAGTGCGTCTCTACGGAATATTGGAACGAAAATCTAATCTGCCGAAATAACTTCGCGCCTTAGTGTCTTCGTGGCAACAAAAAACCTCGTAAGAAAATATATCTAAAATTAAACATCACTTAACATTTTCAATTCATAAAAGTAGTAGATTTGTTACAATACAATTTTAACTTTCTAAAATTCAATCATTTAAAAAGTTTAAAATTCAATTCCAAACCAAATCTTAAAAACTATTGATTATGAAAAAAAACTACTTTTTACTGTTATTGATGTTTGCCACAATTGGTTTTGCTCAAATTCCTTCTGGATATTACAGCACTGCAACTGGAACGGGTTATACTTTAAAAACACAATTGTATAATATCATTAAAGGCCATACCAACAACGGTTATGCCGGACTTTACACAACTTATCTGACTTCTGACGTTGATAATTTCTATGAAAATGACGGAACTATTTTAGACATGTATTCTGAGAATCCTTCTGGAACAGACCCATACAATTATACAACGGGAACTACTCAGAGATGTGGAAATTATTCTGTTGAAGGCGATTGCTACAATAGAGAACATATTATTCCACAATCGGTTTTTAATGAACAATCGCCAATGGTTGCAGATGCCCACTTTATTACACCAACGGATGGAAAAGTAAACGGAATGCGTTCCAACTATCCGCACGGAAATGTTAGTTCGGCGACCTATACTTCACAAAACGGAAGCAAATTAGGATCAAGTGCAGTTTCGGGATATTCGGGGACGGTTTTCGAGCCTATAAATGCTTTCAAAGGAGATATTGCCAGAATGTATTTCTATTTTGCAACACGATACGAAAACACAGTTGCAGGATATTCTTTTCCAATGTTTAATGGTTCAAGCAATCAAGTTTTCACAACAGCTTTCTTAAATATGCTTTTGGCTTGGCATGCGCAAGATCCTGTGAGCGCGAGAGAAATTGCTCGAAATAATGCTATTTATGCACGCCAAAATAATAGAAATCCTTTTATCGATCATCCTGAATATGTTAACCAAATTTGGGGAGGAACATCTTCTGGAGATACACAAGCGCCGACAGCACCAACAAGTTTAGCTTCGACAGCAAAAACCGCTACTTCAATTTCGCTTAGCTGGACAGCTTCTACCGATAATGTTGCTGTAACAGGATATGAGATTTATGCAAATAGCGCTTTAAAAACAACTGTTTCGGGAACTACAGCAACAATTACAGGTTTAACAGCCTCTACCGTTTATTCCATTTATGTAAAAGCAAAAGATGCTGCTGGAAACCCTTCTGCGTCAAGCAACACAATAAGCGTTACCACAGACAGTAACGGAACTGGAACTGCAACCGACCTTCTTTTCTCTGAATACATTGAAGGTTCAGGAAATAACAAAGCTTTAGAAATTGCCAACAATACTGGAAGTTCTATAAATCTATCCGCTTACACCATTAAAAAACAAACAAACGGCGCAGGTTCTTGGAGCACAGGATTGGCTTTGAGCGGCACATTAACGACAGGAAGCAAATTTGTAATTGTGAATAGTTCAATGTCGTCAAGCTGTTTTTCTACAAGTGCAGCCAACATTTCGACAACAGCAACCGAACTGACTTTTAACGGAAATGATGCTGTAGGTTTATTCAAAAATGGAGTATTAATCGACATCATCGGAACTTTCAACGGCGGAACAGCCAATTTTGCTATCGATGTTACTTTAAGAAGAAAATCGACTGTAACTTCTCCAAGCACAACTTTCAATTTGAGCGCGCAATGGGATTCGTATTCTCAAGATACCTGCAACAACTTAGCCAGTAAAATGGTTCAAACTGCCGAAATTGAAGAAGAAATTATTACAGATCAAATTTCAATTTACCCAAATCCTTCTAAAGGAAATTTCGATATTCAACCAGGAATTGTAGATGGTCCTTATTCAATTGAAATTTTCTCGTTTTCTGGACAAAAAGTTTTCGAAAAACAAAACACAACTTCAGCAGAAGTTTCTGTGCACAATCTTTCAACAGGAATCTACATTATTAAAATTATAAAAGGAGAAAAAACAGCATTCAAAAAGGTCATTATTAATTAAAAATTAGGTTTTCATCAATCGAAAAAGCGGCAATTTGCCGCTTTTTTTATAACCTTAGAAAGAATTTTCTTTAAAACTTATTTTTCTCTTATTCTAAAGCTTCATAAATTTTGCAGATTTATTCCTTAAAAAACATCAAAATTGTGCCGTTTTCTTTTGGATTATTTTCTTTCTAAAACTTTAATATTACAGAACATATCAAAGAAGGGATTTTAATAAATCTTTAATTTTTACAAAACATCGAAACCTCTTGATATTGCGTCTTTTTGGTAGAAAAAATGCAAGAAAAAAGCAATTTCATTTTTTTTGAAAAGAGATCGTTTTCAAATTTGCGCTTACTATTTATTTACATTAAATTTGCAGCTCAATACAACAAACTACACAAATGATCCATTTCTTTGAAAACCAAAGCAAAACTGTTTTTGCCGTACAAACGCAAAACGAAATTTCAGCTCAAGACATTTCAAAATTAAATTGGCTTTTTGCCGACGCGAGTAAAATCGAAAAATCAGCATTGCCTGGTTACTTCGTTGGTCCGCGCGCTACAATGATTACACCTTGGAGTACAAATGCTGTAGAAATTACTCAAAATATGGGTGTTTCAGGTATTATCAGAATCGAAGAATTTCATCCTGCAACGGAAGATTTCAATGATTTTGATCCGATGCTTTTCCAAAAATTCAACGAATTAGATCAAGAAATCTTCACTATCAACATTCAGCCAGAACCAATTTTGGAAATTGATGATATTGCAACTTACAACAAAGTTGAAGGTTTAGCTTTAAGCGAAGAAGAAGTTGAATACTTAAACAATCTTTCGACTAAACTTGGAAGAAAGTTAACTGACTCTGAGATTTTTGCTTTCTCACAAGCGAATTCAGAGCACTGCCGTCACAAAATTTTCAACGGAACTTTTGTTATCGATGGTGAAGAAAAAGAAACTTCTCTTTTCAAATTAATCAAAAAAACATCTCAGGAAAATCCTAACGATATTGTTTCTGCTTACAAAGACAACGTTGCTTTTGTAAAAGGACCAAAAGTGCAGCAATTTGCACCAAAATCGGCTGATAAACCTGATTTTTACGAAATAAAAGAATTCGATTCGGTTATCTCTTTAAAAGCCGAAACACACAATTTCCCAACAACCGTTGAGCCTTTCAACGGTGCTGCAACTGGATCTGGAGGAGAAATCCGTGACCGTTTAGCAGGGGGACAAGGTTCATTGCCATTGGCTGGAACTGCTGTTTACATGACTTCATATTCTCGTTTAAATAACGACAGAAAATGGGAAAATGCAGTGGAAGAAAGAAAATGGTTGTACCAAACTCCAATGGATATTTTGATTAAAGCTTCAAACGGAGCTTCTGATTTCGGAAATAAATTCGGTCAGCCGCTTATTACAGGTTCTGTTTTAACTTTCGAACATGAAGAAGAAAACAGAAAAATTGGTTACGATAAAGTGATCATGCAAGCGGGTGGAATTGGTTACGGAAAATTAGATCAATCAATTAAAAAGAAACCACAAGAAGGCGATAAAATCGTTATTCTTGGTGGAGAAAATTATAGAATTGGAATGGGTGGTGCTGCAGTTTCTTCTGCAGATACAGGAGCTTTCGGTTCAGGAATTGAGTTGAATGCGATTCAGCGTTCAAATCCAGAAATGCAAAAGCGTGCTGCAAATGCCATCCGTGGATTAGTAGAAAGCGACAATAACCCAATTGTTTCTATTCACGACCACGGTGCGGGCGGGCACTTAAACTGTCTTTCTGAATTAGTGGAAGAAACTGGAGGTTTGATCGATTTAGACAAATTGCCTGTTGGAGATCCTACTCTTTCTGCAAAAGAAATTATTGGTAACGAATCTCAAGAAAGAATGGGATTGGTTATTGGTCAAAAAGATATCGATACATTACAAAGAATCGCTGACAGAGAGCGTTCTCCAATGTATGAAGTTGGAGATGTAACAGGAGATCACCGTTTTACTTTCGAATCAAAAACTAACGGTTCTAAACCAATGGATTATGCTTTGGAAGATTTCTTTGGAAGTTCTCCAAAAACAATCATGACCGATAAAAAAGTAGACAGAAAATATGCTGACGTTGCTTACAATGCAGCAGATTTTGAAAGCTACTTAAAAGACGTTTTACGTTTAGAAGCTGTTGCTTCAAAAGACTGGTTGACAAACAAAGTTGACCGTTGCGTTGGAGGAAAAGTGGCTAAACAGCAAAATGCAGGTCCATTACAATTGCCATTGAATAATGTTGGTGTAATGGCATTGGATTATTTAGGAAAAGAAGGAATCGCAACTTCTATCGGGCACGCTCCTATTGCTGCTTTGATCGATCCTGTTGCGGGATCTAGAAATGCAATTGCAGAATCATTATCAAACTTAGTTTGGGCTCCAATTATTAATGGTTTAAAAGGAGTTTCATTATCTGCAAACTGGATGTGGGCTTGTAAAAACGAAGGTGAAGACGCTCGTTTATACGCTGCTGTTGCAGGATGTTCAGAATTTGCAATTGAATTAGGAATCAATATTCCGACAGGAAAAGATTCACTTTCAATGAAACAAAAATATCCAAACGATGAAGTAATTGCTCCGGGAACGGTTATTATTTCTACTGCTGGAAACTGTACAGATATTAAAAAAGTAGTTGAGCCTGTTTTACAGAAAAACGGAGAATCAATTTATTATATCAATTTGTCTCAAGATGATTTCAAATTAGGAGGTTCGTCTTTCGCACAAATCAGAAATACAATCGGAAACGAAACTTCTACAATTAAAGATTCGGCTTTCTTCAAAAATGCATTTAATACGGTTCAGGAATTAATCGGCGAAAGCCAAATTTTAGCGGGTCACGATATCGGAAGCGGTGGTTTAATCACTACTTTATTAGAAATGTGTTTTGCTGATGTAAATCTTGGAGCTAAAATTGATTTCAGCGCTTTCGCGGAAAAAGACTTATTGAAAATCCTTTTTGCAGAAAACATCGGAATCGTATTCCAAGCAAAATCGGATTCAGCTGTTGAAGCTAAATTAAACTCTAATAACATCGAATTCTTTAAATTAGGTTCTGTTCAAGAAACTGCAACTTTAGAAGTAGGAAATTGGAATTTAGATATTCCAACTTACAGAGATGTTTGGTTCGAAACTTCTTATTTATTAGATCAAAAACAATCTAAAAATGGAACTGCAAAAGCACGTTTCGAAAATTATAAAAATCAAGTTTTAAATTATACTTTCCCAACTCATTTTACAGGAAAGAAACCAGAAATCGACAACTCAAAACCAAGACCAAAAGCAGCGATTATCCGTGAAAAAGGAAGTAATTCTGAACGCGAAATGGCAAATGCAATGTACTTGGCTGGATTTGACGTAAAAGATGTTCACATGACCGATTTAATTTCTGGACGTGAAACGCTTGAAGATATTCAGTTCATTGGAGCAGTTGGTGGATTCTCTAACTCTGACGTTTTAGGTTCTGCTAAAGGTTGGGCTGGAGCTTTCAAATACAACGAAAAAGCAAATACAGCATTGAAAAACTTCTTTAAAAGAGAAGACACTTTATCTGTTGGAATCTGCAACGGTTGCCAATTGTTTATGGAATTGGAAGTTATTAATCCAGAGCACGAAGTTCACGGAAAAATGCACCATAACGAAAGTAACAAACACGAAAGTATCTTTACTTCTGTAAAAGTTCAGGAAAACAATTCGGTTATGTTATCTACTTTGGCAGGAAGCACTTTAGGAGTTTGGGTTTCTCACGGAGAAGGAAAATTCAAATTGCCTTACGCTGAAGATCAATACAACATTGTTTCTAAATATGCTTACGAAGGATATCCTGCAAACCCGAACGGTTCTGATTACAACACAGCTATGATGTGTGACAAAACTGGAAGACACTTGGTTATGATGCCTCACATTGAGCGTTCGACTTTCCAATGGAACTGGGCGCATTATCCAAAAGACAGAAATGACGAGGTTTCGCCTTGGCATGAAGCTTTTGTTAATGCAAGAAAATGGATTGAGAAAAACTAATTTTTTAGTTTCCATTATATAAAAAAATGCCCCGACGCTATCCTTGTCGGGGCATTTTTTTTAATTTCTAAAGGTTGAAACAATTCCAGTTACAACATTTGAAGCACCAAAAGCAAACAGCCCAGAAGCAACTGCATTTTGACCTGCAAAAAATTGATTTTCCAAAATAGCATTACTAAAGAATAATCCGCCTGCAGCTCCTGCTACAAGACCAATTCCGATTAATGCAATTGTCCACCATGGTTCTGGATCTGGCGGTGGCGGCGGGTTTTTCCAAAAACGTTTCCACCAACCTGGATATTTGGTTCCGCACCATCCCATCGCTAAAAATAAAGCAGTTTCCATAATTTTAAAGATTTAATTTGTGCCTACTCTTCTGCTTTTCGGCTTTCGCATTACAGAGGTAAAATTATCGGTCTTCTCAATCAATTCTATTCTGCTTTTACCCGTTTTTTAAAGGGGAAAAACACCTTTTTTTCTTCGTTCTAATTCCCTTTCTTAAACTAATTAATTTACCCTAAGTTTAATTTAATACTATCTTAAGGCGCTTTATTATTCATTCTTTGATTGGATAAATAACTTTGCCTCATGGAAAAATGGAAACAAAATTTACTCGCTGCAATTATCTTATTCGTTATAAGCCAATATTCTTTTAGCCAAAAAACAAATTCAATTAACGGAACTGTATCAGATGGAAAAAATCCAATCGAGTTTGTCGATGTGATTTTAAAACCTGTTACTGACACAACAAAAACAGTAGCTTATGCTACAACTGATTCTACTGGAAAATTCATTCTTGAGAATATAAATCCGGCAGAATACATTTTAAAATTTCATCTAATTGGTTTTAAAACTTACAATCAGAAAGTAAAATATACAGGCTCTCCTATTTCACTTAATAATATTGTGTTGCAAGAAGATGCGAATCTTTTAAATACAGTGGTCGTAAAATCTGAGAAAAAGCAAATTCAGAAAACGGCTGAAGGTTTTGTTTTTAATGCGGTTTCAAACATTTCGCAATCTGGAGGAACTGCAATTGATATGCTAAAGAATATCCCAACGGTTTCAGTAGATGCCGATGATGCCATTTCGTTAAGAGGAAAAACACCTTTAATTTTAATTAATGGAAAAAATTCTGCCATTACTGATATGAATCAGATTCCGGCAAGCAGTATTGAAAGTATCGAAATCATTACAAGTCCGACCGCGAAATACGATGCTAATGCTGAAAGCGGAATTATCAATATTAAACTTAAAAAGAATAATCTAAACGGAATAAATGGAGCCGCGGTTCTTGGCGCTGGTTTTGGAGCAAAAGGAAGATTAAGCAGTTCTGCGCTTTTAAATTATAAAAATGACAAATGGAATGTTGGTCTTGCCTACGACAATCGTTTTGCAGGAAGAACAAAAAGTATAAAAGGCGAAAGAACCAATTATTTTATTGATGATGAACATTTTATTCTTCAAACGAGACATGACGAACGAACAGAAGGTTTGCAGAATTTGAAATTCAATCTTGATTTTTCACCAAACGAAAGAAACTTATTTTCATTTGAAGCTTTGGGAAATCTCGAAAATAAAGACAATGACGAAACTTTAAACAGTACTATTTTCAACAGTTCAAATCAATTTTTCTCTGCTAATCAGCGTCATTCCTTAGAAATACAAAAAGCAAAAGCTGCTGAAATGGCTTTCAATTATGACCGTAAATTTTCTGATGATCGAAAAAGTTTGAACGCTAATATTACCACTTCATTCAATTTTGGCAGAGAAAATACAGATATCGATACTAATAATTATAATGAAAACGGAGCGCCAATTGGTGATACTTTCTGGCAGAGAACGCATAATTATTCAAAAGAAAATATCTCAAATGCTATTCTGAATTACACTTTTCCTATTTCACAAAAATCAACATTTGAAACGGGTTACAAAGGAACGTTTAGATTCTTTAATTCTGATTTTCAAAGTGCTGATTTAGTTAATGGAGATTATGTAATAAATCCGCTTACGAGCAATATTTTTGATTTTAACGAACAAATAAATGCTTTCTATGGAGTTCTGAATTCTTATTCTGGAATGAAAGAAAATGAAAAATGGAAATATTATTTGGGACTTCGTGCAGAACAAGTTTCAAACAACGGAAAAACAGAAAATGGAAGCGATAATTTTTCTAATAATTATTTGAAGTTTTTCCCTTCTGCTTCTATTCAATTGAATTTGCAATCTGATGAGTTTTTAAAATTAGTCTACAGCAAACGTATTAATCGCCCAGATTTAGATGATTTAAATCCGTTTGTTGATATTACCGATGCGTTAAATCCGCATGGAGGAAATCCGTATTTGAAACCTGAAATCATTCATATCGTAGAATTAAACTATAATAAAGATTGGGATAAATATTCACTTTCAGGAAATGCTTTTTATAGAAATGCCAACAATACCATTAGACAATATTCTATCCTTCAAGACGATGGCTCGGTTTTATTGCAACCTCAAAACATTGGAAATATGGTTACTTACGGAATTGAAGGTGTTTTCAGTCTTAAACCATTTTCATTTTATGATGCCAATATCAGCTTGACGGCGTTTCAGCAAAATATTAGCGGAAGCAATTTACCTGGAACCGAAGACAATGTTGTCAACAGTGCCTTCAGCTGGTACGGAAAAGTCATCAATAATTTTATTCCTTGGAAAGGCGGAAAACTGCAACTTATTGGAAATTATAATTCTGCAGTTGCAACTCCGCAAGGGAAAAGAATTCCGATTTACAATGTAGACATGGGATTTCAGCAAAAATTAGGAAAAGGAAATGCCCGATTAGGATTGGTTGTAACCGATATGTTTAACACTTTGGAAAGCGGTTATAAAAACAATACTTTATTATTTAAAAACAACAGAACCTCAAAATCTGACACAAGAGCATTGATGGTTACATTTGCTTATACATTTAGATCTGATTTTAAAGAAAAATTATTAGAAAACCAGTTTTCAACAGAGTAAAAACTCACTTGAAATCATAAAAAAAGAAAAATTTCATTCTTGTATTTTTAAGCTATAATTCTATTGAAAATTTGGATTATATTAGCCGAAAGAAATCTGCCCGACAGATTTTTAAAGCCCAAAAACACTTAATCCTACATAGAATGAAATTTTTACATTTATTAGTGGTAACACTATTTTTTACTGCCCTTCAATCACATTCGCAGGTTCACGTTGATCAAATTACTCATAATTCTAAAGAGCGTTATATTACTACAACAATTGGTTATCCAGTTCAAGGAACCTACGCTCCAATAAACCAGAAAGAACCTATTACGGTTTTAAATCCAGACGGAACAGGTTTTATTCAGGCTGAAGATTTAAGCAAACAAAAAATCAATTGGGGAATTGAATGCACAGACGAAGGTGTTCCTATTTTTAAAGAAGGATTCAATAGTGCTTCTTACACATTTTGGTACAGACCAAATGACAGCAACGAATGGTATTATTCTCAATTCTCTATTCATTTTGTCAAGAAAAAAATGTTTTTAATGGGCGAAAGAGTAAAAGTATACGAGGATTATAACGTTCAATAGATTTCAAAACGAGCCTTCAAATTAAATTTTTCTTGATTTTTTAGAAATTTCACAGCGAAAAAGAAAACGTTTTCGTTGATTTTTAATAGTCTCTACAAATTTTCCCATTAAATTTTATAAAACTGAAAATCATACCCAAATTTTATTTAATTTGCAATAAAATTCAATATATTAAACATGGTTTCAATCACACGCCTTTTTGATTTTCCCTATTATCAACAAGAAACTTACAACCTTCCAGTTGCTCTGGCAACCAAAAAAAATGGAGCCTGGGAAAAAACATCTAGCCAAGAATATATTGCAAAAGCAAATGCTGTTTCGAGAGCATTATTGCGTATGGGCGTTCAGAAAGATGATAAAATCGCATTAATTACTTCAAATAACCGTACGGAATGGAATATTATGGATATTGGAATTTTGCAGACTGGTGCTCAAAATGTCCCTATTTATCCAACCATTGCAGAAGAAGATTACGAATATATTTTAAACCATAGCGGTAGTATTTACTGTTTTGTTTCTGACGAAGAAGTACTACAGAAAGTAAATGCTATTAAAGCGAATGTACCTACTTTAAAAGAAGTTTTTTCTTTTAATGAAATTCCAGGATGCAAACACTGGACAGACCTTCTTGCTCTTGGCGAAGACGAAAGCAATCAAAGCGAAGTTGAAGCTAGAAAGGACAGTATCAAAACCGATGACTTAGCAACAATCATTTATACATCTGGAACAACAGGAAGGCCGAAAGGGGTTATGCTTTCGCACAAAAACATTGTTTCTAATGTTTTGGACAGCGCGCCAAGAATTCCTTTTGATCCAGGAAAAAGCACTGCATTGAGCTTCTTGCCTATTTGCCATATTTTTGAAAGAATGATTTTGTACATCTATCAATATTATGGTGTTTCGGTTTATTTTGGAGAATCAATTGAAAAAATCAGTGATAACTTAAAAGAAGTCCGTCCAACTGTAATTACAGCTGTACCAAGACTTTTAGAAAAAGTTTACGATAAAATTTATGCTAAAGGTGCAGAACTAACAGGAATTAAGAAAAAACTGTTTTTCTGGGCTATTGATTTAGGTTTAAGATACGAACCATACGGAGCAAATGGTGCTTGGTATGAATTCCAATTAAAAATTGCCCGCAAACTGATTTTCAGCAAATGGAAAGAAGGTTTGGGAGGAAATTTAGATTTAATGGTTTCTGGAAGTGCCGCTTTACAGCCACGTTTAACAAGAGTTTTTGCTGCTGCAGAAATTCCGGTTATGGAAGGTTACGGTTTATCTGAAACTTCTCCTGTAATTGCTGTTAATGATCAAAGAAACAGAGGTTTCAAAATTGGAACCGTTGGAAAACCAATTCAAAATCTAGAAGTTAAAATTGCTGAAGATGGCGAAATTTTACTAAAAGGACCAAACGTAATGTTAGGTTACTACAAAGATCCAGAAAAAACGGCTGAAGCAATTATAGACGGTTATTTCCACACAGGAGATATCGGAGAAATTGACAGCGAAGGTTTCTTGAAAATTACAGATCGTAAAAAAGAAATGTTCAAAACTTCTGGAGGTAAATATATCGCTCCGCAAATGATTGAAAATGCGATGAAACAATCTCGTTTTATTGAGCAAATTATGGTTATTGGCGAAGGCGAAAAAATGCCAGCTGCGTTTATTCAACCAAATTTTGAATTTGTAAAAGAATGGGCAAAAATTCATAAAATTACTTTAGGAAATTCTACAGCTGAGATCGCTGCAAATCCAGAAGTAATAAAACGTATTGATAATGAAGTAGAGGAAATCAACAAAAAGTTTGGTCACTGGGAACAAATTAAACGTTTTGAACTGACTCCTGATGTTTGGTCAATTGATGGCGGACAGCTTACTCCGACTTTAAAGTTAAAACGTAAGATTATTAAAGAGATCTACAAAGATCTTTATGCTAAAATCTACGGAAACAATTAATAAATCAAGATAATATAACCAAAATAAAAAGGCTGTCTCATTGAGATAGCCTTTTTTAGTTTTCAATAAATATTTTTTCTCCTCTGAATATTTTTTAATTACTTTTAATCTACTAAAAATAAAATAATGAAAGAATTTATCGACAGCATAAATTGGTTAGAAGTTTGGGATTTTTCAAAACAATTTATTTTGCCAAACTTAGGTTGGTTTATATTTTGGATTATTTTATTTATTGTTCTGGGAATTATTTTAGGCATTATTTTCAATGTTTTTTTATATCGAAGAAAATTCTTTTACCGCGATAAAAAATATTATAACTGGATTGCCAAACTCTGGATTCCGTATTTCCTAGTTGTCATTTTATATTTTATGACCATGATTGGCTTTTTCTACGGAACACATTCTATTTTACGAAGTGAAAATAAGAACATCGCTGCCAAGATTTATTCTAACACCTTTGGAACCACATTTTCATCTGAAAAAGAGAAAAAAGAATTTTTGCATGCTTTGCAAATATTCTCAAATTCTTCAGAAGATGCCAGTAAATCGCTTACCAAAGCATTCGGTGCTTATATACAACAAAACAATAGCGGTTTAAGCACTTTAGATAACTTCAAAAATTCTTCGACTTCCTACTTGCTTCAAAAATACGAATCGGATGTTTATAGCGCTTGTTTATACGGTTTGATGAAAGCTGTTGACAAAAAAGCCGATATGAGAAATGTAAAAGATATTGATTATGCCGAATTTAAATCTACATTGGCAAAACTAGATCAGATTGAACCTCATAAAATTGAACTCTCTTTACAATCAGAAATGGGGAGAAAAGTACAGTCGTTTCAGAATTTTATTTTTTATGGAATTCTGAAACATGAATTGCTTTTTTTCTTGTTTTTTCTTTTGATTCCGTTTGTTGAACTCCTCATTTATATCAAATTTGTAAAAACGCCAGCAACAGCTCAAAATACAGATGCTTCTAATATTTAACAGAAAGGCTTTCTCAATGAGAAAGCCTTTTTTCTATCAAAAAACGGGTATTTTTACTTTAAACATCCAACTCTAAATGGTGTATTTTTAGGTTTTCTTTTAACTAAAAACTGAAAAATATGCCTTGGACCGTTCTCGAACCGCTATGGAAACGTACTCTAAATACTGAAAACGCAAATCCAGACCTTACCAACTGGGACAACGAAATTAAAACACTCTATCAATTGGGCATTGGAATGGAGGATACTTTGCGCTTTTTATATTCTGAAAAACCTAATTTTGAAACTTTCAAAACATGGATTACTAACAGAAAACAAAATACAGCACCAGAAATAGAGGATTTATCTGAAAACGTTTTATCTCAAGAAGATCTTGATTTTTGGAATCAAAACGGTTATGTAGTGGTTAAAAATGTCATTTCTAAAGAAGATTGCGAAGCCACACAAAAAGCCATTTGGGACTATCTAAAAATGGATCCGAATAAAAAAGAAAGCTGGTACAAACCACATGAAGAACAAAAAGGACTAATGCTTAATTTTTCAGATCATGAAACCTTAAACCGCAACCGTTTTTCGCCAAAAATAAAAAAAGCTTATGAACAGCTTTATAAAACTACCAAAATCTACAAAACGATTGATAAAGTTAGTTTTAACCCTCCAGAAACAAGTAATTTTTCTTTTTTAGGAAACTCACTTCATTGGGATATGAGTTTAAAAAAGCCTCTTACTTACGGCCTTCAAGGATTGCTTTATTTAACTGAATGCGGAGAAAATGATGGAGCTTTTCATTGTGTACCAGGGTTTCATAACCAAATTGATGAATGGTTGGACAAGGTTGAAACTCATGAAAATCCGAGAGAGAAAGCATTACAAACATTGCAGTCAAAACCAATTATTGGCGATGCTGGAGATTTTATCATTTGGCATAATGCGCTTCCGCATTGCGCAACACCAAACAAAGGAGAAAATCCAAGAATGGTTCAATATCTTACCTATCTCCCAGATGATTACAATGCTGCAGGAGAATGGATTTAAGTTTTTGAGTAATTGTAAAACGCGAAAAACTGTAAATGCAACGATTTACAGTTTTCTACAGTTATCAGCTATCCTTTGATAACTGCGATTAACAAATTAAATTCTAATTTTTAAGACACCAATTCAAAATCTTAGCGATGTTTTTGGCATCGTCAATTCCGCGGTGATGTGTTCCTTCTAATGGAATATTTAGCAAATGAAGCGCTCCATTCATTCCCGTTGGTTTAACCAAACCGAACTTTTCGGCAAAATGCTCTTTTACATTAATATGCTCCTCTCCCATTGGATAGGAAACCCCAAACGATTTACATTGTTTTTTCAGCATGTTCAAATCGTATTGACCGTAACTTGCCCAAGTGTACAAATCTGGATTATATTCATCGACTAACTGATGGACGGCATCTTCAAAGTTAACACCGTTTTTGTCTAACAAATCTTCAGTAATAGTCGTTAATTCGGTACAAAACAAACTAACGCTCGAGCGCTGTGGTTTTACCAATATTCCTTTATTCTTCGAAATTTCACCAGTTTCTGTATCCAATACAGCCAAACCGATTTCTATAATTTCATTTTGCTGCCCGCTCGGGACAGCGCCTTGCCAACATGTGGCTTCTAAATCGATGATAATAACTTTATCTGTAGTTTTCATTTTTAATTTTTTTAAATTGAAACCATCAGTTTAATGCTGATGGCTTCTGTTGAGTATTCTGTTTTTATTAGAAAAACATGCTTTTGAAATCTAGAAAGAAACTTCTTTTCTTAGACTTTTTTTCAGGCTTTTCTTTTTTTGCAGCGCTCTTCTTCTTTTCAAAAACAGCTTTAGCTTTTTCAAGCTTTTTAACTGATTTTATCTCTTCAGTTTTAGACATTTCGTAAAACTTTTTGAAAGGACGTGGCTCAAAATCAACCAAAATAGCTGCCATGTTTATAGCATCGATGTTTGATGGATCTGTTTCTCCTTTGAAGAACGTTTCAATAGGTCGGAATTTATCTTTCTTTTCCTTGAACTTATTTTTTTTGGTATGATCGAAATCTAAACCCAATAGATTCTTGAAAACATTCAAGTCATCTTGAGTTGGGTTATTTTCGAAAATAAGCCAGCACAAATCACGAAGTTTACCACGAGAAGGCTTGTACAAATAATCAAAGTATTTACCGCCTTTTTCTGTCTCGTATTTATTTCTAATTGCTTTTTTGTATATTTCTAGTGTATTGTTTTGCATGGTATTTTTTTTTTTGCAATTCTTGGAATCTCAGGAAATCGAAGGCTTTTCTGGGAAATCCAATATCACAAAAGTTCAAAAGCACCCTTGCTCTACCAGAGAAAAATCTCTAAATGATATATTTCATTTCCCAAAAATTTGCCTTTCCATTCCATAGGTTAGCGCGTTCTAAATTTGCTTCTCTATTCGAGGCAAACGAAGATTCACTTAACTCCACTGTATCTGTTTGACCGGTATTAAGACCAGACGAAAATCCTATTTCTTGATTCATCCTTAAATTTTTATTATTAAACTAAACTCTCAGCGTTTAACACTAATCGTTCTATTTTTACTTTACGAAGATTTCTTTTAATTGACCAATTACGTTTCCACTGCCTGAAATGGTGATTTCACCAATTTTTTCAGCAATTTTTTCTACGTATTCCATCTCTTTCAACTTCCACAACATTTCGTTTTCTTCCATCAGCTTTGCTGTGTTAAGTAAACTTCTTGTTGCTGCAGTTTCTTCTCTTCTCATAATGCTGTTTGCTTGCGCTTTTTTCTCCGCAACCAAAACCTGATTCATGATTTCTTTCATATCTCCTGGAAGAATTACATCTCTTATTCCAGCATCAGAAATTTTCAAACCTAAATCTTCGATTTTAGTTTTTGCTTCTTCTAAAATTGCATCGGCAATTGCATCTTTCTTAGTTAACAATTCATCTAAAGTCAAGCCTCCAACAAAAGCTCTTAAAGCCAATTGCATTGCTACATACAATTGTTTTTCAAAATCTTTATTTTCGACCAAAGCTTTCATAATATCAACAACTTGGTATCTCACAAAAAAGTTGATTCTCAATCCTGCTTTATCTTTAGTTAGCAACTCTTGGCCGGAAATCTCCAATTGCTGCTGTCTTGTATCGACAGTTTTCACTTCTATTGTAATGCCATTATTCCAGAAATAATATGATCCTGATTTCAACTCTTTCACAAAAGTTCCATTCACAAACAACAATGCTTTATCGTTGCTTGCTACAATGAATTTTCTGCTAAAAATCTTCAATTGCAGATCTAAAAGATTTACTGGAATATCTTCCGTAATTTCAATCTTAGAAAGGTCTGCTCTAGTAAATTCATTTTTCACAATTCCTTTCCAGAATGCATATCTTCCTGCTGGCAGAACTCCTTTAAAGTTTCCGTTGACATATTGCAGAACAATTTCATTATCTGCAACCTCAACAACTTCTAACATTGAAGCCAACACTTCATTTTGCAATAAAATGTTCAACTCAAATGGAGCCTTAAATGATGCATTCATATCATAAATCATTACGGTTTTGTTTCCAAAAACCCAGTGCATTCCTTCTTCTAATACTTTTAATAATTTTCTATTTTCGAAAAGCAATCCTACTTGGTACGCTTCTATTTTTATTCTCTTTATCATGGTTATATTTTTTTTTGTTTTGTTTGTTTCATGTTTCAAGTTTCATGTTGAACCATGTTTCTTCTATTATCTTTAATTCCCTTCTATTTTTTCTTTTTTTAATAAAAAACCTCTTTGTCTTTCTCCTCTAAGAAAAACGGACGGATAGTTTGTTCTTTGTCTGTCTGAATTGTTTCTGATTCTATTTTGTTGAGAGAATCCCCAAATTCTCTTAACAATCAAATCAAAAAGAATACAAACTTTTCAAAACACATTGCTATTCGCTCTGGCTTTATCAGAGTGTGAAATTTCAGATTCGAAAATCTTGATTTCACTGACAAAGACAAATCGGTTTTTTTCAATGGTCATCTTTTTAAGAGTGATGGTCTCTACTGTTACAGGTTTTTGAGACCCGTCGACTTACCGGATTCGTCCAACCGAAGCACATTCGGTGCAGGATTCGAACCTGCATAACACATCCAATGCTCTATCCAAATTGAGCTACCACATTACTGTGAATGGGATTCGAACCCACAACCCTTAGATCCCTTGTGAGATAATTTTTTGGAAAACTATCGAAACCTCCAAACCAAGCTGCATAGAAAAACATAATACGCTTTCGCGAAAAGTCCGCTACATTGGTGCTATACTGAAACACCCAACAAGGCTTGTTTGATATTGTTAAATCAAAGTTTCCTTTGATGTCATTTCATTTTGTAAAAGAACGTACATTGATTCTTAATCAAATATTCAAATAATACTGCGCAATTATTCTGCGTAGAAAGCAAAATTTTCATTTTGTACAGGAAGAGAGACTCGAACTCTCAGGAAACTGATCCTAAATCAGCCGTGTTTACCATTTCACCATTCCTGTTTTGTCTGGGAAGCAGGATTCGAACCTGCGACCTCCCGCATCCAAAGCGGGTAAACAACCACCGTTATCTTCCCAGTTTTCTGTGCAGCTAAGTTTTTAAAAACTTTGTCCCTCTGCCCCTTTGTTCCTTTCAGCCTAAGCATAAAAAAAGCACCCGATTAAAGGTGCTTCATAACAAATACGATATAATTATCTTATTGCCTATAATGATGCACCGACATGTTTGTCCCTTCACGATCCGAACTCGCTAATAGCCCTTTTGCGTTAGGTATGTTAGTTTTAAATTTCATTTTATATATTTTATTATTATTTAAAATCACTGTTATTTGAAACTCTTTGTTTCGATTTTGTTTGGCAAAGATATGATGGAAAAATTCATATTTCCAAATTATTTTTAACATTATTTTATTGATAGTCAATTAGTTAAACACAAAACAAAAGCAAAGAAATTCCTGTCCGCATACTCGTGCAGATTTCTGTTTTGTATCAAATGGCTGTCGCTCATCGGGTTACTCTCCAAGACTATATTTCGCTATTTTGATTAATCATTAAACATTTTGTCAATTTATTTTTTTGTTTTTTTTAGTTATGGTTTGATTTTCTATTATTTTCTTGTCATTCTATCGAATTTAAAACAAAAAAAGCGCCCTACTTTGAGGACGCTTTTCTATTTTATGATGAGTTTGACTCTAATTTTTAAATTTCATTTTCATAAAAATACATATTGCATCCTGATACTTTAGCTGGAAGTGATCCGGCTAAGTGGTCAAAATATTTTGCGATTGAAAGTGTCATATGTATTTTTCTGTTTTTTAATTACAAGGACAAATGTAGTCTTTTATTTCTTAATTTAACAAATAATTATAAAAATGTTTAATTTACAACAACCCTAAGTTCTTTTATAAAAACAAAAATTTAGTGAAAATATATTTTTACAATTTAATAATATAATTTCTAAATCTGCTAAATCCTCATAATGAAAAACTTACAAATACATCAAAAGAAAAGTTTAAAAAAGACGCTATATTTTTAATTCTTAAGGTATTCAATTAAAACTTTTTTTCTATGTTTGTTTTGAGTTTAAGAAATACCTTGCTTTTTCTTGTAAAAGAAAATGATGATGTTTCGTCATCGGTGTAAAATTATTTGACATTCAGCACTACTTCTATCTTATGGATGAGAAAAGGTACTATACGTACAGTTTCGGTTCCACCTCCTCGAGATTAACTGTACGTATAGTACCCTTTCTCGGGAGTTGATAGACATAGTCCTTAGAGAATACGAAGGTTTTAAACTTTAAGCCCTATTGCTGCAATAGGGCTTTTTTTTTAATAAAAAAATCGATTATAATTATGTCTGAACAGCTTAGCAAACAACAAATTTATGATAGAATAAGGGCTACCTCAAAAGATAGCTACGTATTAGAAGAGATGCAGCGTTTAGGTTTTTGGGAGTCTAGTGACCAGCCTACTCTATCTGAAATCCTTATCAAGCAAGAAGCTACGATAGAAAAGGAATTGAATGAGCTTTTGGCGCAAGACAGAAAATTTAACGATAGAGAAGCGATGATTCTTGAAATGCGTAAAGCAAGAATGAAAGCTGCTAAAGAAAAAAGAGTCGAAACCAAATTAAAACAAGAACAAAAACGTCTTGATAAAGCTGAAAACTGGAAATTATTACAAGAAAAACAGATTCTTTATTTAGGCGAAACGGTATCAAAAGGGCTAAATTTTAAAGAAGCAAATACTGCAATTTTAGAAAAATACAATCTGCCCGTTTTTGAAGATGCATTGGCTTTGGCTAAAAGCATGAATATCGATTTAAAAGCTTTACAGTATCTTGCTTACAACAGAAAGGTTTCTAAAATTAATCATTACCATACTTTTGAACTTGAAAAAAAATCAGGTGGCAAACGTAAAATTTCGGCTCCAAAACCAAAACTAAAAGAAATTCAAACTTGGGTTTTAGAAAATATACTTCATAAAATACCTTATACTGCAGAAGCAAATGGTTTTATAAAAGAACGTTCTATTGTAACCAATGCACAACCGCACATTAACAAAGACATTGTTGTTAATATCGATTTAAAAGATTTTTTTCCAACTATAACTTATAAAAGAGTAAAAGGATTATTCTGTAAAATAGGTTATTCTGAGGAAGTTGCTACGATTTTAGGTTTAGTTTGCACGTATTCTGAAATTAACGAAACAACCTTAGACGGCGTTACCTATTACGTTCAGGCTGGCGAGCGCAAATTACCGCAAGGTTCGCCTGCAAGTCCGGCAATTAGCAATTTAATTGTATATAAGCTGGACAAAAAAATAAACGGATTAGCTAAAAAATTGAACTTCAGCTATTCGCGTTATGCAGACGACATGAGTTTTTCTACCACTCAGGAAAACAGCCAAAATATTTCGCGTTTATTACATTTCGTAAAAAAAATAATCGAAGCAGAAGGTTTTATCGTTCATCCTGAAAAAATTCATGTGATGCGAAAAGGAATGCAGCAAAAAGTAACCGGAATCGTTGTAAACGAAAAACTTAATGTTG